>JAZOPX010000169.1:0-18724 GCA_045655845.1 Bacteroidaceae bacterium
AGCAAGATGCTCTTCGCTGGCATACGCTTTGCCTTGGCGGGAGGTATCCTCCTCGCCATTGCGGCAGTTACAGGGCGCAACTTTCGTGTGTCGCGACCCAGGGACTGGGGGTACATGCTCATCTTTGCCCTACTCAATACCACGCTGCACTACTCGTTCTTCTATATCGGTCTATCACATAGCGATGGAGCGAGGGCAGCCATCATCAACTCGTTGAGCGTATTCTTGGTTGTTATCCTGGCTTGCATCTTCTTCAAGAGCGACCGCCTTACCCCGAGGAAGATTCTCGGCTGCTGCATCGGCCTCACGGGTATCTTCATCCTAAACATTGGCAAGGGTGGTGGCGGACAGTTCACCTTCATGGGCGATGGCATGATTATTCTCAATGCCTGCTGCTCTGCCTTTGCCAGTCTCCTAACGCGCGGACTCTCTCGACGTGTCGACGTCTTCGTAGGAACTGGCTATAGTCTCTTTTTCGGGGGCTTGTTGCTCATCATCCCCAGTTTGCTCATGCAGGGCACGCTGCCACAGATTACCCTTTACGGATTGGTGATACTGGGCCTGCTCATCGGTATCTCGGCCCTTGGCTTTGCACTATACAACAAACTGATAACCTGCAATCCCGTAGGCAAGGTAGCCATCTTCAATTCGCTTATCCCCGTCGTAGGAGTGCTCACCTCATGCCTCTGCCTGGGCGAGCCGTTCTACTGGAAATATCTTGCGGCCACTCTACTGGCCATGTGTGGCATCTACATCATCAATCGCGGCAAGTGAGGTGTGAAAGTGGAAAGACTTAACAAGTGGAAAGTGGAAAGATGAAAGTGGAAAGTTGCGGGTGAGCGAGAGCAAAGACTGCTTGCAGGCTCTGCCGAGCGTAGCAACTTCGACGAAGTCAAAGACGGAAACTCTACATCGCTCACATCTCACCGCTCACCGCTGTTCTACCCAGATGAGTTTGCTCGTGTCGTAGCCGCGATGGCGTAGGTTACGCAGTATCTTGTCCTTTGTGGCGGTACTTAGTTGTGGGGTACGGCTCAGAATCCAAAGGTACTTGGGGCTGCTGCTGCCTACCACGGAATAGGAGTAGTCGGGAGCCAGTTCGAGGATGTCGTAGTCGCCATAGAAGGGACCGAAGAAACTTACTTCCAATTGTCCGGGCATGCCGTTCTTCCTTGCCCTGGCCTTGCCGACGCTCTCCTTGTAGGGACCGTCGAGGGTGTTGATGTATCCACTGTTGAGGACCTTGATCTTGCCATCGTCGCGCAGAGTATACATGGCTGTATTGCCCACGAGCCCACGCTCGAAGGAGTGGTCGTAGCGGGCTATCTCGTACCACTTGCCCAGATAACGGTCGAGGTCAAAGGTGGAGATGGTACTGTTGTCTACTTTTTGGCTCATAGCGGCGGTACATAATCCGCAGAGGGCAAGAGAGAGTAGGGAGGTTTTCATATAGTTAGGAGTTAGGTATGGGAGTGATAAGAGAACTTTAAAGTCATTCTGAACAAAGTGAAGGCTCTCGCATGTGGTGAGGAATCCCTTCGCTACGCTCAGAATGACGACGTGATGTTAAGACTTAGGCTCAGAATTTCATTTCAGCACAGACTCATTACTCGATTGCTATGGTCTGCTGTGTCTGAGGCTTCTCCTCGGCAGCCTTGCGGGGAAGTTTGATGTGGAGTACACCATGCTTCACCTTGGCCTTGATGTGGGCCTTGTCTACATCGTCGGGGAGTACGAGGGCTTGCTCAAACTTGGCATAGGAGAACTCCCTGCGAAGGAATTTGCATTCCTTCTCGTCGCAGCATTCGGGCTCCTTGCACTCTTTGTCTTTGCATTCGCCCTTCGGTTCGTTGCACTCCTTTCCATCTTTTTCGTCGCAGTTGCAGCACTTCTCCATGGTGATGACCAGGTCGCCAGCCTCGTCGAGGTGTATACGGAAGTCGTCCTTGGTCATGCCAGGTGCGGCCACCTGAACCTTATATTCGTCTTTCTTCTCGATGACATTGATGGCGGGGGCGGTAGCCTTGGTGCGGCCCATCCAGTTGGTGTCGAAGAAATCACTGAAGATGCTCGGTACCCAGTCCTGACGGTACATTCTTTTCATTGGGGTCATAATTGTTCTTGGTTTTAAGGGTTAAACAAAATGGTTCAGTTATAATGCCTGTATGGCCAAAATGTTCGCTACAGGCTGAGAGTTTATCCTTCTTTAAGAAAGGAACAAAAAACTACTCCCCTTATCACTAAGAGAAGTAGCCCGATTGATTGGATGATTAAGAAAAAGTTATTAAGGTAGCAGCTGTTGCTGTTGCTCTGACTATACAACACCATGCGATGCAAAAGGTTTGCAACTGGGGTGAAAAATGCACGGGGGCCTGGCTCTATGGGGAGAGAGTTGTTTGAGTATGGAACATTGTAAAAAACTATAATTATAGGACAACTCCTATGTTGTTACTAAAAGAATGGCTATATTTGCAACGCAGAAGATCTCTAACCTTACACTTATTTTGTCTTCACTATGGATTTTGAACTCATCTCAGACTACCAGCCCATGGGCGACCAACCCGAGGCCATCGCACAGCTCACCGAGGGAATACTCAGTGGTGTGCCTGCCCAGACGTTGTTGGGTGTGACGGGTTCGGGAAAGACTTTCACCATTGCCAATATCATCAAGAATGTAAATCGTCCGACCCTCATCCTTAGCCACAACAAGACGCTGGCTGCACAGCTCTACAGTGAGATGAAGAGCTTTTTCCCTCACAATGCAGTGGAGTATTACGTGTCGTACTATGACTACTACCAGCCTGAGGCCTATATCCCCTCGACGGATACCTATATAGAGAAAGATCTTGCTATCAACGACGAGATTGACAAGTTGCGCCTGTCGGCCACCTCAGCTCTGCTCTCGGGCCGAAAGGATGTCATCGTGGTGTCGTCGGTGTCGTGTATCTATGGTATGGGTAACCCCGCGGAGTTCTACAACAGCATGATTGAGGTGAAGGTAGGTATGAAGCTCGACCGTAACGTCCTTCTGCGTCGATTGGTAGATAGTCTCTATGTGCGCAACGATTTGGAACTCAATCGCGGTAATTTCCGCGTCAAAGGTGATACGGTAGACATCTACTTGGCCTATGCCGATGAAGTGCTGCGCATACAGTTTTGGGACGATGAGATTGATGCCATCGAGGAGGTAGAATCAGTGAGTGGCATGCGTATGAATACCTATGATGCCTATAAAATATATCCCGCTAACCTCTTCATGACGAGCAAGGAGAGCACTCTGCAAGCTATCTACCAGATCGAGGATGACTTGGCAAAGCGAGTAGAGTACTTCCGCGAAGTGGGTAAGCCACTCGAAGCCAAACGCCTGCACGAACGCGTCACCTACGACATGGAGATGCTGCGAGAGCTTGGTCACTGCTCGGGCATAGAGAACTACTCGCGCTACTTCGATGGTCGCGAGGCGGGTACGCGACCCTATTGCCTGCTCGACTTCTTCCCCAAGGACTACCTTATGGTCATTGATGAGAGTCATGTGAGTGTGCCTCAGATACATGCGATGTATGGCGGCGATCGGGCCCGTAAGACGAACCTGGTAGAGTATGGCTTTCGACTACCCGCTGCCATGGATAATCGACCGCTCAAGTTCGAGGAGTTTGAGACGATGACCAATCAAGTTGTCTACATCAGTGCCACCCCCGCTGATTATGAACTGGAACAGAGTGAAGGTGTGGTGGTAGAACAGGTCATCCGCCCCACTGGCTTGCTCGATCCTATTATAGATGTACGTCCTACGTTGAATCAGATTGATGACCTCATGGAAGAGATCCTCGTGCGTGCCGAGCGTGACGAACGTACCCTCGTGGTTACACTCACCAAACGCATGGCAGAAGAATTGACCGAATATCTTCTCAATCATCAGGTGCGATGCAATTACATCCATAGCGATGTGGACACCATGGAGCGTGTGGAAATCATGAACGCACTGCGTCGCGGTGAGTATGATGTACTCATCGGTGTGAACCTCTTGCGTGAAGGTCTTGACCTTCCTGAGGTTTCGCTTGTGGCCATCCTCGATGCCGATAAGGAGGGATTTCTACGCAATCATCGCTCGCTGACGCAGACTGCTGGCCGTGCGGCACGCAATGTCAATGGCCGTGTTATCATGTATGCCGACAAGATTACCGACAGCATGGCCAAGACCATCAGTGAAACCAATCGTAGACGCGAGAAGCAGCTTGCCTACAACGAAGCTCACGGGATCACTCCTCAACAGATACAGAAGGAGATCAGGAACAGCCTCTCCCTCTCACAAGGAGAAGAGGGCATGGCAGGCAAGTCAGAAACCGACTCTCAACTTCGGTCAGCGACCTTCGGCTCATCTTTCCATGCTCAACCTGGTGTCGCAGCCGATCCCATTGTGGAGTATATGTCGCGTAGTCAGTTGGAGAAGAGCATTGCTCGCACGCGTAAGCTCATGCAGGAGGCTGCTAAGCAACTCAATTTTGCCGAAGCTGCGCAGTATCGTGACGAAATGTTCCGCCTCGAAGAAATACTCAAAGGAAAGAATAGCTAAGCGATATCTAGCTTTTTTATGAATGAGAAAAGGAGGATAGGTCGTTGAAGGAATAAGGATTGGCCTGCTTCTTTGAATTCCCTTTCTCTGTCCTGGGATATTATTCCTGCTTGTCTTTTGCCTTTGTAGACCCTTTACGGCGGGGAAGCAGATGCTCAAAGTCGCGCTGGAACACGAGTCCTATGCCCTGAGTGGTGAGCGAGGTGCGCGAGAAATAGCGGTCGTTGGTCTTGTTGTAGCCCTTAAGACTGATGCCTCCAGTGAGCAGGTAACGGATGTCAAAGTCACCGATGAAGTTGGTGGCATACATGGGGTTCTCGCGATAGCCGAAACTGCCGTTGATGAGGAGGCGGTTGTCAAGCATATGCCCTTCGAGGATGCCCTCAATCTCCATGTTCTCCCAGTTCTCACCGCCCAGGTCGCTATCCCCCGTCATCATATTCTCGGCACGGAGGTTACTGGCAAAGTTCCAATTCTCGTTGCTGATGATATTAGAGAGCAGGTTGTTGATTTGTCCCGATATGGTAGAACTGATGAATGACTCCACGTTGCCCGTACCCTGATTGTCTTGTGCTGCCAGATCGGGAGTGTAAAACTTACCCAAACCGAGCAGATAGATGAATTGCAGACTCATCTGCTCCTCGGTGCTGGTGTAGCTGCGTAACATGGCACGCTCCTCCTCGGTGCTCTTGGGAAGCTCAAGGTCGAAGGTGAGGGTGGGGGCATTGAGGGTACCTCCTATGTGGAGTAGACAATTGACGTGTGCATTGCCCGGTAGCTCGGGATTGAGGTCCTTGAGGGGAACATAGTTGACGACGTGGCGCGCGGTGATGTTGAGGCGGGCATCCATGTAGTCGCCATCGAATGAGACGGTACTGCCAGGAAGAACATCGAAGTTTTTGTTGATGACATCTTGTAGATTCAGCTTGTAGAAGCCGCGGTTGGCTGTGTAGGTGCCGAAGAGCTTGATGTCGGAACCTTGAGCATTAATTTGTAAATCACCTGTACCCGATATGCTGATATGATCGTCAAGAGCCTGGTTCATCACCAGCTTGAGCATGGCATCGGGAGTCACCTGGGCGCTGATGTTAATAGCGGTGGGTGAGATGGTCTCGGAAGTTCGTCTACGACGTGTGCCGCTGTTACGGTTAGTTACCGTGGGGGTGTTGCGCGTGTCAGTATGGTTGGTGAAGGTGATGAAACTCTCGCTCGACGACTCGTTCTGCGGGGCGAGGTTGAGAGCGAAGACTGATCCCTTCTCGGTCTGTGCTTGTATGTCAATGACGAGCGGGTCGGTAGGCGAGGCAGTAATGTGTATGCCTCCCGTACCATAGATGGTGGTATAAAAACTGTCGTGACCCGTGTCGGGAAGGTCGATTCCGAGCAGGTTCTGCGCATCGACGTAGAGGTCGGCGGCAAAGTTCTTGAGCGCATCGTGCTTGACAGTGCCGTTGATGATGGCCTTTTGCTCACGTTCGTCGAAGGCTTCGATTCCGTTGAAAAATATCACGTCTGGCATGAAGCGCACCGTGTCGCGGAAATGGTAGCGCGCATCAGTGGGGATGATGTCAAACGCTGCATCGGCAAGGAGCATGCCGTCCAGGTTGATGGCCTTCATGGGGCCACCCACGGTGAGGTGCCCGTAGGCATGTCCCGTAATATCGCTCATGAAGCTGCCCAGCATCCCGTTGAGGAACGCAACGTTGGTGCTGTCGGCACTGACGTCAATCCATAGCTCGGACTGCCTGAGATCGACAATGCCATCAATGATGCTCACATGTTGTGGGTCTTCCCATATGTCGGCGTTGAACTGTAACTGTTCATTCTCCTGATTCCAATAGATGTGTCCGTCAAGATCACCCAAGGGACCTTTGCAGAAGGTGAAATCCTGTGCTTTTACGGTAGCGTCAATGTAGGGCTGTGGGCTGTAGAGGTTAGCCATGTCGGCATGGCCACTCACTGTGCCATCGAAGGAGATTCCCTTAAGGTCAACAATGGAGAATAGGTAGCTGAGGTCGAGGCCCGTAAAGTTGACCTTCAACGTGTCGGTATCGTGGTAGGCAATCACACCATTGGCGCTAAGGTGCTGGGTGCTGTCGCTGGCAAAGTGTAGCCCATCGATGGCAATATGCCTGGGAGCTATGTTCATGCTGAAGGGGTCTAGCTTCCACTCCGAATGGTTGAGGGTGACGCTCGTGCTGTCTGTTTCAAAGGTGATGTCCAGGTGATCGTCTTCGTCGAGTGCCAGGATGGCTCGGGTGTTGAAGGTGCCTTCGAAGACTCCCGCAGGATTGCTGCTCCACAGCAGCGCGAGGTCTGCCACGTCGTCTGTAGCCTTTGTGATGAGGTTGGCGGTGAGGGTTGGCGTGTCGGCATTGTCCAGCGTGGCTCCAGCTTGCAGGTTGAGGCCCTGCGACATGGAGTGAAGGTCGAGCGACACTCCTTTGAATAGGTTGCCGTCATATTCTATTTGGGGCACCGTAGCGGTGGCCTTGAGTTCGCCTGCGGCATCATTGACCAAGATGCTGAACTGTGCATTGCCCGTATTGCTGATGGGTAGGAGCAATAGCTCGCGGAGCGGAGCGGTGTCATACACCTCGATGTTGGCTAGGCAGAGGTTGGCTTGCTCGGGCTCGATGTGGTCGTGGTCGCTGCATAGCGAGGGTAGCGAGTGGTGCAGGTGCCCAAGAAGACTATTGGCGAGTGAACGATATGTGAGCTCGCCACGGAATGTAGCATCCATGAAGTCTGACTTCAGTGACAGCATCTTGTTGCGAGGATCGCTGGCATAGAGGGCCACCTCCTTAATTCGGTAATCACCCGTGGGGCGGTGCATGGTGAGGCTATCGACAAGGACCTTGCCCACGATGTGGTCGATGTCGTGTCCGCGCAGGTCGGCGTTGAGCCGAGTGCTGAAGGTGTGCCCCTCGTGGAGGGGAATGAGGTGCATGGCGTGGAGGTCGAGGCTATCAGCACGGAGCGTCACGCTATAGTGCGGGGTGTTTCCTTTAGTGTCGTATGCCGCTTCGAGGTTTAGTCGGCCATGCGACTCATCGAAATGGAGCGTGCCACTATAGCTCTTAGGGGCATAGTCGCCGCTTACCTCAATGCGCTCATGCTCGTATCCGTATAACTGGGCATGGGTGAGAGCCAAATCGGCATGGGAATTGAGGAGGGCAAGTTGTATGCGGCTCTTGCTGCATTCGTCCGAGGGAGATTGCTGTGTCGTGCTATTTGTACTCCATGAGATGTCACCCCTTGCCTGCATGGCGAGATTGGTATGGGTGAGGGGACTCACGGGAATGACCTGTGCTACGTGTATGTCGTTGCCTCGCAGCGTGGCGGTGTAGTGCCCCTGCTCGTTGAGGTCGAGGTGAGCGACCAGTTTTCCTGCGTCCGTTGTGGCCTGCAGGTCTAGATTGGTCTGCTTGCTGTCGTGGTTGAGATCGCCTACTACGGTCATGTTGCCTATGCGGACAATCTCTTCGGGTATCTGGCTGTAAATGTCGGGAGCCTGTTGGGCAAGCAACTCCCATGCTTTTGGGGTCATAGTGGCGGTTGCACTGCCTTTTATCTTACCAAGTGAGTGAAGGAGGCTGCTGTTTTGAGGAGCGGGAGTCCAACTGCCATCGGCATGAATGGAGAGATCGTGTTGGGCGGTGTGTAGGTTCAGCGACTTTACATTAATGCGCTGTGGACTACCGATGAAATTGGCTCCGAGATATATTTTCTCGCTGAGGCCGACCACTTGTGGTATCAACCATGCGAAATCGCATGGGGTGATGTGTGAGGAGGGCAAGATGCCTCCCTTGACGATGGGATTGCTCATCTCAGTCGAGTAGGAGGCCCAAATCGTATCGAGGCGTAGTGAGCTATGTGGAAAATCTATTTGAAAATTGGCTAGCGTAGCCCCTTGTCGATTGCCTACGAATCGGAAATAAAGGTCGTTGAGTTGTAAACCCGACTGTTCCTTGAACTCTACGTGGCGCACGATGAGGCTCGCCGAGTCGGCCGATAGCATCTTTAGGGCAAGCTGTGCAGAGAGGTCTGAGATGCTCAAAGAATTCAGAACGTCGCTCAAAGACCTGTCTCCCTCTGTTATTGGAGTCTCGTGTCTTGTTCCTATATGGTGGTTGAAACGGGCATCCCGTACCGCTAATGTGTTGATGCGTAGCGAGAGGTCCAATGGAGCCTTCTCTTTCTTATCCTTGACAAAGGCGTCAATCAGGAATTGGTAGTTGTAGTCATCCTCGGCGCTGGCTTTGTAGAGGTTGATGTCGGGACTGAAGAGCCGGATGTTGCGTATCGATAGTTGGCGATGCAGGATGAGGGGCATCCACTCGACCTTGGCGGCCAGTCGACTTACCGAGATGAGGGGCTCGCCCTCTTGGTCGTCGATGGCAAGGTCGTCTATGATGATGTCGGTGGGGAACAGCCAACGCACTCCACCAAGGCTGACTCGGGTTCCTATGTGATTCTCTAACTCCGTGGCAATGAGGACAGACACACGCTGCTGCACTCGCGGTGAGTTGACGAGCATGGATGCTCCGATGATGAATAACACCACCAAAGCAAGAGCTATTTGTATGTATCTGCGACGCTTCATGTTCAATCCGCAAAGATAACGTAAGTAGAGCGAAATATCAAATCTTTTATATAAATCTGTAAATAAATTGATATTGTCTTCGCATAATCGATTTTTTACACTAAATTTGCACGAATTTACGATAGTTTATTTAAGTTAATTATTCATTATAAACATTATGCCAGAAGTAATTAAATTACGAAAAGGCTTGGACATTAAGCTTAAAGGCGCTGCCGAGAAGGAGTTGGTAGCCGTGAAAGCATCGAAGCAGTACGCTCTCGTACCCGATGATTTCGTAGGCGTAACTCCTAAGGTGGTTGTTGCCGAGGGCCAGCATGTCAAGGCCGGGGAGGCTCTGTTTGTTGACAAGAAGCATCCTGAAGTGAAGTTCGTAAGCCCTGTATCAGGTGTTGTGGCTGCTGTGAACCGTGGTGCTCGCCGTAAGGTGATGAGCGTCGTTGTTACAGCCGATGCCAAGCAGGAGTCAGTGAACTTTGGTGTGAAGAGTGTTCACTCTCTCAATGGTGAACAAGTGAAAGAAGCGTTGCTCGAGAGCGGTATGTTCGCATTCCTCCGCCAGCGCCCCTACGACGTGGTTGCCAACCCCGATGCTCGTCCCAAGGCAATCTTCGTATCGGCTTTCGACAGCAAGCCCCTCGCTCCCGACTTCGAGTATGTGATTAAGGGTAATGAGGTAGACTTCCAGGTAGGTCTCAGCGCATTGGCTAAGATGGCTCCCACCTTCCTCGGTGTGAGCAATAAGCAGCAGTGCTCTGCCATTGTGGATGCCAAGAACGTAGAGGTCGTAACATTCAAGGGTAAGCATCCCGCAGGTAATGTTGGCGTGCAGATCAACCACATACAGCCCATCAATAAGGGTGATGTCGTGTGGACTGTTGGTGCCGAGGAGGTTATCTTCATCGGTCGTCTCTTCGATAAGGGTGTTGTTGACTTTACTCGCACCATCGCTGTGGCTGGTTCACAAGTTGAGAACCCCGCTTACAGCAAGGTTGTCCTCGGTGCTCAGATGAGTGACATTGTAGGTGGCCGCATCAAGGGTGGTTGCGTAAACCGTATCATCAACGGTAACGTGCTCACAGGTCCTGTTACTACAGAAGAGGGTTACCTCGGTGCATTTGCAAACATGGTAACCGTTATCCCCGATGGTAGCGACAAGCACGAAATGCTCGGTTGGGCTATGCCTCGCTTCAAGGAGTTCAGCGTAAGCCGTGCTTACATCAGTGCACTTCTTCCCTGCAGAGAGTATGTGCTCGATGCACGTCTCAAGGGTGAGGAGCGTCACATGATCAACTCTAACGAGTACGACAAAGTGTTCCCCATGGACATTTACCCCGAATACCTCATCAAGGCTATCATCGCTGGTGACATCGAGAAGATGGAAGGTGCAGGTATCTATGAGGTAGCTCCCGAAGACTTTGCCCTGTGTGAATTTGTAGATTCGTCTAAACTTGAGCTGCAGCGCATCGTTCGCGAAGGACTGATGAAGTTGCGCGCTGAAATGGAATAAGCTATGGGATTGAGAAAATTAGTAGATAAAATTAAGCCGAACTTCGAGAAGGGTGGCAAGCTCCACGCTTTCCGTTCAGTATTCGGCGGGTTCGAGACATTCCTCTTCGTGCCCAACCATACCGCTAAGAACGGTACCAACATCCACGACTGCTTCGATAGCAAGCGTATGATGATCATGGTGTGCTTGGCCCTCGTGCCTGCACTGCTCTTCGGTATGTATAATGTAGGTTTCCAACACTACACCGCAGCTGTTGAGTTGGGAGTATTGGAGTCAATGCCTGCTTTTATGGAGGTATTTGGCTATGGCTTCCTCGCAGTGTTGCCTAAAATTATCGTTGCATACATTGTAGGTCTTTCTATTGAGTTCACCGTGGCTCAGTGGAAGGGTGAAGAGATTCACGAAGGTTTCCTCGTGTCAGGTCTTATCATCCCCATGATTGTACCTGTGGGTACTCCCTTGTGGATTATCGCTGTGGCTACCGCCTTCGCTGTAATCTTCGCTAAGGAGATCTATGGTGGTACCGGTATGAACATCTTCAACGTAGCGCTCGTTACACGCGCGTTCATTTTCTTTGCATACCCCAGCGTAATCTCTGGTGACGCCGTTTGGGTAGCCGACCAGGCTATCTGCGGTCTTGGTGCCGACATCGACGGCTACACCGCTGCTACCGCTCTTGGTCAGGTTGGAAATCCTCTTACTGAGGAACTTCTAAAAAATGTAAGTTCTAACATGAATGCCTTCGACATCAAAGTAGCTGAGGAACTAGCCCCCGCGTTTGATATGAACATGGTATGGGGTTTCATCCCCGGTTCTATCGGTGAGACTAGCGTAGTGGCTATCGCCCTCGGTGCCCTCATCCTCTTGGGCTCTGGCGTAGCTTCATGGAAGACCATGCTCAGCGTATTCGTTGGTGGTGGCCTCATGGCTTGGGTATTCAACCAGATTGGTAACCCCGAGAACGCTATCGCTATGATGCCTTGGTACGAGCACCTCGTGCTTGGTGGTTTCTGCTTCGGTGCTGTGTTCATGGCTACCGACCCCGTTACCTCATGCCGTACCGAGTGTGGTAAGTACATCTACGGTTTCCTCATCGGTGTCGTAGCCGTACTCATCCGCGTACTCAACCCCGGTTACCCCGAAGGTATGATGCTCGCCATCCTGTTGATGAACCTCTTTGCTCCGCTCATCGACTACTACGTATACCAGGCTAACGTATCAAAGCGTGCAAAGCGCGCTGCTAACAGCAAGTAATAACCTATATAATCGAATACTATTATGAATACGAATAAGAATTCCTACATATTTATATATGCTTCGGTTATGGTTGTTATCGTAGCATTCCTCTTGGCCTTCGTATCTTCTTCACTCAAACCAATACAACAGCAGAAGGAAGATCTTGACAAGAAAAAACAAATTCTTGCGTCGCTCAATATTTTTGCTGCAGATACTACTGAAGCAATGTATACAAAATGCGTTAAGGAAGAATTGTTGCTTGACACTGTGGGTAACGTGATTGATACAACCGGTGCATTTGGTGTTAAATCAAGCAATATTGGTAAGAAAAAAGGCCAGCAACTCCCCATCTATGTTTGTGAAGTTGAAGGTGAGCCCAAGTATGTGATTCCCCTTTACGGAGCAGGTTTGTGGGGCCCCATTTGGGGTTATGTGTCTCTCAATGCTGACAAGGAAACTATCTATGGTGTATATTTCTCGCACCAAGGAGAAACTCCAGGTCTTGGCGCAGAGATAACCAATCGTGAGAAGTTTCAGAATCCTTTCATCGGTAAGTATGCAGTGAAGGATGGTAAGCCCGTTATCAGTGTGAAAAAGAAAGTGGCAGATGAAACTTGCGAAGTAAATGCAATCTCTGGTGGTACCATTACATCTGAAGGTGTGGATAAGATGCTCAAGGCCTGCCTTGGTTACTACACACCTTACCTTACCCAATGCGAGAAGGCATGCTGCGCAACCGCTTGCGACAGTACGGCATGTGCCGCTGAGGTTCCCGCCGAAGTAATTGAAGTTGTTAACGAATAATAATAGGAGGAAACAGTTATGTCATTATTTTCAAAGCAGAATATGGAGGCGCTGAAGACTCCTCTGGGCATGAACAACCCCGTTACCGTGCAGGTACTTGGTATCTGTTCGGCATTGGCAGTAACCGCCCAGCTCAAGCCCGCTATCGTAATGGGTCTCTCTGTGACTGTTATCGTGGCTATGGCCAACGTGATTATCTCGTTGCTCCGCAACACCATCCCCAATCGTATACGTATCATCGTGCAGTTGGTAGTGTGTGCTGCGTTGGTAACCATCGTAAGTGAGATTTTGAAGGCGTTCGCCTACGACGTGAGCGTACAGCTTTCAGTATATGTAGGTCTTATCATCACCAACTGTATCCTCATGGGTCGCCTCGAGGCATTCGCTATGGCCAATGGTCCTTGGGCTTCATTCCTCGATGGTATCGGTAACGGTCTCGGCTATGCCAAGATCCTCGTTATCGTAGCCTTCATCCGTGAGCTCTTCGGTAGCGGTTGCCTCTTCGGCTATGAGGTCGTTCCCAAATGGTGCTATGAGCATGGTTATATCAACAACGGCCTTATGCTGATGCCCCCCGCAGCCCTCATCATCGTAGGTTGCATCATCTGGTACCAGCGTGCCCGTCATACTGAGTTGCAAGAAGAACAGAACTAATTGACAATTACTAATTGACAATTATTAAAGAAGAAATTTATGGAACATTTTATTAGTCTTTTCGTCCGCTCTATTTTTGTGGACAATATGATTTTCGCATTCTTCTTGGGTATGTGTTCTTACCTTGCCGTATCAAAGAATGTGAAGACAGCTCTCGGCCTTGGTGTAGCGGTAACCTTCGTGTTGCTTGTTACCCTTCCCGTGAACTATCTGTTGCAAACTGAGATTCTCGCCGAGAATGGTGGTCTGAATCCTGGACTCCTCCTTGGAGGTCAAGGTATTGATCTCAGTTTCTTGAGCTTTATCCTCTTTATTGCCGTGATTGCAGGTATCGTGCAGTTGGTTGAGATGGTAGTTGAGCGCTTCAGCCCCTCGCTGTATGCTTCGCTCGGTATCTTCTTGCCTCTTATCGCTGTGAACTGTGCCATCATGGGTGCTTCGCTCTTCATGCAGCAGCGCATCACCATGGATCCTAAAAGTACACAGTATATTGGTTCTGTGATGGATTCAGTGGCTTATGCTCTTGGCTCAGGTATCGGTTGGTTGCTTGCTATTGTCGGCTTGGCAGCTATCCGCGAGAAGATGCAGTACTCTGACGTGCCCAAGCCTCTCCGTGGCCTTGGTATCACCTTCATCACTGTAGGTCTCATGGCTATGGCATTCATGTGCTTCTCTGGTCTTAACATCTAATAATAGGAGGAATAAGTAATATGGATAATATGAATTTGATTTTATCGAGTATCATCGTCTTTCTCGCAGTGATACTTCTCCTCGTTGCCATTCTTTTGGTAGCTAAGAAGTATCTCGTGGCTTCAGGTTCAGTGAAGCTCACTATCAATGGCGAGAACGAACTCGAAGTGGAGAGCGGTTCAACCCTGCTCAATACACTCTCTTCAAATGGTGTCTTCCTCTCTTCTGCCTGCGGTGGTAAGGGCTCATGCGGCCAGTGCAAGTGTCAGGTATTAGAAGGTGGTGGCGAGATTCTCCCCTCTGAGAAGGGTCACTTCTCTCGTAAGCAGCAGCAAGATAACTGGCGTCTCGGTTGCCAAGTAAAGGTGAAGGGCGACATGTCTATCAAGGTTGACGAGTCTGTAATGGGCGTTAAGGAATGGGAGTGCGAGGTTATCTCTAATAAGAACGTGGCAACCTTCATCAAGGAGTACAAGGTGGCATTGCCTCCCGGCGAGCACATGGACTTCGAGCCCGGTTCTTATGCACAGATTAAGATTCCCGCATTCAGCATCGACTATGATAAGGACTTCGACAAGTCTCTCATCGGTGATACTTACCTCCCCGCTTGGAAGAACTTCGGTCTCTTCAACCTCAAGTGTACCAACGACACTCCCACAGTGCGTGCGTACTCTATGGCTAACTATCCCGACGAGGGTGATATCATCACCTTGAACGTACGTATCGCTACACCTCCCTTCAAGCCCAAAGAGCAGGGTGGCGGCTTCATGGACGTTATGCCCGGTATCGCTTCATCTTACATCTTCAGCTTGAAGCCCGGTGATAAGGTAATGATGAGCGGTCCTTACGGAGAGTTCCGTCCCAACTACGAGTCTGGCCGTGAGATGATTTGGGTAGGTGGTGGTGCCGGTATGGCTCCCCTCCGTGCACAGATCATGCACATGCTCAAGACACGTCAGTGCCGCGACCGTCAGATGCACTACTTCTATGGTGCTCGTGCATTGGAGGAAATCCCATTCCTCGACGACTTCCTCGCATTGGAGAAGGAGTTCGACAACTTCCACTTCCACCTTGCGTTGGACCGTCCCGATCCCAAGGCCGATGCAGCAGGTATCAAGTACACCGCTGGCTTCGTAGCACCTGTGATGGGCGACACCTACCTCAAGCAGCATGAGAACCCCGAGGATTGTGAGTACTACCTCTGTGGTCCTCCCATGATGGCCAAGACCGTGCTCGACCTCCTCGACAGCCTCGGCGTAGAGAAGGATATGATCCACTTCGACGACTTCGGCGGATAATCTCCCCTCGAGGTAATAGAGAAACGACCCTCCCTGAATTTCAGTGGAGGGTCTCTTTTTATGGGTAGACCATGCAATCTCTGGCGAGTATCTTTATTGTATCAGTTTATAAATTTTAGAATAGGGGTGAATGGAAAGCATCTTCGATGTGTTCTATCTTCTGTTTCCCAAGTTCGCCAGTCAAGGTGATGATGTCAAACCTTACGTTGAGATCAATGCGATGATAGCGTATGTAAGCATTGGCAGCCTGTACAATCTTGTAGATCTTCTCGTCGGTTACTGCATCTATGGCATCACCGAAACGATTATTCTTGCGTGCTTTTACTTCAATGATGGCAATAGTATCATTCTTCTGCGCTACGATGTCGAGTTCCTTGTGCCCAAGTCTCCAGTTACGGTCGCGTATTGTATATCCTCGTGCCATAAGGTAGGCAACCGCACGATCTTCACTGATTCTACCGAATTCGTTGTGTTGCGCCATGGAATAGTCAGTTTTGTTTGATACTTGTGTATAGAAATAGTTCTGCAGTTCCTTGTGTGACAATTAACGGCCTTAGTGGAATTTTACAGAATCGTGTGATCGCAGAAATGGCGTTTTATTCATATAAGTAGAATATGCGCTCCATCATTTGCCACTTGTCGGTCGCGGTATCGCCAGCGTTGCAGTCTTGGAATAGCGACATGTAGTCTTCCCACTCTTGTTGGCGAGGTAAGGTGGCGAGACGAGCCATGGCGGTATCCCAATCAAAGTCAATAGGGGTGTCTACAATCATGAACAGACGATTGCCGAGGAGGTATATCTCCATTTCAAGAATGCCTACCTCGCGTATTCCAGCAAGTATCTCTGTCCATACCTCGCCCTCACTATGGCGGCGGATGTATTCACGTATCAGTGTGTCGTCGGGCTTCAAATCCATCGTGCGGCAGTAACGCTTCACGGGTACGGAGTATGGTTTGGTGGGGTATCCTATGGTCATGTTGTCGGGAGGTTTTATGGTGTTATTCTTCGATGCCTGTGGGACGCATGATGTATAGTTTATCATTGGGACGTATACGGTCGGGCACCTTGAACGAGACATGGGCGCCTTTCTTTACAGTATCGACAGGTTTGAGGTTTACTCGTGCTTCGTCCAATGTTACATACATCGCCCCCGTGGTGTGTCCCGTGATGAGGAGTTTATCGCCCACGTGCAGTTCGGCTGCTTCGACGAGGAATTCGGCTACACCAATATTGGAGAAGTAGCGGATGCCTTTACCCGCATAAATCTTGCGCTCGGTGGCATTGGAACCGTAGTGACGAGTCCACTCGCCCAAGCGTTGCCCCAGATAGTATCCGTTCCAGAAGCCACGGTTGAAGACGGTGCGCAGGCGTTCATCCCATTCGTCTTTCTTCTCCTCGGTGAGTGTGCCGTCAAGGTAACTGTCAATGGCCTCGCGGTAACACTCCACGACGGTCTTTACATATTCGGGTCCACGGGCACGTCCCTCAATCTTGAACACGCGTACGCCAGCCTCCATCATCTCATCCATGAAGCGGATGGTCTTGAGATCCTTGGGCGACATAACATATTTGTTGTCTACCTCCAGTTCGATAGTGCTTTCTTTGTCATTGAGGAGGTAGGTGTGTTCTTCATTACGGTGTACTTCATAGCCTCTGCGGCACACTTGCATGCAGGCACCTCGATTGGCTGATGCGCCCAACTCGTGTAGGCTGAGGTAGCACTTGCCTGATACGGCCATGCAGAGTGCTCCGTGACAGAACATTTCGATGCGGATAAGTTCGCCCTTAGGACCACATATCTGCTCATCCTGTATGGTCTTGTAGATGGCAGCCACCTGTTTGAGGTTGAGTTCTCGAGCCAACACTACCACATCGGCAAAGCGAGCGTAGAATTTGAGTGCTTCGGCATTACTGATGTTGAGTTGGGTGGAGAGGTGTACTTCTTGTCCGATGCGGTTGCAGTAGTCGAGCACTGCTACGTCGGCTGCGATAACGGCTGAGATACCCGCCTTGTGGGCAGCATCTACAATAGTACGCATCAGTGTGATGTCTTCATCGTAGATGATGGTATTTACCGTAAGGTAACTCTTCACTCCATGTTCATCGCATGTGGCCGCTATCTCGCGCAGGTCGTCGATGCTGAAGGTGTTTGCCGAGCGGGCACGCATGTTGAGGTTTTCGATGCCAAAGTAGATGCTGTCGGCACCAGCCTGTATGGCCGCAGCCAATGACTCACGTGAGCCAACAGGCGCCATTATTTCAAAGTCTTTCCGAATCATGATGCAAAAATACACAAAAAATGTGGATTGGTCACCTTTCCCTTGTAAAATAAGAAGAGAAGAGGTTGTTGTGAGGAAGTCTCCAGAACCATCTTACATATTTATATATAGGGATTGTATTGTGCCTCGTCACCTATGGTTGTTCGTTCTCCGTGGCCAGGATGTACGATGGTATTACTGGGCAAGGTGAGCAGTTGGGTCTGTATAGAGCGGATGAGTTGTCCGTAACTACCGCCCTCAAAGTCGGTACGCCCGATGGAACCTTGGAACAGTGTGTCGCCTGAGAAGAGCAGCGCGCTGTTAGGGAGATAGAAACACATGCCACCCTCCGAGTGCCCTGGGGTAGCGAGGCATCGTAGTTCCTCGTTGCCTAGGGTGAATGTGTCGCCCTCGTGTAGCGGGTGTGAGACGGGGCGGGGCGTGTCGTTCACGGGGATGCCAAAGCGGCCGGCAGATTGTGCGAAGTTGTTCACCCAGGCACTATCAAGGAGATTTGCCGAGAGTTTTACTCCATAAGTTTCTTCAATGAAATTACAGCCAAAGATATGGTCAAAATGTAGGTGCGTGCAGAGCATATATTTTACGTGTAGCCCATTTTCGCGTATGAAGGCATCGAATTGTCGCTTCTCTTCGTTCCAATACATGCCAGGGTCTATGACTGCTGTCTCACGCGATGTCTCATCATAGATGACGTAGCAGTTCTCGTGCAGCATATTACATACAAATGTTTTTACTTTCATCATGCGATTATTCTTATAT
Source organism: Bacteroidaceae bacterium (assembly GCA_045655845.1). Classification (GTDB taxonomy): domain Bacteria; phylum Bacteroidota; class Bacteroidia; order Bacteroidales; family Bacteroidaceae; genus UBA1189. The sequence goes on from JAZOPX010000169.1 coordinate 18,408, forward strand.
TATATATATCGCGAAGATAGATGTTTTTAAGGATACGATGAAGATAAAATGTAACTTTTTTGTCGTGAATAACTTTCTGAGGAGTAACTATATTTTTAGAAATTTTATGTTTTGCAACATATATCTGGCAAAATCCATAGATTCTCCCGAGCCGCCATTTCTCAGCTTTGTTTGAGAATCAGCATTTTGTGGTTTATTGTTAAAAAATCTCGAAAAAAAGTTGTGATAATGTTTGGTCAGTAATATAAAAGTATCTACCTTTGCATCCGCAATCGAGAGGGACACTCCTTGGGGTTGTGATGAAGAAAGAGTTCTTT
>JAZOPX010000170.1:0-8504 GCA_045655845.1 Bacteroidaceae bacterium
ACCTGTCATCAAATTGGTGATAAAACCACTCTGACGCTCAATCTTCTCGTTCAATTCGCGGATATCAATTGTTCCAACCATATTGTTATGACTCCTTAAAATTTATTTATTTAAAAGTTTATAGGTCGCAAAGTTAACAAATTCTTCACAAAACACAATCCACAAGACACAAATAAGACGGAGTTTTAAGTTTATTTCACGCTCTTTATTTTCAAGCTGGATCTGTCAAAACAAAAAAAGCCAAACACCGGCAATTAGCATAGCTGTATACTAACCGCCCAGGCCTCATTCAGTCTACCAAGGTCTATAAATAGAAATCCCAGCTTTCAGCAGCTTTGCCCCACTCCTTGACACGTTCTTGGAAGCGTCGCCATCCATCCTTAAGCTTTACGCCTGCTCCACGCACCGATTCGCCCAGCTTCTCGGCCTCCTGTTCGAGGTACTTCTCCAGCTTGTCCGGAGCGATGCCATTGCCCGCATCGTTCAGTGAAGCACGTAAAAACCCGTTGGTCACACGCATCAATGTGAGCCCAGGCAACTTGTAGTTCACGAGGAGCATATAGGCATACGCCTCGTCGTAATTACTCATATAAACCTTGTTGTTAAGGTTCTCTGCCACGAGGGTATAACTCACCGGAATGGCACACTCCACCCCATCAGCAAAGTTTTGTCCGAAGTGTTCCTCACACGAATCGAGCCGGAGTACGACCATCTCCTCTATACCCATCATCCAGAGCGTACCACTACGCAGCTTAAGCGAGAAGGGCGAGAAAGAATCTTCCGGCACCTCATTTAAATGACTGTCGCGATTGAAAGCCTTGTATGTCGCCCCTTCGACATTACGGTATTGATCGATATAACCTTGCAACGAATCAGCATAGCCCAACAAACAGACCTGCAGCAGTAGACATAGCACGAAAATCTTCTTCATATTCTCTTCCCCTATTCTAAATTATCGTAATGGATTGATTTCCTATCTTCACAAAAAAAGTTTCCAACTGCAAATATACAAACAAGAAAGAAAGAAAAACAAAGCCTGCTTTAATATTTTTCGTTGCGGGTGAAGAAAATATTCGAAGTTTGCAATATAAAAGAATAATAGCTACCTTTACAGAAAAATCATTGGGGCATAACATGCAGAGTAAACAACACCATAAAATAATATCCGTAGAGGATTTGCTACAGATGCCATTCAGCTGCTTCAGGAACGACCTATATACTCCCGAAGCCCTGTACGACAGTTATATCATTGGATCACCCGATAGCTACCATACCTGTTACGACTACAGGGTGTATGAGCACTATCTCCGCATGGGAAAGACATCAACGGACTTCAAGGAAACATTAGCTCGTACTCTACACGACCACGCCATGAGCTGCGCCATGCACGAATTTCTCGCCAGATGGGACGAGCGCCACGTAGTGGGCATCATGGGCGGACACGGATTACTACGTACCAATCCGGCATTCCGAAAAGTGGTTAACATAAGTCAATGTCTCACCGAAAAAGGATACCTGATGGTTAGCGGTGGAGGACCTGGCGCCATGGAGGCCACCCATTTGGGAGCTTGGATGGCTGGACGTCCCGAAAAGGAGGTGGATACCGCCCTCGAGATACTCTCCGAAGCACCCTCATACAGAGACACCCTATGGCTCGACACGGCCATGCGAGTACGAATACTCTATCCCAACCCACACTACGTGAGCCTCGGTGTACCCACCTGGCTGTATGGGCACGAACCGGCCACACCCTTTGCCACACACATAGCCAAGTACTTTGAGAACGCTATCCGAGAAGATGGCATTCTCACCATCGCCAAAGGAGGCGTCATCTACTCACCAGGTAGCGCAGGTACCATGCAGGAAATATTCCAAGATGCCGTACAGAATCACTATCTGAGCTTCGGATATGCCAGCCCAATGATTTTTCTCGGTACCGACTATTGGACCGAAGAGATGCCTGTATACCCCATGCTACAACATTTAGCAGAAAAGGGGAAATACAGGAACTTGATGCTGTCGTTGACCGATGATGAAAATGACATAGCAGGAATAATTCAGGATTTCAGTTGCGAACCGTGAGCCATGAACTATGGACTTTGAGCAATTCTTCATTTCAAATTCTTTTATCCAATGAAACCTTTCCTACAAGCCGTAGCGCAAGATATCTATCGCCAATTCGGCGATGACCTGAGTCGTACAGCAGTAATATTCCCAGGTAAGCGTGCTGGACTATGGTTAGACCGCTACCTCTACGAGTGCGCCGGCCATCCGCTTTGGTCTCCATCTTATGTGACGATAGACGAACTCTTTGGACGCCTGTCAGACCTGAAAAAGGATACGACGATACGTACGGTGTGCATGCTGCATGAAATTTTCTGTCGACTGACAGGAAGCACCGAGACATTAGACGACTTCTATTATTGGGGCGAACTGATGTTGGCCGACTTTGATGACATTGACAAGAATCTCGTAGAAGCCGAACGGCTCTTCGTGAACCTCGCCGACATCAAGGAGATTGAGGGAGAATTCGACTACCTCACCCCCGAACAACGCGAACTGCTGAGTCGTTTCTTTGCAGGCCTACATAGCCAGACACAGCAAACTGAATTGAAGAAACGCTTCATCGAGCTATGGCAAGTAATGGGCAAGATATACGAAGAGTTGCGTTCTACACTCAAGGCCAAAGGTAGCGCCTACGAAGGCATGCTCTATCGCGATGCCATAGAACACTTCGAAACCAAGCGCCTCAACTACGATCGGTATATCGTAGTAGGCTTCAACGTGCTGAACAGTGTAGAGCAAGAGCTATTCAAACGCCTCAAAGAAAGCGGGAAGGCCCTTTTTTATTGGGATTACGATCATTACTATTACGACAATGAGCACCACGAGGCTGGCACATTCGTACGTGAAAACATCTTGCGCTACGGCAATGCCCTGAAGGACGACACGCTGTACGAGAACTTGCGTTTTCTTCCCGAGATAACTTACATCAGCGCATCGACCGACAATGCCCAAGCACGCTATCTGAACACCTGGGTGAGCGACAACCTCACCGAATGTGAAGAAGAAACTGCCGTTGTGCTCTGCAACGAGGACATCGTGCAACCCGTGTTACATGCCTTACCGAGCGATAAGGTGAAGAACGTAAACATCACCATGGGATTCAAACTCGCGCAGACAGCTCCCTACACGCTAATGAACTCCTACCTGGACTTACACACAAGAGGCTTCGACCAGACACAAGGCATGTATATGCTCAGTGAGGTGACAACACTCCTATCCCACCCCTACATCCTACTACTCTTTCCCGAAGCCAAACTCCTATACGAGAAGCTATTGCAGAGTAAGCGCATATACATAAACCCGACAGATTACACCTATGAGGACAATCATCTGAGGGTGCTACTCTCACAGCCGACAAACAATAAAGAGTTGCTTGACACACTCGCAACGTTGATAGGTAGTGTAGGCCGTCAATTTGCATCGAGCAGCGACAAGGAGAGCCATATGGTGCAGCTGGCCGAAGAATCCCTATTCCAGATACACCGCACTATCGAGAACTTCAAGGCCCTCATTGAAGAAGGTACACTGCGCGTCACTCCCAAGACCTTGGTAAGACTGATGCAACGCGCGATGTCGCAAGTATCCATCCCCTTCCATGGCGAGCCTGCCATAGGCCTACAAGTGATGGGTGTGCTCGAAACGCGAAACCTCGACTTCCGCCACCTCATACTACTCTCGGCCAACGAAGGCAAGCTACCCAAGATGCCACACGAGTCATCGTTCATTCCCTACAATCTACGCGAAGCCTTCGGCATGAACACGCTACAAAGACAGAATGCCGTGTACGCCTACTACTTCTATCGTGCCATACAACGTGCCGAGAAGGTAACCATTGTTTACAACAACGGTACCGACGGACTGACCAAGCAGGAGCCCTCGCGCTACATCATGCAGTTGCAGGTGGAGTTTCCCGGCAAGCTTTCGGCATGCGAGCTGCACTCACCATCACAGACAACAAGTACCGCTGCGATTACCGTGGAGCAGACAAGCGAAACACGCCACAAGTTGCAAGAGCACTTCAGCTATGAGCCCAACAAGAAGCCTGTATTCCGTCTATCACCCTCGACACTCAACGACTATCTCGACTGCTGTTTGCGTTTCTATCTCAAGCACGTGGAGGGCTTCAACCCTCCCGAGGAAATCGATGCCGATGTCGACGTTGCAGCCTTGGGCACTATATTCCACAAGAGTGCCGAGCTAGCCTACCTGAAGTTGACCGAACGCGACAAAAACATTACCAAGGAGGACATCGAGACCCTATTAAAAGAGGTACATCACATCGAAAGCTATGTGGACGAGGCCTTCCGTACCGAATTCTTTCATTCTGAACCCGATGTGCCACTCAAATACAATGGCACACAACTCATCGTGAGACACGTGATATGCAGTTACCTACGACAGCTGCTCACGATAGACAAGCGCCGCACCCCCTTCAAGTATATCGATAGCGAAAAAAAAATACGCGAGATATATCCCATCAACAGTCACGGCACGAGACTCAACGTACTGTTGGGCGGCACCATAGACCGCATAGACAGCAAAGTGAACGATAGCGGCATCGAGGTAACACGCATCCTCGACTACAAAACCGGTGGAAGCTTGAAGAAGATAAGCAGTATTGACGAGCTATTCCATCGCGACAAACCGCGCGATGGCTACGTATTCCAGGCCTTCTACTACTCCTACCTCATCAGCCGAGAATACCAGAATAGCAAAGGTATCTGCATAGCCCCCTCATTGCTCTTTATGCGCAACACATCAGACCAGGCTTTTGAACCTCACATCCTCATCGACCAGCACGTTGTCGAAGACTTCAGTATCTACCACGAGCGATTCGGTGAATTATTGCAAGAAACCATCGATGAGATATTCAACAGCGACATACCCTACACCGCCACCAGCAACAAAGAGGCCTGTAAGTACTGTAAGTTTACGACATTGTGTGGACGGAACAAGAAGAACGAAAAGTTTTGACAAGCGAGAGAAAAATTCCGTTTTCTTGTTTTTTTCCGCACCTTGCACTACTTTTGTATTTTCAAACAACGCATATAATAAATAGGAGAAAAGGATTATGATGAACAAGTGGTTCGAATGTAAAGTAAAATATGTAAAGACCATGGAAAATGGTCTGGAGAAACCCGTAACAGAAACCTACCTTGTAGATGCCCTCTCATTTACCGAGGCTGAGAAGCGTTTCCTCGAAGAGATACGTCCCTTCATGAGTGGCGAGTTCGAGGTTACCAGCATCAAGCCTGTCAAGTTTGCTGATGTATTCTTCTGCGATTTGGAGAGTGCTGACAAGTGGTTCAAGTGCAAACTCGTCTATATTACTGTGGATGAGAAAAGCGGAGCCGAGAAGAAGAGTGCCTCACACGCCCTCGTACAAGCAGCCGACCTACGCGAAGCCATCAAGTACCTCGACCAGCAGATGAAGGGTACCATCGGTGACTACCAGATTGCCCAGGTGAGCGAGACCTTGATTATGGATGTATATCCATACAAAGCAGAATTGGAATAATGTCTATCGCCAATAGCATACAGTACCTACGCAGTTCACTCCCCGAGGGAGTGAACCTGCTTGCTATATCCAAGTACCAGCCCCTCGAAGCCTTACAAGAGGCTTACGATGCGGGACAACGTATGTTTGGCGAGAATCACATCCAAGAAATGGCAGCCAAGGCGGCAACGCTGCCTAAAGATATCGAGTGGCACTTCACAGGCCACGTACAGACCAACAAGATAAAATACATGGCTTCGTTCGTGAGCCTCATCCATGCCGTCGACTCGTTCCGCTTGTTGCGCGAGATTAACAAGCATGCCGCCAAGCACAATCGTACCATCGGCTGCTTATTGCAGATACACATCGCACAAGAGGATACGAAGTTTGGGTTCACCATCGATGAGTGCCGCGCAATGCTGGCCACCGAGCCTTGGCGCGAACTGAACCACGTACGTATCACCGGACTCATGGCCATGGGCAGCAATACCAACGATATGGAGCAGGTGCGCAACGAGTTTCGCCAAATGAAGCAGTTCTTCGACGAACTGAAAGCCGCATACTTTGCCGACGAACCCTCATTCTGCCAACTCTCCGAGGGCATGACCGACGACTACCCCATCGCCATCGAAGAGGGAAGCACCATCGTGCGTATCGGTTCAATGATATTCGGGGAAAGGAAGTAAAGAGCCTCTTCCCCTATCCTCTCCTTAAGAGAGGGAGCTTGCAGACATTACGGGGCCTAAGTCCCCCTCCATGGGAGGGATTAGGGAAGCCCCACTTATTCCTCCAACATCGTCTTTATTTTCTCGTCCGTCTTGTAAAGTTTATCCTTACAGAACTTGATGAGTTTCTGAGCCTCTTTGAGGCGTTCGGTAAGTTGATCTATATCCAGTTCGTTCTTTTCAATTTGTGATACGACAGTCTCCAGTTCCTTGATTGCTTCTTCGTATTTCATGTTGATAAATTCTGAATTTTGAATTATGAATTGTGAACTTTAAATGCTTAATCCATGCCCTATAAGTTTTCGTCATTTCGCACCACGCTCCTTACCTCGCCATCGGCCAGTATGGTCGTGAGAACACTACCTTCGGGCAGGTCAGAAGCATTGCGCACCACATGCCCATTGCATCGGGTGATAGAATATCCACGCTGCAATATCTGCATTGGCGAAGCACCCTCAATAATCTTTTCCATTAAGTCCAATCGATGTTTCTGTGCCACCAAAGTGTGATGCAGAGCCGCACTCATGCGCATCTCCAATTGCTCTATGCGGAGAAGCCCATGGGTATGTATCACGGAAAAGAGCATAGGTAGGCGCTGAGCAATCTGATCCACACGCTTCTCCTCATGGCGAATTCGATTTGTTATCCCCGAGGCCAAGGCGACAGTCAGTTCATCAAGTGCGGTAGCAGCTTTCATCAAACTGGCGATGAGATACTCTGCTGCTGCCGTGGGTGTCTTTACCCTCGTGTGTGCCACAGCATCGAGCACCGTATCGTCACGCTCGTGCCCGATTCCCGTAACAACAGGAAGAGGGAACTGCGCACAATTGGCCGCCAGGTCATAGGTATCAAATCCCGAGAGATCGCTCGTGGCACCACCACCTCGAATAATCACCACCACGTCCCACATATCTTGTTCGGCAGCAATACGGTCTAAAGCAGCGATAATGGTCTCCTCCACCCTATCGCCCTGCATCACAGCTGGAAACAATTTGGGGTAGAACAGAAATCCATAGGGATTACCCGCCAATTGGTCGCAGAAGTCTCCGTAGCCTGCAGCACCAGCCGCAGATATCACTGCCACACGTTGTGGAAGAATCGGCATGAGAAGTTCCTTATTGAGAGTCAACACGCCCTCCTCCTCCAATTGCTGCAGTATCTCCTTTCGTCGTCGCGCCATATCGCCCAGCGTGTAGGTGGGGTCTATGTCGTGCACCGTGAGCGACAGCCCATACTGCTCATGATACCCCACGCTCACCTGCAACAACACCTTGAGGCCAGCCGTGAAAGCCTGTCCCGTAGTATGTTCAAAGTAGGGCTTCAGCATCTTATACACATTGGCCCATATGGTTCCTCGCGCCTTGGCAAGCAGAGTGTTTCCCTGCTCGGCCTTCTGCACCAATTCCACGTAGCAGTGTCCGTTATACGCTTCACGCACCTCACTCAGTTCTGCCTGCACCCAATAGGCATCGGGCAAGCCTTCATGCAGCGTCAAGCGTATGAGCCTTCCCAATTCATATAGTGATAGTGATTCCATTATGATTGTTCGCCCGTTCGACGATGTTTTCATTTATGCAAAGATAGCAGTTTTCTACCAGTTCCAACGCTTTAGCCTTGTTTTTTTAATCATCAGAATTCACACCATCATAAAGAACGCCTATTATAACACACTAATCATTCGTCCACTCCAAGAAGTGTTAAATATCAGGCATTAATGTATGAAAAAAAACATTAAGTTTCCTTAACTATTTTTTTTGTTGTACCTTTGCAACGTGGGTTGGTGTACGAGCACCAAAGCACAAAAGGGAATAAGAAAAATAAACTATAACAAAATACATAAAAACTATGAACAAGAAAGCATTAGGAATCTTCCTGATGGGAGCGTTATCTTTGTGTTGCTCATGTATAGACGACACCTATGACGTGCTCAACAAGGAAATCTCAACAGACATGCAAATTAAAGGCAATAAGTTATCCTTGCCTTTGGGCAGCTTGTGCTCCATCCCCTTGGATTCACTACTCGTGGATTCATTACTCGACTCAATTCCCATACTAAAAGTCGACAAGGAGACCCGCGTCTATAGTCTGTCGTTCAACGACAGCCTTAAAACTGGTGTCGACAAAGAGAATCTGGAAGCGCTGAAGAACGTCTCTAAATTGTCTGCAAACATCGACCCCATCAGCATTCCCATCGAAGAGATCAGCTTCGACCCAGA
>JAZOPX010000171.1:0-14520 GCA_045655845.1 Bacteroidaceae bacterium
AAAAGATGAGGCATGCCACTGCCAGTGAGAGATTATATCCAATTGATTTCATAGTATTATTGCCGTTCGAGCGCAAAATTAGGACATTTATCCCTACTGGCAAATAGATGGCCGTGACAAATCTGTGACAAATGTGTGACCATTCTCCAGGTTAAGGATAGTCCGCTGGGTTATGCGAAAGGTCTACTGCGTATATGTCATCGTTGTGTTGTGTGGTCTGTGGAAGGGTGGAAACTTTATTTTTTTGCGCAACAAAGGGGTGGCTTTTTGGTGTTTTGTACAAGATGTGCTATCTTTGTAAAAAATATATATACGTATATTGACTGATGAAGAAATATTTAACCGCTTTTTGGCTGCTGCTGATATTGTTTTGTGCTACCCAGATGCCTGTGAAGGCAGGTGCCCCCCTCAAGCGTGAGTTTCGCGGGGCTTGGATACAGGCTGTGAATGGACAGTTTATCGGAATGTCCATGCACGAGATGCAGCAGACCTTGACCACCCAACTCGATGCGTTGCAACAGGCGGGCATCAATGCCATCATCTTTCAGGTGCGCCCCGAGGCCGATGCGCTCTATATGAGTTACTACGAGCCGTGGAGCCGCTACCTCACGGGTGAGCAGGGCGTAGCCCCCGACCCTTATTGGGATCCTCTGCAGTGGATGATTGCCGAGTGTCACCAGCGTGGCATGGAACTGCATGCGTGGATAAACCCCTACCGAGCCAAGACAAAGGGTACCAAAAGCCTCGGCTTGAAGCACCCTTACAAGAGCAATCCCGAACGGTTCGTGAACTACGACGGCATGCTCATCTTCAATCCCGCGCTAAAGGAGAACCGCGACTACATCTGCACTATCGTGACCGACATTGTGAAACGCTACGATGTGGACGGTCTGCACATCGACGACTACTTCTATCCTTACCCTGTGCCAGGACTGGAGTTTGATGACGAGCAGTCATTCCGCAACGACCCCCGTGGATTTACTGACAAGGGCGACTGGCGACGCGACAACGTGAACCTCCTCGTGGAGCAACTGCACCACACCATACGTGGTGTGAAGCCATGGGTGAAGTTTGGCATATCGCCTTTCGGCATTTACCGCAACCAAAAGAGCGACCCCGAGGGTAGCGCCACGAATGGGCTGCAGAACTACGATGATCTCTATGCCGATATCCTCCTGTGGATTGACAAAGGGTGGGTGGACTATACCATCCCCCAACTCTATTGGGAGATAGGGCACAAGGCTGCCGACTATGAGACGCTCGTTGCCTGGTGGGCCGAGCATGCCGCAGGACGTCCCCTCTACATCGGTCAAGATGTGATGCGTACCGTGAATGCACCCGATGCAAATGATCCCACACGGCACCAGCAAGCCCGCAAGATGCAACTGCAACGTAGTCTGGAGGGCGTAGAGGGCAGTTGCCAATGGCCTGCCAGTGCGGTGGCCGATAATGCGGGTGGTTATGCCACGGCATTGGCCGAGGATTATCACCATTGGCTGGCACTACAGCCCCGATACCCCTTCATCGACAAGAAGGCTCCCAAGAAGGTCAAGAACTTGGAAGTGATAGAGACCGAGGATGGCCTCGTGTTGTGCTGGACTGCCCCCCGATACAAGAAGGAGATGGATCGCCCAGTGAAATATGTCGTGTATCGCTTTGTCAAGGGCGAAAAGGTGGACCTTGATGATGCTACCAAGATTGTGGGCTTCACGCAAGGTACGTTCTTCCCCCTCGGACAACAGGTGGGCAAGACAAAGTACACCTATGTGGTGACCGCTCTGGACCGTCTGCACAATGAATCGAAACCCAAGAAAGAAAAGGTGAAATTATAATTGTAGTTGCGTCTGATGAGAATCATGGGAGCCCGATTGCGCCGTTGCATCCTACTGCTGGTAGGCATCGCAATGCTTTCGCTTAACTCGCTTGCACAGAGAAGAGGAGTAGGCGAGTCGCTTGCCATGCCCGACTCGCTCCTCGCCTCAACAGTGTTGCCCGTGCCGGATTCTACTCTCGTAGTTGCAAATGACTCCATTCCTAACGACTCTGTAGCCGAAAAACGCGACGATCTGGAGGCCCCCGTGGTCTATCAGTCCCAAGACTCTATGGTGTGGTACAAGAACGGAAATGCCTATCTTTATGGCTCGGGACAGGTCAACTACCAACAGATAGAACTCAAGGCCAATGAGATAACCATCGATTTGGAAACTTCTACGGTCTATGCGCAAGGTACTACCGATACGCTGGGTGTGGTGAAGGGCCGACCCGTATTTGCCGACGGCCCTACGCCTTATGAGTCGGAGACGATGAGTTACAACTTCAAATCGCGCAAGGGACTTATCAATAATGTCACCACCCAGCAGGGTGAGGGCTATATGACCAGCAATACGGTCAAGAAAGGTGCCAATGATGAATTTTACATTCGCAATGGTCGCTACACGACCTGTGAGGAACATGAGCACCCGCACTTCTACCTCTCGCTCACTCGCGCAAAGATGCGACCCAATCAGGATATCGTGTTCGGACCGGCCTATCTCGTGGTGGCCGACGTACCGCTGCCCCTAGCACTTCCGTTCGGTTTCTTCCCTTTCACGAAGGATTATTCATCGGGATTTATCATGCCCTCCTATGGTGACGAGTTGGAGCGCGGTTTCTACCTGAGGGATGGTGGTTACTACTTCGCCATCAGTGACTATGTGGATCTCAAACTCACGGGCGAGATCTTCACCAAGGGTTCGTGGGGCGCAAATGCCATATCAAACTACCGCAAGAGATACAAATACTCAGGCAATGTGAACCTCAGTTACCAAGTGACAAAGATGGGGGAGAAGAATATGCCCGACTACTCCGTATCGAAGAACTTCAAGGTGGTATGGAGCCATCGTCAGGATGCTAAGGCTAATCCTAATCAGAACTTCTCGGCCAGTGTTAACTATGCCACCTCTAACTATGAGCGCAACAACCTTACGAGCATGTACAATCCCGCGCTTTCCTCGCAGAGCATACGTACCTCGAGCGTGAGTTACTCGCGTAGTTTTCCCAACCAGAAACTCAATCTGTCCAGTTCGTTCAACATCTCGCAGAATATGCGAGATTCGACCCTGTCGCTCACATTGCCTTCCCTCAACTGGTCGGTAAGTCGCATCTATCCCTTCAAGAAGAAGAAAGCAAGGGGAGAAGAAAAATGGTATGAAAAGATCTCATTTACCTATAGTGGCTCGCTCAGTAATAGTATTACGGCCAAAGAAAATGAACTCTTCGAGAAGAGTCTCATCTCGGACTGGCGCAATGGAATAAAGCACTCTATTCCGGTGAGTGCCACGTTTACAGCATTTAAGTATATCAATATCACCCCCTCATTTAACTATACTGAACGATGGTATAGTTATAAGGTGAACCGCGCATGGGACGAGGAACGTATGAGAGAGGTACGCGATACAACCTATGGTTTCAACCGCGTATATAATTACAACCTCTCAGTTAGTGCCAATACCAAACTTTATGGCTTCTACAAGCCTCTCATCGGAAAGAAGGTGCAGATGATACGCCACGTGCTCACTCCTTCGGTGAGTTATACGCTGACACCAGACTTCGGTGACTCGCGCTACGGCTACTATAAGTCATATACCTATACTGACGCTCAAGGAGAGGTGCGCACCGTGGACTATTCGCCCTATGCTGGTGCACTCTACGGCGTTCCAGGCAAGGGGAAATCGGGAAGCATCAGTTTGAATGTGTCGAACAATGTGGAAATGAAGGTTAAGACAGACCGCGACTCCACGGGTGTACGCAAGGTGAGCATCATCGATGAACTCGGAGGTAGTATCTCGTACAATATGGCAGCCAAGACTCAACCTTGGAGTAATCTCTCTACCCGTCTGAGACTGAAACTGACCAAAAACTACACCTTCAGCCTGAACTCCGTGTGGGCTACCTATGCCTATGAGTTCAATGAGAATGGGCGTGTCGTTGTGGGGGATCGTACGGAGTGGTCGTATGGCCGATTCGGACGTTTTCAGGGTATGAGTCAAAATTTTTCCTATACCTTTAATAATGGCACGTGGAAACAGTGGCAGGAGAAGTTGGATAAGTTGTTCCATCCTGCTGAGGAAGAAGAAGAGGAGGAGGTTGTTTCTACAAGTGCTCAGAGCGCTCCGAACAAACGCCGCGATATGGGACATTCGGAAGGCAAGGAGGGTGATGCGAAACTTGATGAAGATGGCTATATGGCATTCAGTATCCCTTGGTCGTTCTCGGTGTCATATGGTGTTACTATGCGCGAGGATACGCAAGCCAAGATTAATGAGAAAAATATGCGCTATCCCTACAAACTGACGCAGAACATGAACTTCTCGGGCAATGTGAAGTTGTCAAACAAGTGGAATATCAACTTCTCATCGGGATGGGACTTCATGGATAAGGAACTCACGACTACTACGATGAACATTACGCGTGATCTCCATTGCTTCAATATGTCGTGTGGCGTGGTGCTGAAGCCCTACAAGTCCTATAACTTTTCTATTCGTGCCAACTCAGCCATGCTGGCTGATGCACTCAAGTATGATCAGCGTAGCAGTGCTGGAGGCAATGTGGATTGGTATTGATTACCATTCAATCTCTGTAATTCCGTGTGCGGCAAGGTATTCGTTTGCTCGGCTGAAGTGTTTGTTGCCGAAGAATCCATTGTATGCAGATAGGGGAGAGGGGTGTGCTGAGGTGAGTACAAGGTGCTTGTGACGGTCGATGAATGCTCCCTTCTTCTGTGCATAGGCTCCCCAAAGGATGAACACGAGGTGCTCGCGCTCTTCGGCAAGGCAGCGTATGGCGGCATCGGTAAACTCTTCCCACCCCTTGCGTTGGTGTGAGCCTGCTTGGTGGGCTTGTACGGTAAGCGTAGCATTGAGCAACAGTACGCCCTGACGTGCCCATCGGGTGAGATCCCCATGAGGGGGAAGGGGTTTGCCAAGGTCGCTCAAAATCTCCTTGAAGATGTTTTGTAGGGAGGGAGGGTTGGGTACTCCTTCGGTTACGGAGAAGCAAAGTCCGTGGGCTTGTCCTGGTCCATGGTAGGGGTCCTGTCCTATGATTACTACCTTGGTGGCATCGAAAGGACATTGGTCGAAGGCATTGAAGATGAGTTTGGCGGGTGGAAAAACAGTTGTGCGAGAGTATTCATTGCGTACAAACTCGGTAAGTCTGATGAAATAGTCCTTCTCAAACTCTGGAGCCAACCTTCGCTTCCAACTCTCTTCAATACGTACGTCCATAGGAGGGGCTCAACGGATTAGATGAGAGGGATATTTGCTTCGCGGCACTCAGTTCTCATCTCCTCGGGCCAGATGCTCGACTGGATTTCGCCGATGTGTGCCTTCTTGAGGAAGAGCATACAGAGACGCGACTGACCAATACCGCCTCCAATGCATAGGGGGAGAGTGTCGTTCAGTATGCGCTGGTGGAAGTAGAGTGATGAGCGGTCTTCCTTGCCTGTGAGCTGCAACTGTTGCAGCATGACCTCCTTGTTGACGCGGATACCCATTGATGATAACTCGAACGAGCGCCCTAAGAGTTCGTTCCATACGATGATGTCGCCATTCAGGCCATTGTACCCATCGCTGTTAGGTGTTGACCAGTCGTCATAGTCTGGTGCACGGTTGTCATGAGGCTCGCCACCACTGAGCTGACCTCCTATGCCTATGATGAATACGGCTCCGTACTTCTTGGCGATGGCATGCTCGCGCTCCTTGGGTGTGAGGTCGGGGTACATCTGCAGCAATTCCTCGGCGTGGATGAAGTGGATTTCTTCGGCCAACGAGGGCTTCAGCGCAGGGTACATCTCGTACACCATATACTCGGTGCGCAACATGGCTGCATAGATGCGCTCTACGATTTTCTTCAGAAAGTCTACGTTGCGGTTCTCTTCGCCAATGACGCGCTCCCAGTCCCACTGGTCTACGTAGAGTGAGTGCAGATTGCCCAATTCCTCATCGGCGCGTATGGCATTCATGTCGGTATAGATACCGTAGCCTTGTGGAATGTTGTATTCTGCCAGCGTAAGGCGCTTCCACTTGGCCAATGAGTGTACCACCTCGGCGCGTGCGTCGCCAAGGTCCTTGATGGGGAAGGTTACGGCACGCTCCACGCCATTGAGGTCGTCGTTGATACCCAATCCCTGCAGTACGAACAAGGGGGCGGTGACGCGGCGTAGGCGCAACTCGGTAGAGAGGTTTTGCTGGAAGAACTCCTTTATCTGTTTAATGGCCAGTTCGGTTTGCTTCAAGTCCAAGAGAGGTTTGTAACCGTCGGGCTTTATCAAATAGCTCATCGTGGAATGTCGTTTTGTTATGTGATTTTATGATTTCGCGCAAAGATAGATATTTATTATCAATAATCAATTGCGATATTCTAATTATTTGCTAATTTTGCACCCGAAATGGCCTCGTAGCTTAGCTGAATAGAGCGTCAGATTCCGGTTCTGAAGGTCGTGGGTTTGAATCCCACCGAGGTCACTCCCTCTTTGTATAGGGAGAATTTACTTATACCGCATCACTTTTCATCATGGAGACTATACTCAAGCATTTCCCCAATCTTACCGAGCGTCAGCAGGAACAATATGCGGCGCTCTATGACTTGTATACTGATTGGAACTCGAAGATTAACGTCATCTCGCGAAAGGATATCGAGAACCTCTACGAGCATCATGTACTGCACTCTTTGGGTATAGCGAAGGTGATACGCTTTACTCCCGGTAGCCGTATCCTTGATATTGGTACGGGTGGAGGATTCCCCGGCATTCCTTTGGCTATCATGTTCCCCGAAGTGCAGTTTCATCTTGTCGACAGCATCGGCAAGAAGATTCGTGTGGCCACGGAGGTGGCACAGAGCATCGGGCTGAAGAACGTCACCTTCCGCCATTGTCGTTGCGAGGAAGAGAAGGGCCTGTTTGACTTTGCCGTGAGCCGTGCTGTGATGCCGCTCGAGGACTTGCTGAAGATATGTCGTAAGAACATCTCAAAGGAGCAACGCAATAGTTACCCCAACGGGCTTTTCTGTCTCAAGGGCGGAGAGTTGCAGCACGAGACACGTGCCTATAAGCACATTGTGGAAATGACCAATCTGAAAGACTATTTCCGCGAGCCCTATTTCGCGGAGAAGAAGGTGGTCTACGTTACTATCAAGTAAAGACTCTTGCGGAGGCAGGTGTGACAGCATTTTTTCGCACCTGCGACGTCGGCTTCTCGCACCTTAGAGAAATATCTGCCGTAGGCTTTAAAATAGTGGAAAGGAGGAGTAGCCCTCCTTTCTTCATTCTATAATATCGAGTATCTGAGTCAGAGTGGTGATGGTGTGGCTGGCGTATGGAGAGTCGGTCGGCTCTTCCTTGTCGTTCCATCCCTGCCCTTTAATCCATATGGTGTGGCATCCTATGCTGTGGGCTGGTGCGATATCCTTGTCATGGGAGTCGCCTACGACAAGCACCTCGTGTGGCTGAAGTTTGAGGGCTTCCACGCCAAGCGTGAAAATCTTGGGGTCGGGCTTGCGCACCCCTACTACGGCAGATTCTACCACCTCCTTGAAGTATCCGTCGAGGCCATAAGCGTTGAGCACGGCGTGGATGTTGCCATAGAAATTGGAGACCAACACCATGGGGTGGCGTCTCGACAAGCTGCTGAGTACCCGGCGTGTTGTCTCCATGTTAGTGCGTACAAGGGCGTCGCAATCTCTGGCCAGCTCGCTCGTCACTGTTCCATCCTCTATGCCTAACCTTGAAGTTTGTATCGAAACCTTTTTTTTCAACATGGACAAGAAATCATCGGTAGGCTCTATTACGTGATGGGTGGCAAGGTAACGCTCTGCGTAGATGTAAGCTTCTCGCAGTTGCTCCTCGCTTACATGGGGAAGGTGCTGGGCATATGATTGCCGGAAGATGTGAAACCAGTGCGTCCCATGGGTGTCGAGTGTTCCGCCGTAGTCGAAGATGATGCCTTTGATATTATTCATTTCTGTGTCTCTTAATCTTTATCAATGCCAGCCCTATGATTATCCAGCAAAGTTCGCGCAATCGGCATAGGATGCCGGTAAAAAGCCCATACTCGGCTGTAAGGTGTAGACGCTCGGCTACCAACGCGATGCTCCCTTCCCGTGCACCTATCTGCATGGGCATGAAAAACAACAAGTTGCTGAAGAGTGACGAGAAAGCCATAATGAGGAGGCTGTCTGTGAGGGTGACCTCAGGGGTGAGGATGCGCATCAATACGAATATCTCCAGGCTGCTGACTATACGTGCCAGTAGTTCCAGTCCTAATGAGAGGTAAAAGGTACGCTTCCGCTGAGCGTGCAGGGCTGCAATCTGTGTGTCGATGCGTTGCAGAGCTTCAGCATTGCACTCCTGAAAGCGGCATGCCCAACGACGTACGTAGGGAATGCGGGATAGGATGGAAAATGTCTTCATCACTAGCCCGTTGCGATATCCTCTCATGAAGAAGTAGATGACGAGCAGGCATACCGAGGCGATGACTCCTAATAGGATGCCCAGGCCCCAGTCAATGGGATATGTGACGACAAAGAGCATCACTCCCAATAGCCAAAACCAAAAGTGTGAGAACACGTGCATCATCGAGTAGAGGATGACCGATGAGGCCGCTTTGGCCCGCCCCACATAGGGGGATAGTTCCATCACCCGGTAGGGCTCGCCACCAAGGAGCCCGAGTGGAGTGACATAGTTGAGCACGTAACCGGATACGGTGAGTTGGTATACTTTAGCGAAGGATACCCGCGCATGCTCCTTGTCGTTGATGATGATATGCCATGAGGCTGCATTCATCAGATAGATGAAGGCCCATAGCACAATGTTGAGTGGTAGCCAATAACCTGCACGACAGACGTTAGACCATATCTCGTCCCACGACATGTCGAGCGAACAAAGCATAGCCACCAGCAATATGATGCCTACAATGAAGAAGAGGTTACGGTAGCTGTTCTTCACGGTTAGTCAAAATATTTCTGGTGTAACTTCGTGCAGAATCGCTCGTGCCGATGGTGCATGTAGAGGGCCAGTGCGCAGAGTACGGTGCATTCGAACAGCAGATACATCCAAGGCATGCCCAGAAACATGGATATGGCCAAAGCGAAAAATCTCGTGTTGAACGATAGGATGTTTGTGTAGGGCATAAGTGGGAGGCTATAAGCGCGATATTCTTCGTAGAATGCTTCGGGTAGCGACTCTTCACCCCTTTCCTCAATGGCTTGCAAGAGCTGTTGAAGGCGTGGAGTCATACGCTCCTGGTTTCTGGTGTATCCGCAGAAGATTCTCTTCCACAACCTTTCGAGGTAGGGTGCCGTAGTGTCGGCAACCTCTGCTTGCAAAGTGGTAGAGCTGGTCAGTTCGGTGTAGCCGTGGCGATTGAGGAAATGCAGGTGCAGCACGCGGTAATAGTCGGCCAATGCCGCTTGGGTCGAATGACACACCAAACCGCTGAAAACGGTGAACAGAGTTCCCACCCATGCCCAATGTGTCTCGGTGAAGGGTATCGTGAGGGGGTACATCCGAATGATAATGCCTATATATATTGAGGTGAACCAAAACTCGCCTGCCAACCCATCCAACGCTCGACCGAAGAGGGTGTACTGCTTGGTCATGCGTGCCAATTGCCCATCGGCGCTATCCAATGTGTTAGCGAAGAAGAGCAGTAGTGTGCCGATGAGTACCATAACCTTGTTGCTCGGCATGAAGAAATAGCCTGAGGCTACGCCGAGGAGGATGGACATGATCGTCACGGTGTTAGGGTGTATGCGGAGCTTTCGGAAGAGGCTGGCCTCTACGAATCCGATGGGGCGCACGATCCAGATATCCCATGTTTCCTCGGTGTCCATTGACTTGTATGTAGAACGCATTTCGGTGAAGAATTGCCTCCAACGTGTGTCAGGTGTAGCCATTGTGTTTTCTGTCTTTTAAATCTTTTCGGCAAAATTAGTGTAGGTTGACCGAAAAAACAAAATAGATTTGGCATTTCTCTCGTTTTTCACTACCTTCGCACAAAATTTCATAAAGAGTTATGATTAATAGAGTTCTTATCAGACTGAAGGTGATTCAGGTAATTTATGCCTACTATCAGAATGGAGGCAAGAATTTAGAGGCTGCAGAGAAGGAGTTGTTCTATAGCTTGTCAAAGGCATACGACTTGTATAAGTATCTGTTGCTATTGATGATTGAGGTTACGCAGTTTGCCGATCGCCGCATTGATAACCGCCGCCACAAGTTGCGTCCCACTGAGGAGGATCTCAACCCGAATACACGTTTCATAGATAATGCTTTCATGGCTCAGCTGATGCAGAACGCTCAGCTTGAGGAATTCCGTGCCAACCAGAAGCGTAGTTGGGATGACGAGGGCGATTTTGTAAAGCACTTGTTTGAACGCATCGAAGAGACTAAGGCATATCAGGAGTATATGGCCAAGGAGACGCTCACCTATGAGGATGACCGCGAGCTATGGCGTAAATTATATCGTTCGACCATTGCGCAGAACGAAGAAATCGACGAAATCCTTGAGGAGCAGAGCCTTTACTGGAATGATGATAAGGCTATCGTGGATACCTTTGTGCTGAAGACCATCAAGCGTTTCGAACCGGAGAATGGTGCAGGGCAAGAGTTGATGCCTGAATACAAGGATGACGAGGATAAGGAGTTCGCACGCAGACTCCTACGCACAGCCATTACAGGAGCCGAAGCATATCGCAAGCTGATGGAGAACAATGCCAAGAACTGGGATATGGAGCGTTTTGCCTTCATGGATATCCTCATCATGCAGGTGGCGTTAGCTGAAATCATGGCCTTTCCTACGATTCCCACGTCGGTGACACTTAATGAGTATGTAGAGATTGCCAAGATGTATAGTACACCCAAGAGCGGTGGTTTCATTAATGGTATGCTCGACGGTATTGTAAGCCAACTCAAGAGTGAGAACAAATTGAACAAGCAGTAAGTTATAGGAATAATTACTAATTTTTAAAAATCAGAATATATGTTGTTATTACAAGCACAGGCCGGAGGTGCTGCTGGAATCCTTGGCAATCCTCTTATCATGATCGTGTTGATGTTCGTTATCATGTGGTTCTTTATGATTCGCCCGCAGCGCAAGCAGCAGAAAGCTATTGAGGCTTTCCGCAACAGCCTTACTGCAGGTCAGCAGGTGGTGACTAGTGGTGGTATTTATGGCACCGTAAAGGACATCATCAACGAGAACGGCCGTAGCATCGTAGTGCTGGAGATTGCTACTGGTGTGAAGATCAAGATTGACAAGTCTTCTATCTTCGCTGACATGTCTGCCAACGCACAGCAGTAATGAAAATTGCCTAAAACGATGTGTTGATGAATAAGAAACAGCCACATCAACTAGAACAAACGAAAAAAATCTTGAGAAACTTCCTGCGCATTAATGATAGCAGGGAGTTTCTTGTGTTTTTATTTTTCCTGTTCACAGCCTTCATCTTTTGGTACTTGGTAACGATGAATCAAGAGTACGAGATGAAATATAAGGTGAGGTTGGAACTGAAGCATTTGCCTGAGAATCTGATTGTCATCGAGCCATTGCCTGATGAGATAACCATCGTACTCAAGGATAGAGGCGACAAGCTGGTGGAGTATAAGGCCCGAGGTAAGATGAATACTTTAGTGGTCGACTATCGCCAGCATGCCAATGTGATGGGTCGCACGGCTATCTTTGGTGCTGAGCTTAGTAAGATGCTGAGCGAGGGGCTGGCCTCGTCAACAACCGTTGTGTCGGCTTCGTTTGATACGTTGCAGTACTGCGTTGCCGATGCGCGTGGCGTGAAGCTCCCGGTGTATTGGCAAGGAACGGTGGAAACGAGTAACAATCAGTATGCCGTGGAACATATCCGTGTGGTGCCCGATAGTGTAATGGTGTATGCAGCTCCCCAGGTGAGGGATACGATGACGGCTGTATATACCGATCCCGTCCGTCTCGTGGGACTGACCGACTCGGTAACCTACACGATGGATTTGATGCGGGGGAAAAGAGGTGTGCGTTATGTCCCCTCCGAGGTGGCATTGATGGTAGCAGTTAGCCCTTACGTGATGAAGAGCGTGCAGGTGCCTGTTCAAGGGTATATGTTCCCCTACGGGCAGCAACTGAAGACATTCCCTTCGAAAGTGAATGTCCGATTCCGTGTAAGCCTGAGTGACTTTAGGGAGGTGACGGAAGAGGATTTCAAGATACGCGTGCGCCATAGTCAACTCAACGATAACACTTTAGGTAAGGTGGCACTCAACTTGGAGGAGATGCCCGATAATGTCACGGATGTGACAATCGAGCCTGCTGAGGTGGATTATCTGATTGAAATGGATGCCTTGCGTTAATACGTGCCTATGTCGTTGACTGCTATGACTCCATACCTCATTGGGCTGACAGGTGGCATCGGTAGCGGAAAGTCGGTCGTGTCGCATCTGCTGAGGCTGGTGGGAGTTCCCGTCTACGATTGTGATAGTGAGGCTAAGCGATTGATGTGCGAGAGCAAGACCATTCGCGAGGCACTCGTTAGGATTGTGGGCGATAAAGTGTACGACGCGACGGGGATGCTCGATAGGCCCTATCTCGCAGCGTTTATGTTTGCCGCCCCTGAGCGTGTTGCTTTGGTCAACCGTATTGTGCATCCCGTCGTACGTGCCGACTTTAGGGAGTGGGCTCAGCGTACGGGGAAGATTGTAGTAGCTGTCGAGAGCGCCATTCTCTTCGAGGCGGGGATGGAGGGCGATGTCGATGCAGTATGGGTGGTCGATGCCCCCGAGGCTGTCCGCCTACAGCGTGCCGTACGGCGCGATGTTAGTGATGAAGAGTCTGTGCGTCGGCGTATGCAGTGTCAGCTGTCGGGGGAGGAATATCTGCAACGTGCCAATCGGGTGGTGCGCAATGATGGTCGAAACTCGCTGATAGCACAGGTTCAGCACTTGCTCGGCGAAATTTATGACAAATAAAGTCGCATTGTCTTCGCTTAACCGATTTTTTGCACTACTTTTGTCTCTGTAATAAAGGAATAAAGAACTAATAACATAAACCATTTAAAGAAAACTATTATGCTCAGAACAGTATTGTCTGTAGCCGGTAAGCCCGGTCTGTATAAACTCGTGTCAAGTGGACGTAATATGCTTATCGTTGAAGCTCTCGATGCTACCAAGAAACGTTTGCCCATTCATGGCGTGGATAAAGTAGTGGCACTTGGCGATATCGCAATGTATACTGATGATGAAGAGGTACCTTTGTGGCAGGTGTTGGAGAATGTGAAGAACAAGTGTGAGGGTGCGGCATGTGTCGTTGACCATAAGAAGGCCTCAAATGAGGAGCTGGCCGACTTCTTCGCTGAGGTGTTGCCCAACTATGACCGCGATCGCGTATACATGTCTCATGTGCGCAAACTCATCCAATGGTACAACATCCTTGTTGAGGCAGGCATGACAGACTTTGTGCCCGAAGAAGAAGAGGTAAACGAATAATTCACTTGAATTATATATAAGAAAAAGGAATATGAAAAAGATTTTTGCAGTATGTGCTTTGGCTGGGATGATGGTCTCTTGCGGAAGTGTATTGACATTGAATAATGAGTATACTGCGCCTGCTCAGAGTGTAGCGCCCGTTGCACAGCCTGAAACTGTAGCACAGGTGACGACAACCGAGACAAGCAGCAATGCAGGTACCGCTCTGTTAGGTAGCCTGCTGGGCTCATTGGCTGATAAAGAATCTACTGCAGCCAATAACGATGGTACGGCATTGACCTCTGGTGGTGTGGTGTCTGGTCTGTTGGGCTCTATCCTCAACGCATTCACGACCGTCAACGCAAACACAATTGTGGGCACATGGAACTTCAAGGGCTCAGCCTTTGTTTTCGAAAGCGAGAACGCATTGGCTGCATTGGGTAGCGATGCCATCGCCACGCAGTTGGAGGCCAAGGTCGACCAATATTTGGCTAAGTTCGGTGTCAAGGAGGGCTCATGCTCAATCATATTCAACGAAGACAAGACCTTCCAGTTCGTTATGGGAGACCGCTATGTGAACGGCAATTACGAACTCAACGTCGAAACCAAGGAACTGAAGATGACCTTCGGCATGTTGGCTACTACGGCTATCCTCGTGTACGATGCCGGCACAATCAACCTCGTATACCAAAGCGATGGTTTGCTTCGCATACTTAAGGCCGTAGGCGCGAAGGGTGGTAACACCAGTTTGGCTCTGCTCGGTACTTTGTTGGATCAGTATGATGGCTTGCGCATCGGTATGGCCTTTGCCAAGTAAGAAACTTTTCTTATCATATATATGCAATAAGGAAGAGGACTCGAGTTCTCTTCCTTTGCTTTTCTTAGACAGGTTCTCTGTCCTCTTGCGTCCTCCCCGGAAATCGGGTCTGCCCATTTCTCCTGGAGGGTCTGCCTGATTTTTGAAAAGGGCTTACCCGATTTTTGAAGAGGGTCTGCCCGATGTAGGAGCCTGCCCTTTATGGGACCTTCGGGGGGGAGGG
>JAZOPX010000172.1:0-19831 GCA_045655845.1 Bacteroidaceae bacterium
GTGTGTGTATGTAGTGAAGGTCCCGTATTTTCAATAGATAAGTTATCATGGCAGATTTAAGAACTTCGATAGGCAAGCTCGAGCTTGCCAACCCGGTGATGACTGCATCGGGCACATTTGGTTACGGCACCGAGTTTGCCGACTTCGTAGATCTCGACAAGTTGGGAGGTGTCATCGTGAAGGGTACCACCCTGCATCACCGCGAGGGTAATCCCTATCCCCGTATGGCCGAGACTCCCTCGGGCATGCTCAATGCCGTAGGCTTGCAGAACAAGGGTGTGGACTACTTCTGTGAGAAGATCTATCCCACCATCAAGGATTATAAGACTCGGATGATTGTCAACGTCAGCGGCTCGGCCATCGAGGACTATGTTGCCACTGCCGAGCGTATCAATGCGTTGGAGAATATCCCTGCTATCGAGCTCAATATCTCGTGTCCCAACGTGAAGCAGGGCGGTATGGCCTTTGGCGTGACGGCCAAGGGTGCCGAGGAGGTGGTGAGTGCCGTGCGTAAGGCCTATGACAAGACCCTCATCGTGAAGCTCTCGCCTAACGTGACCGACATCACCGAGATTGCCCGCGCTGCTGAGGCAGCAGGTGCCGACAGCGTGTCGCTCATCAATACTCTGTTGGGTATGGCCATCGACGCCGAGCGTCGTCGCCCCGTGCTCTCTACCGTGACGGGTGGCATGAGCGGTCCTGCTGTGAAGCCCATCGCACTCCGCATGGTGTGGCAGGTGGCCAAGGCGGTAGGTATCCCCGTCGTAGGCTTGGGTGGTATCACCAATGCTACCGACGCCATTGAGTTCCTCCTTGCCGGTGCATCGGCCATCGAGGTGGGCACAGCCAACTTCATGGATCCTGCCGTGACAGGCAAGATTGTCGACGGCATCAACGAATACCTTGACCGCCACGGCTTCGCTTCAGTGCGCGACATCATCGGGGCGCTGGAAGTGTAAGTATAGTTAGGAGTTAAAAGTTAGGGGTTAGGAGTTTCCTCTGAGGTGTTTCTTGACTCTTATCTTTTAACTCCTAACTTTTAACTCCTAACTTCTAACTAAAAAACATGCGCACCGAAGAAGAACTCCTCATGCATCGCCTCCGTCATAAGTTCCATAAGACGGCGGCAGAGTACGGCCTTATCGAAGAGGGCGACCGCATCCTTATTGCCGTATCGGGAGGCAAGGACTCTCTCGCGCTGCTCGAACTGATGGCGGCACGTGTGCGTGTGCTCAAGCCACGCTTCTCCATCGTAGCGGCCCATGTGGTGATGACCAATATTCCCTATCAGAGTGACACCGAGTATCTTGTCGAATTTGCCCGCAACCTCGGCGTGGAGATGCATATCGTGGAGACCTCGTTTGACGAGAGTACCGATACGCGCAAGTCGCCCTGCTTCCTCTGCTCGTGGAACCGACGCAAGGCACTCTTTGAGACGGCCAAGGCGCATGGGTGCAACAAGATCGCTCTCGGGCATCATCAAGACGATGTGTTGGTGACGTTGCTGATGAACATGACCTTCCAAGGGGCTTTCTCTACCATGCCT
This sequence comes from Bacteroidaceae bacterium, assembly GCA_045655845.1. Taxonomy (GTDB): domain Bacteria; phylum Bacteroidota; class Bacteroidia; order Bacteroidales; family Bacteroidaceae; genus UBA1189. The sequence continues at coordinate 1,547 of JAZOPX010000172.1, forward strand.
CCGGCGCTGAAGATGGACAAGTTTGACATGACCATCATTCGCCCTCTATGCCGTATCGAAGAGAAGGAGATACAACGTCTAGCCGAGCTGCACGAATACAAGAAACAGCAGAAGAACTGCCCTCATGAGCATACCTCGAACCGCAGCCGCATGGCCGAGGTGCTGGCCACGCTCGAACGCCTCAACCCCGAAGCACGCTACAATCTTTGGGGCAGCATGACCAACGTGCAATCCGACCTCCTCCCACCCAAAGTTTGATAAAGAAAGGTTTACCCCTTAATTTGCTTCCATTCGGCAAGCAGGTCGGCTACGATGAAGCTACTGCCGCCCACGTAGATGAAGTCATCTTTGTCAGCGTGAGCAAGAGCGGCTTGGGTAGCCTCCGTTACGGAGGGGTAGGTGTTGCCGTGCAGAGCGTACTTGGCGGCTATGGATTGCAGTTCATGACTGGGTAGGGCGCGTGCTACGCTGGCCTTAGTGAAGTAGTAAATGGCATGCTTGGGCATGAGAGCGAGCACAGCGTTGATGTCTTTGTCGTTGACCATGCCGAAGACGATGCGCAGCTTGCGGCAGGGCTGGGCCAGTATCTGTGGTATGAGATACTGGAAGCCTCCTATGTTGTGCCCCGTATCGCAGATGAGTCGGGGCGAGTCGTTCAGTTGCTGCCATCGGCCCATGAGCCCCGTGAGCTGGCATACGCGGGCAAATCCCTCACGCACGGCTTTCTCGCTGATGTCGTATCCTATGCGTTGCAGTTCGCTGAGAGCGTGTAGTAAGGTGTTTACGTTCTTTTCTTGGCAATATCCACGCAGGGCTACCTGTAGGTTGTCGTACAAAGGGGTGTGGTAGATGTCGCAGTCGACGCCACTCTCCTTGCTTACCACCATGGGAGTGTCTTGTGCAAAGGTGATGGGAGCCTCTCTCTCTGCAGCTTCGGCCTCGAATACGGAACGTGTTTCCTCGTTGTGTTCACCGATGATGATGGGTGTGTGGGCTTTTATGATGCCTGCTTTTTCATGAGCAATCTTGGATAGGGTGTCGCCCAGGAAGCCCACGTGATCGAAGCTGATGTTGGTGATTACCGTGAGGTCAGGTGCGATGATGTTGGTGCAGTCGAGACGTCCTCCCAAGCCTACTTCGACGACGGCTACGTCTACCTTCTGCAAAGCAAAGTAGTGGAAAGCCATGGCTGTGGTGAGCTCGAAAAACGAAGGGTGCAGTGGCTCGAAGAACGAGCGGTGCTGCTCCACGAAGCTGACTACAAATTCCTTCTCAATGGGTGTGCCGTTTACCCGGATGCGCTCGCGAAAATCCACGAGGTGTGGCGAGGTGTATAGACCTACCTTGTAGCCTGCCTCCTGCAATACGGCAGCAAGCGTGTGTGAGCATGATCCCTTGCCATTGGTTCCTGCTATATGTAGAGTGCGGAATGTGCGGTGTGGGTGTCCGAAGTGCTCGTCTAAGGTCAGCGTGTTGCTCAGTCCCTCCTTGTAGGCTCCTTGTCCGATGTTTTGGAATAGGGGGGCGCTATTATAAAGATAGGTGATGGTCTCTTGATAGGTCATTGCTCGTATGGTTAGGTATTGCCCTGTTGGGGAATGTTAATGACTGCAAAGTTAGTAAGAATCCTCGATATAGAGTCTAAACAAATGATAAGAAAAGTGAAACTTGTTGATATTTTGTCGCTTTCGTCTGTCGGAATTTGTTTTTTCTCTTGCCTTGCACTAACTTTGTCTGAATAACATGATAAAAGTCTTATGTCTATGGAAGAAAAGAAGGAAACGAGAAGCTTCAATGTCGTACACGGCGGATTGGGGCTTTGTCTGATGGCTGGTCTTATTGTGGGAGCTTTGCTTTTAGGGAATGCTATAAAGGTGGTGACTGCCGATGACCGTATAGTCTCGGTAAAGGGTCTCTGCGAACGCGAGGTGAAAGCCGATAATGTGATTTGTCCCTTTGCCTATAAAGAGGGTGGAGACGATCTACAACAGTTGTATCGAACCATCGAACGAAAGAATGGCATCATCATCGACTTTCTGAAGTCGGCAGGCATAGACGAGGGGGAGATCTCGGTGGCAGCTCCTAAAGTGGTGGATACACGTACGGAGTGGAGTGGCAGTCAGAACCGCTATGCCTATATCGTGACCTCGGTGGTGACGGTGTGTACGGACAAGGTGGACGAGATAATCAGCTTGCAATCGCAGCAGGGCGAATTGTTGCAGCAGGGCATAGCAACGACAAGCGGTTGGGAGTATCCGACGGTATATTCGTTTACGAAGCTCAATGAAATAAAGCCTTCTATGATTGAAACTGCTACGAAGAACGCACGCGAAACGGCAGAGAAGTTTGCTGCAGATAGCCACAGTAAGTTGGGGAAGATCAAACGTGCCACGCAGGGGCAGTTCTCTATCACAGAGCGTGATAGCAACACGCCTTACATGAAGAATGTACGTGTGGTCACCAATGTAGATTATTACCTGAAGGACTAAGCATCTACCGACTTGGACTTTGGATGGATAACTCTCTCGCACGTGTGGGAGAGTTTTTTTTGCTTGTCCGGTTGTTCGCGTTGTCAACAGCATGACTTGCTGATTATACTATTCGTGGTGTCGGAACAAAAAAGTTGATGCCAGATGTGTACTTTCTTCGAATAAATTATTACCTTTACATCGTAAATTCGTAAGAGTCTGTATTCTTTATGAAGAGATATTTCTTGTCTATACTATGTAGTCTGCTGATGGTGCTTGTCGGCAAAGCGCAGGTGCCTGATGCCTATCCGAGCATTGCTGGGTTCTCGGCCACGTTCGTCAATGGCCAAGGCGAAGAGGAGGAGATTGGCGAGGAGGGCGGAGTGTATGATGCACCGCTCACGGTCACCTTTGATGTCAGTCTATCAGACACCACGGGCTTCGATGTGCTCTATACGTGGAGCATCAAGCAGATCAAGGAGGGGAGAGAGGTCGAACTGGCCAAGCGCAATGAGGCTACCACGACGTTCACCTTCAAGGAGGGTGGAAATGATGTTTCGTACAGTGTAGCTCTTGAGATTACCTGCCGCTATCGGGCGAACGAGATATACACGAGCGAACTCTTGGGTGAATATCCCTTCACCTTCTCGCTGCGTGGCTCGTCGGTTCAACTCTTCAATGCCTTCTCGCCCAACGGAGACGGCACGAACGATGTCTACAGGGTGAAGACGCAATCGTTGCTTTCGTTTCGCATGAAGATCTTCAACCGTTGGGGGCAGGAGGTCGCTTCGGGCGACCACAACAGCCTCCCCACAGAGCATGAGAACGACTTTACCTACTACGTCTGTTGGGATGGCACATATCATGGTAGTCGCGTGGAAGACGGCGTATACTTCATCCTCGTTGAGGCTGAAGGCTCTGACGGCATCCAGTATGTGCGCCGTGGAGATATCAACATATTGACCCATACGAGGAAGGAGGAGAAGCAATGAAAAGAGAGAAAGGAGGCATCGAGGTCTATGGAGCCCGCGAACATAATCTGAAGAATATAGATGTCACTATTCCTCATGGCTCGCTCACGGTCGTCACGGGCCTGAGCGGGAGTGGCAAGTCGTCGCTCGCCTTCGACACGCTCTTTGCCGAGGGTCAGCGCCGCTACATTGAGACCTTCTCGGCCTATGCCCGCAACTTCCTCGGTGGCATGCAACGCCCCGAGGTGGACAAGGTGACGGGACTCTCGCCCGTCATCTCCATCGAGCAGAAGACGACCAACAAGAACCCCCGCTCCACGGTGGGCACCATCACCGAGGTATACGACTATCTGCGCCTGCTCTTCGCCCGTGCCGGTGAGGCCTACTCCTACGCCTCGGGTGAGAAGATGGTGAAGTATACCGAGGAGCAGATCATCGAACTCATTCTCAATGAGTATAAGGGCAAACCCATCTTTATCCTCGCTCCGTTGGTGAAAGCACGCAAGGGACACTATCGCGAACTCTTCGAGCAGGTGCGCCGCAAGGGATTCCTCTACGTACGTGTCGATGGTGAGGTCGTGGAGGTCACTCACGGCATGCGCCTCGACCGCTACAGGAACCACGACATCGAGGTGGTGGTAGACAGGCTCAAGGTGGACGACAAGGACGACCGCCGCCTGCGCGAGAGTGTGGCGAGTGCCATGCAGCAGGGCGATGGGCTCATCATGGTGCTCGACAAGGCTACGGGCGAGGTGCGCCACTACAGCAAGCGGCTCATGTGTCCTGTGACAGGCTTGGCCTACAAGGAGCCGGCACCGCACAACTTCTCGTTCAACTCTCCGCAGGGTGCTTGCCCCAAGTGTAAGGGTTTGGGACATGTGACCCGGCTCGATATCGACAAACTGATTCCCGATAAGAGTCTCTCCATATATAAAGGAGCCATCGTGCCTCTGGGCAACTATAAGAACACGCTCATCTTCCGTCAGCTCGAGGCCCTGCTTGCCCGCTACGAGTATACGCTGAAGACACCCGTCGAGCAGATGGAGGAGAACGTCATCGAAGAGATTTTCTATGGCTGCACCGAGCGCATCAAGGTGAAGACCACCATCCTCGAGGAGTCCGACATGTTCCTCTCCTACGATGGTCTGGTGAAGTACTTCCTCAGCGATCACGATGTCGAACCTACTGCAGCACAGCAGAAGTGGATAGACCAGTTCTCGGCCACTACCGTATGTCCTGAGTGTCATGGTGCCCGACTCGGACGTGAGGCATTGCATTATCGCATCTTGGGCAAGAATATCCACGAGCTCTCATCGATGGACATCAGCGAACTCTACGAGTGGACCACCGATGCCATCACCCGACTCACGGGCAACCAGCAGAAGATAGCCTTCGAGATACTCAAGGAGATCAACACGCGCCTGAGCTTCCTCCTCGACGTGGGGCTCGACTATCTGTCCCTCTCGCGCTCCTCGATGACCCTCTCGGGCGGTGAGAGCCAGCGCATACGACTGGCTACGCAGATAGGCTCGCAGTTGGTCAACGTGCTCTATATCCTCGACGAGCCCAGCATCGGCCTCCACCAGCGCGACAACGAACGGCTCATCGGCTCGCTCAAGTCGTTGCGCGACTTAGGCAACACGGTCATCGTCGTCGAGCACGACAAGGATATGATGCTCGCTGCCGACCACATCATCGACCTCGGCCCCCATGCCGGGCGCAAGGGTGGTGAGGTCGTCTTTATGGGTACGCCCGAGGAGATGCTACGTACCCATACACTCACCTCGCAGTACCTCAATGGCGAGATGCGCATCGAGGTCCCCGCCGAGCGCCGCAGGGGCAACGGCAAGGTGATCAGCCTCAAGGGCGCCACGGGCAACAACCTCAAAGGGGTCGACGTAGACCTCCCCCTCGGCACACTCATCTGCGTCACGGGTGTGAGCGGGAGCGGCAAGTCGTCGCTCATCAACGACACCCTGCAGCCCATCCTCTCGAAGCATTTCTACCGCTCGCTGCGCGAACCCTTGCCCTACGAGAGCATCGAGGGGCTCGAGCATATCGACAAGGTGGTCACCGTAGACCAGTCGCCCCTAGGGCGCACGCCACGCTCCAACCCCGCCACCTATACGGGCGTCTTCAGCGACATCCGCAACCTCTTCGTCGCCCTCCCCGAAGCCAAGATACGCGGCTACAAGCCCGGCCGCTTCTCCTTCAACGTCAGTGGCGGTCGCTGCGAGGCATGCCTTGGCAACGGGTACAAGAATGTAGAGATGAACTTCCTGCCCAACGTGCTCGTACCCTGCGAGGTATGCCGTGGCAAGCGGTACAATCACGAGACCCTCGAGGTGCGCTACCGAGGCAAGTCCATCGCCGATGTGCTCGACATGACCATCAATCGCGCCGTAGAGTTCTTTGAGAACGTGCCCACCATCCTCAACAAGATAAAGGTACTGCAGGAGGTCGGCCTCGGCTACATCAAGCTGGGCCAGCCCTCCACGACCCTCTCGGGCGGCGAGAGCCAGCGCGTGAAGCTCGCCACCGAGCTCTCCAAGCGCGACACGGGCAACACCCTCTACATCCTCGACGAGCCCACCACGGGCCTCCACTTCGAGGACATCCGCGTGCTGATGAGCGTGCTCCAGCGCCTGGTCGACAAGGGCAATACGGTCATCGTCATCGAGCACAACCTCGACGTCATCAAGATGGCCGACCACATCATCGACATGGGTCCCGAGGGCGGCCGTGGCGGAGGACGCCTGCTCCAGGCAGGCACGCCCGAGGAGATTGTGAAGAACACAGAAAGCTATACGGCAAAGTATCTGAAGGAATATCTCGACCACACCCTCACCCCCCCAAGCCATGGCCACGCATAGCTCCACAGTCAGGATGCTCCTGCGCGTAGGAGTCATAGTCACGCTCATCGCATGCTCGTCGGGCGGGGGAGAGCCATTGCCTACCTACACCATAGAGCGAAAAGCCTACGAAGAGACCCTCACCATAGAGGGGCATACAGAGGCTGTCAGATCGGTCAATATCCATTGTCCACCTCAGGTCGGGGGGACTATCACCTATATAGTAGAGAATGGGACCGAAGTGAAAAAGGGGGATGTGGTATGTGTACTTGAGGATGCCAACCTTTCTGAAGAGTACGAACGCATCATGTTAGACCTTGATGCAGCCTATGCAGAGATAGATAAATTATTAGCCTCGCAGCGTCTTGAATATGCTTTACTTGAAGCCCAAGTTGAGAATAATGAAGCCGAAACCATTTTAGCCACATCGGATTCGTTACAGATGCTCTATATGAGCCCCACTGAACGTCGCATCAAGGAACTGCAACTCGAGCGTGCAAGCATAGAGCATGCACGTCTGATCAAGAAGCTTGAATCCACCAAGGAGATGCAGAAAACAGATATCGTACATGTGGAGAAGCGTATAGAACGCCTCAAACGCCGGCTTGAAGAAGAACAAAAGAAGATTGAGTCGCTCACTTTGTATGCACCACAAGATGGCATAGCCGTGCGTGCTCGTCGGTGGCACTGGAGCGATGAAAGATGGAATCTGGGGGATCATGTGGATAAAGGACGTGTCTTAATGACTTTGCCTAACTTTGAAAGAATTAAAGTTGTATTCTATATCCCCGAGAGCGAATACAAGCGTTTGCATCTGGGCGACTCAGTGATATATACCTTTGACGCTATGCCAGACAACGTTGCGTATGGTCGTATTATCAAGATGGCTTCTGTCGGACAAGCCCGCATCAAAGGATCACAAGTGAAAACCTTCGAAATAGAGGCATCGGTAGACTCTGTGAGAAATATGATAGAACCTGGGCTGAGTGCAAGATGTTATATATATATCAAACATGTTCCAGATACCATCGTAGTGCCGACAGTGGGCATATTTGATAAAGATTCTATCAAGGTCGCTTATGTACAACAAGGACGTAAATATAAGGAACGTCAAGTAACCCTTGGCATAGGTTCCACCAAGATGACGATCGTTACCGACGGACTGAAGGAGGGAGAACGCATTTCGCTAATAAGACCCGATAATGAATAGAAAGTACATACGAATATATACACACCCTAAATACAATGAAAAAGACAACTACAATAGAAAAATCTGCATTAATCCTCTTGATTGGACTGTTCGGTGCTTGCGGAAATAAAACAGGTCAGCAGGTGCCAGAGGCTCAAGTAGAACAAGGTACATTTTATATAGATCTCTATGAGGAAGGAGAGATAGAGGCTATCAACTCTATCAATATTTCCTCTCCTAACATACCCTGGCGCTTTGGTAATCTGAAGATTGCGGATATCGTCGTTGATGGGACTGAGGTAAAGGTAGGTGATACCCTTGTCTCCTTCGACCCCTCAGAAGTGCGCAAGGCTATTCTTGATAATGAAGATCGTCTTGTGATAAGTCATGCCGAACTGGAAAAGATGCTTGCACAACACGAACTCGAGATGGAAGAACTCAATGCAAACTACGAAGTTACTCGTATATCACACGAAATTACTCGTATGCAACTCGAGTCGGCAGCCCATGAAAGTGATATCAAACGCCGCGAAATAAAGGTCAATCTCGATAAGGCAGATATCTCCCTACAACGGGCTAAAGAACAGATTGAGAATCGTCGCAAAATACAGATTGAGGAGGTAAAGCAGAAGCGTCTCAAAATACGTCAAGACGAAGAACGTCTCGAAGAAGCACATCGTACACTGAGGAAACTCTCTGTCATTGCTCCCGCTCCAGGTATAGCCATCATTTCACATAATTGGGGAACAAATTCAAAGTTTCAGATAGGTGATCAATGCTGGTCGTCCCAGCAGATAATACAGCTGCCAGACCTCTCTAAAGTAAAAGCTAAAGTAAATATCAATGAGGTGGATATATCAAAGGTTGTCAACGGACTAAAGGTACAGATCCGTCCGGATGCATTTTCCGACAGTATCTTTACAGGATATGTGTCATCAGTGGCCAACTTAGCGCAAAACAAGAATAATAATTCCAATATCAAGATATTCCCCGTTGAGATAGTCGTCAATGAATACAATAAAAACCTCCTCCCTGGTCTTACCGTAAGCTGCCGTATCATCATCGACGAAGTACCTGACGTAAAATATATTCCACTTGAAGCACTACACGTCACGGGTGATCAGTGCTATGTATATAGGCGTTCGGTGAATGGATACGATAGGGTAGAGGTTGTTACGGGACTCACAAACTCCGACTATGTTATCATTGAGTATGGTCTGGATCAAGGAGACCATGTCGCGCTTATCGACCCTACTGTAATCAACAGAAATAATGGTAAAGAAGAGGAGGAAGAGTGATGAGACGAATCTTTCCATATCTTATATTTCTCCCCTTGATAATGGCCTGTCAGGGCGAAGCCTTCAACGAAGAAAAGAATGGCGCCGACGTAGAATATGCCATTGTAGAGACGGGCGAACTAAGTGCTGTACAAACGAAAGCTTTTGTCTTGCCTCGTTTTGGACGTTTTGGCTCATTTCGTATCATTGGCATAGCAGAGCACGGCAAGGTAATCCATGAAGGAGATTCGGTAATACAACTTGATCCTACCGATGTTACAAAATATATCATTGAACGCGAGACAGCTCTTGAATCGCAGTTAGCATCATTGGAGAAGATGCTGGTGAATCAAGATAACCGCGATAGTCAAGCCGAGTCGACTATTAAATCTGAGATAGCCACCTACGAGTTACGCCGTCTCAGTTACGAAGCTGCTCAGTTTGAGTCGGAGCGTATGAGAAAAATCAAGGAATTGGAGTTGCAACAAGCTACCATCCAACTGAAGCTCGCTAAACGGCGTCTTGAACTGAATGAGATTATCAATAAAAATGATTTGAAGATACAGCAGATCCGAGTCAGCCAAATACAAAAAGATATTCGCAATGCATACGATATCATTCAGCAACTTACTGTGCGTAGTACTATGTCCGGGATTTTCCAAATAGCATGGAATCGACGCACTCGTCAGCTATACCAAATAGGCGACAACGTGGAACATGCCAATACCATGGCTTATGTCCCCAACCTCACTTGGATGAAGGTGAAAACACAGATCGCAGAAAATAATTTCTTACGTATTCATGAGGGAGATAGAGTGATAGTACGTCTTGATGCACTACCCGAGGTCGCCTTCGAGGGAGAGATATCAGATATTGGTCTCTTTTGCCACCCCAAGGATGGAAGTAATCCTCGCAATAAGGTTTTTGATGTGGAGGTTCGCCTCAAGGTTATCGACGAACGACTGAAACCTGGTATGACGGTAAGCTGTGAGTTTATGCCATTCGGAGATTTATAGTGATACCTCTCTATGAATCATAACCTATAGAAAGACAAGCAAAATGGAATACAGCGAAAATATCAAGGTGGCTCTGCAAGGACTCACAGACCACAAGTTTAGGTCATTCCTTACCATGTTGGGTATTATCTTCGGCGTGGCGTCGGTGATTGCTATGCTCTCAATTGGCGAGGGGGCCAAACGAGAAGCTATCGCCAAGTATCAAGACCTGGGTGTAAACAATATAATCGTCCGAGAGAAAGAGATGAGCAGTGCAGAACTCGAAGAAGTACGTTCTAAATTCTCTCCAGGTCTCTCGTTACGCGATGCTGAAGTCATTAACGAGATTGTACCTGGTGTGAAACGTATCGCAGCACAGGCTGAGATCAACGCAGAGGTCAAGTATGCTAGCCAATCGGTAAAGTCATCAGTTATCGGTGTTACACCTGAGTTTTATGAAATCCTCAATTATCAAGTTAAAGATGGTGAATTTATCACTCCCATTCACTACGATGCCAAGCATAAAGTATGTGTGCTCGGGGCAGGTATAGCTTATACATTATTTCAGAAAGAGTCTCCTTTGGGTAAGATGATAAAGATTGAGGATCAGTGGCTCGAAGTTGTGGGTGTTCTGGAGAGTAAAGCGCTCTTCACAGAAACCGTGGGCGAACTTGCAGCACGCGATCTCAATACAGATGTTTATGTACCTCTTAGCATGTTTCTCGATCGCTTTTCACGTGGCAATGTTCTCGCTAGCGAGATCCAGCAACTAACGATACAAGTGGAGAATACCGATCGACTAATGGAGACGTCTACCCTAATCAACGAGATCATTCGACGGCACCACTTCAATAATGATGACTATGGTATCGTTATACCTCTCGAACTCCTGAAGCAAGAAGAGAAGGAGCGTCAGATCTACAATTTTCTTCTCGGTGCCATTGCCGCTATATCGCTCATTGTGGGAGGTATCGGTATTATGAATATCATGCTTGCTACCGTGATGGAACGTACTCGTGAGATCGGTATACGTCGTGCCATCGGAGCCCGTAAGAGTGATATTATGAGACAATTTGTGACCGAGGCGGTGGTTATAAGTATTGCTGGAGGTATCATTGGGGTAGTACTAGGCGTATCGCTCTCGCTTCTCGTGTCTGTATTTACGGATGTAAGTACCTGCATACGCCTCTATAGCATCATCATCGCCTTTGCCTTCTCTGTAGTGGTAGGAGTCGTTTTCGGCTATCTCCCTGCAAAGAATGCTGCCAATCTGAAACCTGTAGATTCTATACGCTATGAATAACTCCTTAATTGAAATAAAAAATATAACCAAGCGCTATGAGATGGGCGACAATGTGGTGATGGCCCTTCAAGATGTTAGCCTTACCATACGTAAGGGCGAATATCTCAGTATCATGGGGCCATCGGGTTCGGGTAAGAGTACCTTTATGAATATTCTCGGTTGTCTTGATACTCCTTCGACTGGTGAGTATAAGTTTCGCGGAATCGACGTGAGTCATCTCAATGATGACGAACTCTCGGCTATGCGCAACAAGGAAATAGGTTTTGTATTTCAGAATTTCAACCTTCTACCCAAGCTCAATGCTGTACAGAATGTAGAACTTCCTTTAGCATATGCAGGTGTCCCTGTAGCAGAACGTCGCGATCGTGCGGTACAAGCTCTTGAGCGCGTAAAGCTTGCCGACCGCATGCATCATAAGCCTGGAGAACTTTCTGGTGGGCAACGCCAGCGTGTGGCTATTGCCCGAGCTCTTGTCACCAATCCAGGTATATTGCTTGCCGACGAACCTACAGGTGCGCTGGATTCTAAAACGGGAATTGAGATTATGCGTCTCTTTGATGAGCTTTACCAAGAGGGAAACACGATTATTCTCATTACTCACGAGTCTGAAATAGCGAACTATGCTATACGCAATATATATATAAAAGATGGCACAATCCACTATGACCATCTGAATACAAACAGGACAATTCTTAGGTGATATGAAAAGAAAGATTTACATCATATTGGGTATACTGTTCCTTAGTCTCGCGACCCATGCAGAAACGTATCTGCTGACCTTACAGGAAAGTATAGATCTGGCTAAGGAGAAAAGTTTTACGATGCGCAACCTACAGGAAAATCTCAAGATTGCGGAGTATAACTTGAAGTCGGCGACTAGCAGCCTGAAGACACATATAGACCTCAGTCTCACGATGCCCGAGTTTAATCAGACCGTTCGCACGTGGGACGACACTACTGGCGTCTCTTTCTACTCCATCAAACGTATGGATTATGGAGGAATGGTCACCGTCAATCAGCCGTTGATAACCAATGGTAATATCTACTGGGAAACCAGTCTTAATAGCTATGATGACTACTATAGTCGGGATCGTTCGGCAACGTTCAATACGCGTCTTCGCTTGCGCCAGCCTATCGATGCACTCTATGGATATAACGCCATACGCTCTTCGCTGAAATCGGCACGTTTGGATTTTGAGCGTACGAGTAAGTCGCTTCGTCGTGAAGAGCTCAACCTCGAATATCGTGTGAGCAGTAGCTACTACAATCTGCTCTCCTTGCAGCGAAGTACAGAGATTGCCTTGCTCGACTATGAACGTCAGACGGAGGCCAATGAGATTGCACAAAACAAGTATGCCTCAGGACTTATCCGTGAGGTAGATGCTTTGCAGATGGAGGTAGACCTCGCAGAAGCACAAAACAGTTATGAGATGGCACTCATCAATCAGGAGTCAGCCGTCAATAGCTTTAAAGAACTGTTGGGTATCGAACTTTCCGATAGCATCATTCTAAAAGATGAGCTGAAATACAATGTCGTAACCATTGATGTCGATGAAGCTGTGAAGTATGCGTTGAAAAATCGTACCGAGCTGCGCGAACGTGATATAGCTATCGAGCAGCAAGAGATGTCTATCCGTCAACGAAAAGCAGAGGGAATGGTGCGTGGTTACTTTGATGCCTACGTACAGAAGACGGGAACAAATATGGATGATATGTCTACTACGTACGGCCATACTATACAGCAATCGACCATCGACTTTATGAATCGGCCGATTAACTATGGTGTAGGACTCACGGTCTCTGTGCCGTTGCTCGACTGGGGAGAGAACAAGGCTAAAGTGCGTGCGGCTGAGGCTCGTCAACGGCAGAACTATCTGGCCAAGGAGGAGCTGGAACGTTCCATAGAGACAGAGATACGCAATGCCGTAGCACAGCTCAACAATAATCTCAAGCGACTACAGTTGCTCGAGAAGAATGTGGCTATTGCCGAGAAGAGTTTTGCCATCACCCTCCGACGTTTTGCCGATGGAGATATTGATAGCCAGACCTTGGCTCTTGAGCGTAATCGTCTGAATAGTGCCTACCGCAATCACCTTGGCGCATACATCGCCTACCAGCTCAGCTTGGCCGATATCATGCGCAAGACGCTCTACGACTTCGAGCGTGGCGAGCCTGTGATGTGATGTGGCTTATCCCCTCGGGAGCGGTCAGAGGATAGGAGGAACGGGAGAGGGGGTGAGCGCGTGGCTGGTCAGAACTCTACGAGCAGGCGGGCATTGAGTCGTATGCCCGTGAGGTAGTTGGGCACGGCGTAGCGGTGGCTCTCGGTGTCGGTGATCCAGTAGTAGGAGTTCACGTTGTTGATGTCGAGGAGGTTGAAGGCGTCGAGACCGAGCCATACGCACTGGAAGTGGCGTTGCCAACCATGCCGGATGGTACGCTCTTCGTTGTTGACGAGGCGGTAGCTCATGCCGATGTCGACACGGCGGTAGGCGGGCGCACGGAAGATGATCCTGTCGGCTCCTGAGTGGGGAGGACCGAAGGGAAGGCCGTTGGCATATACGGCACGGAGGTTCATCTGCCAGCGGTCTGAGCCGGGGAAGTAGTCGGTGAGGCAGAACGAGAGGTTGAACCGCTGGTCCGTGGGGCGGGGGTACCATACGCCATTGATCTTCTCCTCGGTGCGCATGACGGAGGCGGTGAGCCACGAGTCGGTGCCGGGGATGAACTCGCCGAAGAGTTTCATGTCGAGCCCGGCGGCATAGCCCGAGGCGCAATTTTCTCCGTAGTAGGTGAGTCGCACATTGTTGACATCGTAGGGGATGAGGTTGGAGAGTGCTTTGTAGTACACTTCGGAGGTGAACTTGAAGGGACGGTCCCACACGCGGAACTGATAGTCCATGGCACCCACCACTTGTATGGAGCGTTGCGACTTGATCTCCTTGTTTAGTCTTACGTACGATGAGCCTCCGGCTTGCACGGTGTCGCGGTACTCCTTGTAGAAGGGACTCTGGTAATATACTCCCGTAGCCAGACGGAAGGTGAACTGGTCGTTGGCTTCGGGGATGAAGCCCACCGAGAGGCGAGGCGAGAGGAGGGGCTCGCCATTCCAACTCCAGTAGGAGAGGCGCACGCCGCCATTGAGAACGAATACTCCTAAGTCGGTATGTCTGCGCCAGGTGTCCTGTATGAAGGCCGAGAGGCGGTGGTTACGTACAGCATTCTGTGAGCGCAGGTTGTAGATGAGTTCGACGCGCTCGCCCGTGTGGGGCAGCGAGTAGCCTGCCGAGTCGCGCATCTCCCACTCATTGATGTTATCGGCAATCTGTTCTTGTTTGTATTCTGTTCCCCATTGCACCTCGTGCTGGCCGAGGGTGTGCTTGCCGCTGAGCCCGGCCGACAGCACCGAGGCGTTGAGGTAGTTGCGGGCGTGCTCCATATAGGTGCCCACACCCATGGTCTTGTCTTCGTCGATGTCGTTGAGCCAGTATTGGCTGACGATGTCGAAGGTCTCCTCCTCGTCGGTGCGGTAGGCCGAGAGGTTGAGGCTCAGCGCATGGTTCGTATGGGGGGTGTGGGTGAGGTTGAGCGCCCCGAACCAGGTACGGAACATGTCCTCCTCTCTTCCGCCGAAGTATACCTTAAACTCCTTCACGTCCTCCAATGTGCCGAACGAGGTGTTGCGGTCGGCAGGGACAAAGCGATACCTGTTTTGTGACACGTTACCTATGAAGCCAGCCTCCCACCGGGGTGAGAGCCTGCAGGAGAGGTAGGTCTGATAGTCGATGAACGAGGGGTCATACTCGCCCTGCGTGTCGAGCGTGCCGAGGAGGTACTGGCTCGTCTTGTAGCGCAGGCTATGTGTCATGCTCCACTGACCCTCCTTGCCGGTGCCGAGGTAGGCGTTGGCACCGAGCAGGCTGACAGACAGGGTGCTCTCCGTCTTCGTGGGGCGGCGGTAGGTGATGTCGAGCACGCTGCTCATCTTGTCGCCGTAGCGTGCCTCGAAGCCGCCCGAGGAGAACCCGATGTTCTCTACCATGTCGGGGTTGACGAACGAGAGTCCCTCCTGTTGTCCAGCACGGATGAGGAGCGGGCGGTATACCTCTATGCCGTTGACGTATACGGAGTTCTCGTCGTAGTTTCCGCCACGCACGTTGTAGGTCGAGGAGAGTTCGTTGGTGTTGCTCACTCCGGCTTGTGTGGCAATGAACGACTCTACCGAGCCTCCCGAGGCGTCGGGCATGAGGCGTGCCTGCTTTTGCGCGAGGTGCTGCATGGTACCCGTCTGGCGGCGGGTCTCACGGATGGTCACCCCCTGTAGTGCCGTGTTGGTGTGGGGCAGCATGATGTCCAGCGTGATGACTCCCGTAGGGCGGTAGAGGATGCGGCGGCGGGTCTGATAGCCAATCATCGAGAAGGTGATCTCTACCGTGTCGGCCGACACGAGGCTCAGCGAATATTCTCCCTTGAGATTGCTCGTAGTGCCCTTCATCTGGCGTGCTACCCAGATGTTGGCTATCTCCACGGGGCTGCCCGTCTCGTCGGTGATGCGTCCCTTGAGGGTCACGCCTCCCGCAGGTGTGCTCTCTTGTGCATGGAGCATACCGAACGTTGTCAGCAGAAGCAGTATGAGTAGGGAGACCTTTTTCATATATACGATATAGAAACGGAGAAACTCGGAGTTTAGTGTGCAGAGGGGAGGGTTTTAGTGTTGAGTGTTTAGTGTTTAGTGTTGAGGGGGGTGAATGTTGAATTCTGAATTCTGAGGGGTCCCATCGTTCAGCATTCAGCATTCACAATTCAGCATTCACAATTCATAATTCAGCATTCATAATTCATAATTCAGCATTCCCATCGTTCCGCATTCCCATCGTTTACCCTCACCACCCGCACCCCGGGACAACTCTTCCGACCCTTCAGGTATTCGTACAGTGGACGCTCGTCGATGACCACCTTGCCGTGGGTCATCGAGGCGTGCATCAGGTGCAGCGTATCGTCTCTCCACACCGCAAAGCCGAGGTGGGTGACATCGAGCCCCTCGATGGTGGTCACCAACGCTACGATATCTCCATCCTTGATGGGGAGTCGCTCGGGAGGCAGGTCGAGGTGCTCCTTGCCGATGTAGCGAACCGGATGATGCGCATACCGCTGCTCTATGATCTGCATCGAATCCACGGCCCAGGCATTCACCCTCAGATAAGGGTAACTCTGCGGATGCTGGCTCATGAACGATAGGGCGAGCGTGTCGCTCTGCCATAGGGTGCTTCCCTCCTCGGGCTGCAACTCGTGCCATACCCCTCGTCGGGTATTCTCCACTACCCAGTCGGTAAAGTAGTGCAGGCGCGACAGGTATCCATCGGCAACGCCATTCCGATAGCGCAACCTCTCTACCCACTGCTCCATCGTGAGGCTATCGCTCTGCATGGCGAGCCATCGGGCAACGGAGAGTTCCACGAAGGTGGTGCAATCGACACCCTCCTCATTGATGATAAGGCGCTCCTCACCTGTAGTCTCCAACGTACCTGCCACGTAGGGTATGCCGAGGTACGACCGGGCCACCTCGATCATCTCATCGGGGTGATTACACCATAGGCACAAGGCCAGCAACCATAGTTTCATAGGGGCGAAATTAGTGCAAACTGAGAGAAAAACCAAATCCGCACCCTCTAAATTCGGCATCGGGCTTGGCAAATTATGGATTATGTTGTACCTTCGCCCCATCACTGAAAATAAATCCTTACCGATGAACAGCATCTATACTCCCCGAGCCGACCGCTACGACACGATGCGCTACCGTCGTTGTGGCAAGAGCGGCGTGCTACTACCCGAGATATCGCTTGGCTTTTGGCACAACTTTGGCGAGAACCACGACGAGAGCCGTGGACTCGATATCGTGCACTATGCCTTTGACCATGGCATCTGTCACTTCGACCTGGCCAACAACTACGGTCCCCCCAATGGCGCTGCCGAGGAGCGTTTCGGACGGTATATGAAGCAGTCGCTGCATACCCATCGCGACGAACTCTTCATCGCCACCAAGGCTGGGCACCTGATGTGGCCCGGACCCTATGGCGACTGGGGCTCGCGCAAGAGCCTGATGGCCAGCCTCGACCAAAGCCTGCGGAGGATGAATCTCGAGTACGTCGACATCTACTACTCGCACCGCTACGACCCCAACACGCCGCTCGAGGAGACCATGCAGGCGCTTGTCGACATCGTACGCTCGGGCAAGGCACTCTACGTAGGCCTGTCCAAGTATCCCGATGAGGTGGCCCGCCAAGCCTACGCCTACCTCGAAGCACACGACGTGCACTGCCTGCTCTATCAAGGACGCTACAATATGCTCACCCGCCAGCCCGAGGAGGACGTCATCCCCCAGGCCCATGCACACGGCACAGGCTTCATCGCCTTCTCGCCCTTGGCCCAGGGGCTGCTCACCGACCGTTACCTGCAGGGCATCCCCGAGGGGTCGCGCATGGCCGTGGGCCACTTCCTCCGTCCCGAGGCTCTTACCGACGAACTGTCTTGTAGGTTGCAGTCACTCAACACGATGGCCCTGCAGCGCGGACAGACATTGGCACAGATGGCTCTGGCCTGGCTTCTGCGCGACGAACGGGTGACGTCGGTCATCATCGGCGCCAGTTCGACCGCCCAACTGGAGGCCAATCTCCATGCCCGCGACAACCAAGCGTTCACTCCCGAGGAACTGGAGATGATCGACCGGCTCTTGTCGTAGTAGAAAGACGTCGCCCGATAGATTCAGGACCCTATGTCAAACAAGAATCTCCACACGATGTTACACATCTTGAGATTTTATATTATCTTCGCAGAGTGAAACAACAGATACGTACATGTCTATCGCTACTCCTCCTTCTGCTTGGTGCTGTCGGGGTAGGGCGTGCGCAGTCCAATAAGGTGTATCATCCCATGATACACACCCTGCAGACCATCGTCAACGACGACTGGCTGCACGATGATGTCATCACCCTCGGGACGGACGATTGGGTGACCATCTCGTTCGACCACTTCACCCACGACTACCACCGCTTCACCTACAGGATCGTCCATTGCAATGCCGACTGGACTCCCTCGGACCTCTTCGAGGTGGACTATATGGATGGCTTCAACGACCAGCCCATCGAGGACTACGACAACTCGCTCAACACCACCATGCTCTACACCCACTACCGCCTCGACCTGCCCAACGACAACATCCAGTTCAAGGCC
>JAZOPX010000173.1:0-4600 GCA_045655845.1 Bacteroidaceae bacterium
AAATTAATAGTATAAGATATGGATAAATTTAGTTATGGCTTGGGTCTTGGCATCGGTCAGCAACTGCTCTCTATGGGTGCAGAGGTGAGTGTCGATGACTTCGCACAGGCTATCCGTGATGTATTGGAAGGTAAAGAGACCGCGCTCAGTTTTGCTGAGGCGCAACAGATTGTGAACAACCACTTCGCCGAGATGGAGAAGAAGGCTCATGCTGCTGCTATCGAGCAGGGCGAGATGTTCCTCAAGATGAACAAGGAGCGCGCCGGTGTGACCACACTCGAGAGCGGACTCCAGTATGAGGTGTTGGCATCGGGTACAGGCCGCAAGCCCAAGGCTACCGACAAGGTGCGTTGCCACTACGAGGGCCGCTTGGTCGATGGTACCATGTTCGACAGTTCTATCCAGCGTGGCGAGCCTGCCGTGTTCGGTGTGAATCAGGTGATTGCCGGATGGGTTGAGGCTTTGCAACTCATGAGCGAGGGCGACAAGTGGAAACTCTACATTCCCTACAACCTCGGCTATGGTGAGCATGGTGCAGGTGCTGCCATCCCTCCCTACAGCACATTGGTGTTTGAGGTAGAGTTGTTGGAGGTTCTGTAAACGTCAGAAAAGAACATTAATAATATATATAAGGAAATGAAGAAGACAATCTTTTCAGTAGCAATGGCCTTTGCAGCAGGCCTTTTCGTAAGTTGCACCGCGTCTGCCCCCAAGGTAGACCTCGCCGGTGCCAGCAAAGTAGACTCATTGGCCTATGCCGTGGGCGTATCACAAACCGAGGGCTTGAAGGACTATCTTGCCGGACGCATGGATGTAGACACTACTCACATGAGCGCGTTCGTCAATGGTGTGGTCGAGGGTGCCAATGCCGATGCGAAGCAGAATGCTTACCTCTCTGGTATCCAGATTGGTCAGCAGGTGGCTAACCAGATCATCCCTGGCGTGACGGGCGAACTCTTTGCCGGCAAGAAGGGCGAGATCAACGCGAAGAACTTCACCGAAGGCTTCATCGCTGGTGCGAGCGGCAAGGGCATGAAGATGCCTATCGAAGAGGCTCACGCCAAGGCAATGTCATTGGTAACCGTAATTCAGGAGAATACCGACTCTACCGCCAATCTCAAGGCCGAGATTGACACCTTCTCTTACGCTATGGGCTTGGCTCAGACTCAGGGCTTGCAGGGCTTCCTCATGTACCGCATGGGCGTTGACACCCTCTACATGGCCGACTTCGTGAAGGGTCTGAAGGCTGGTGTCAAGGCTGGCGACGATGCCAAGAAGGGTGCCTACACCGCCGGTGTTCAGATTGGCCAGCAGATGGATAAGCAGATGGTTCCCGGTATCAGTTACGACGTGTTTGGCAATGCTGACGAACTCATCAGCAAGGACTACCTCCTCGCTGGCTTCATCGCTGGCGCTACAGGCAAGAACCTCGCCATGCAGCCCATGGAGGCTCAGATGCTCATCATGACCCTTATGGAGCAGATTCAGGCCGAGCGCATGAATGCCCAGTATGGCGACAACAGAGCGCAGGGCGTAGCCTTCCTCGACTCTATCGCTAAGACCGAGGGTGTGGTGAAGACCGAGAGCGGCCTCTGCTACAAGGTGCTCACAGCAGGTAAGGGTGCTATCCCCGCCCGCACCGATAAGGTGAAGGTACACTATCGCGGTACACTCATCGACGGCACCGAGTTTGACAGTTCATATAGCCGCAACGAGCCCACTACCTTTGGTGCCAATCAGGTGATTGCAGGTTGGACAGAGGCCCTCACCATGATGCCCGTAGGCTCTAAGTGGATGCTCTACATCCCTCAGGAACTCGCTTATGGCGAACGCGACCTGGGCACTATCAAGCCCTTCTCTACCCTCGTGTTCGAGGTTGAGTTGCTCGAGATCGTGAAGTAAAAACTTTACAGTGAAGAGTGAAGAGGGAAGAGTGAAGAGTTGGCTCCGCTATGTTCACACTCTTTCCTCTTCCCTTTTCCCTCTTCCCTTTTCCCTTTTCCCTCTTCCCTCTTCACTCTTCCCTCTTCCCTCTTCACTCTTCCCTTTTCCCTCTTCCCTCTTCCCTCTTCCCTCAAGAAATGTCTACCGTCATCTATCCCTCTCCCATCTTCGGGCCCGTCAAGAGTCGCCGCTTGGGCGTCTCGTTGGGCATCAACCTCCTGCCGGGCGACGGCAAGGTGTGCACGTTCGATTGCATCTATTGCGAGTGTGGGCTCAATGCCGAGCGTCGTCCCCAGCAGAAACTCCCCACACGGGGCGAGGTGGCCGAGGCGTTGGAGCGTAAGTTGCGGCAGATGCAGGCCGAGGGCGTGGCACCCGATGTGCTCACCTTCGCCGGCAATGGCGAGCCTACGGCACACCCCGACTTTGCGGGCGTCATCGACGACACCCTGGCCCTGCGCGACCGCTACTTCCCCCATGCCAAGGTGAGCGTGCTCACCAACGGCACGCGCATCGATAGGGCAGAGGTATTCGAGGCACTGAGGCGGGTCGACAACAACATCGTCAAACTCGACACCGTGGACGCCGACTATATCGCCCGCGTCGACCGCCCCGTGGGGCGCTACGACCTGCCTCGACTCATCGAGTGTATGCAGGCCTTCGGGGGACGGTGCGTCATACAGACTCTCTTCATGAAGGGGATCGATGCCGCAGGCCTCTCGGTGGACAATACTACCGACGGGTATGTGCTCCCCTGGCTCGATGTGGTAGAGCGTATCGCTCCGCGTGAGGTGATGATCTACACCATCGACCGCGAGACCCCCGTGCAGGGCTTGCAGAAGGCATCGCCCGAGGTGCTCGACGGCATCGTCGCCCGTCTGCGCGAGCGGGGCATCAAGGCCTCGGCATCGTACTGAGGGGTAGTGTTTAGTGTTTAGTGTTTAGGGCTGATTGCCAACGGCTAAAAACAAAGAGAGAGAATCATGCGATTCTCTCTCTTTGTTTTAGTACTGCTCCTTCTCGTTGGGAAAGTCGCCGCTTTTCACATCCTCTACATAGTGGCCTACGGCCTCGGTGACGATGGTGAAGAGGTCGGCATAGCGACGCAGGAAACGGGGGCTGAAGTCATTGGTCATGCCCAGCATGTCGGTCACCACCAGCACCTGTCCGTCGACGTTGCCTCCGGCCCCGATACCGATAACGGGGATGGTGAGCTCCTTGGCTACGCGCTCGGCAAGTGCTGCGGGAATCTTCTCCAGCACGATGCCGAAGCAACCAGCCTCCTCAAGCAACTTTGCGTCGCGGATGAGCTTCTCGGCCTCGGCTTCCTCTTTGGCGCGCACAGCATAGGTGCCAAACTTGTTTATCGACTGAGGCATCAAACCCAGATGACCCATCACGGGGATACCGGCTGCAAGGATACGCTTCACCGAGGGGAGTATCTCCTCGCCGCCTTCGAGCTTGAGCGCATCGGCATGGGTAATCTTCATCATGTGGATGGCATTGTTTACCGCCTCTATATCGCTGCCTTGGTAGGTGCCGAAGGGCATGTCGACTACCACGAGGGCGCGTTGCACCGCTTTCACCACCGATTTGCCATGATAGATCATCTGGTCGAGGGTGATGGGGAGGGTGGTCACGTTACCTGCTACCACATTGGATGCCGAGTCGCCTACGAGGATGATATCGACACCTGCGCGGTCGACGAGCGAGGCCATGGTGAAGTCATATGAGGTGAGCATAGAGATTTTCTCTCCGCGCTGTTTCATCTCTAAAAGTCGGTGGGTTGTAACCTTGCGCTTATCGTCGCTGATGTATGCCATAATATTGTTTTTAGTGTTTGGGGACTTACCTGTAGATAGTAACCACGGATAAGTCAAAAGTGTTTGTTAAATTTAAGTTATCTGCTTGTAGAGTTGTTTCTACGATGCAAAGTTACAGATTATTCGATTAACCACAAACGATGTATGAAGTTATTTGAACGGCAATCCATGTTGCATCGGCAAGTGTATGAAAGCGCACCTTTTCCGGAACAATCTGCCGAAGTGTCGCCAATGTATAATAACATTGTGATTATTAACGGCTTGGTGGCGACACTTCTATGGAACGATGGGCGTTACCGAAAACGCACTTCATGATTCAAGCGGCACCACTGCATACACCCTTCGGTCGTGACATTGGTGGCGGGTGACGCCCATGGCGCGGAGGATGCTCCCGAAACGGTAGGCGCTGACCTTATCCATCAGGCGGGAGTTGATGTGATGCAGGTGTTCGTAGATGTCGGTAGCACTGAGCATCTGCGGCACTTCACCCTCGCGAGGCAGGCGGTAGTGGCGGAAGAAGAGCACACCGTCACATAAAAACGAAGGGGAAATGCTTTGAAAAGTCTTTGCCTTTCCTTAATTTTGCATCTATAATCACGTGCGTTTGTAGGCGACCATACGCGCATATGGACACGACCATCCGCGTGTATGTACGCGTACATTCACGCAGATTGTCGCCGACAAACAATAAAAAACCTTAATAGAAATTATGAGAAAGACCAAAGCGACAAAGAAGAGCGGTACTATCGCCTACCAGTTGAACCCCCGCTTCGACCTCCAAGGCGAAGCACGCGATGACAATCCCTTGATGGGAGTGAGCGTCGTGGCATCTG
>JAZOPX010000174.1:0-9058 GCA_045655845.1 Bacteroidaceae bacterium
GGAGTGTGCTGCCTCTCATTGTCGGGGTGCTCCTTGTCGTTTGTGCTCGCCCTGCTGCATGCCGCGCAGGAGTTCGCGCTGGTAGCGCTCCTCGGCCATCTGTACGCGCATGAGTTTCTTGGCGGGGAGTATCTCCTTGAACTTGGCGAGGTACTCCTTCTCCAGTGTGGCGCACTCGATCTTGACGTCGGCCATGGCGTCGATCATCTTCACGCAGTCCTCCTCGGTGCGCTCATGGGGCGATACGGCGCGTACTTGCTTCCACACGCGGCGGTTGGCCTCATGCTTCTTGCCCTGCAACTCGAAGTAGAGGGGGAAGAAGGCTGCGCTCTCCTCGTCGGTGAGTTCGGCGTGGCGGGTGATAAACTCCTTCTGCTTGGCCTGATACTCCTCGTGGGTCATGCGTGGGCGTTGTCCTTGGGGTTGCTGGGCCGCTGCTGCGAGGCATACAAGCCCGATGAGTAGGGTGGTGAGGTATCGTCTCATACTGTTTCTTTTTTTATATTATATTTGGATGTATCGGTTATTCGTAATCGGCGGTGGTGAGGTAGGAGTAGAGCACGTACTCGTCGTAGAGCGATGAGGACATGAAGTGGTCGGCCTCGTCATCGTAGAGTTCCTCGAGGGCCATCTGCTCGCTGCGGGCCGTCTGACTGTGCTGTACGTAGGCGATGCCCTGCATGAGGAAGATGATGCCCACGAACATGGCTGCCAGGTAGAGGAGCGGTTTGATGCGTGTCATGAGGGTGATCTTCGCCTCGGGTGCGGCCTCGGGGGTGACTTCGGGCAGGCTGCTCATGAGTTGCTCGTGAAAGTGCTCGAAATATCCTTCAGGAACCTTGTAGGGTGTCTTCGTGCCGTATCGGGCCTTCAGTTCGCTATCGGTATTCATATCTTTGTCTCCTTCGTTTTGTAATCCTTAGACTCTGCTGCTTGGCGAGGGTTTAATTGTCCCGCTCCAAATATTCGCTGATTTTTTTCACGGCGATGTGGTACGATGCCTTCAAGGCTCCTGTGCTGGTGCCGAGGATGGACGACATCTCCTCGTACTTCATCTCGTCGTAGTACTTCATGTTGAACACCATGCGCTGCTTGGGCGGGAGCGACTGTATGGCGGCCTGCAGGCGGGCTTGCAGGTGGTCGCCGTCGAACCACTCGTCGGCCTCGATGCCCTTGGCGGCCTCGTCGATGTCGTCATACTGGACGTGGCTGTTCTTGCTGACGAAGGTGTAGGTCTCGTTGGTGGCTATGCGGTAGAGCCAGGTGAGCACTTTCGACTGGCCGAGGAATCCGTCGAGCCCCGTCCAGGCCTTCATGAAGGTGCTCTGCAGGATGTCGTTGGCATCGTCGTGCGAGCCTACCATGCGGCGGATGTGCCAGTAGAGTGTCTCGCTATGGGCCTTCACCAGCAGGGAGAAGGCTGTGCTGCGTGTCTTCGTGTCGCGCAATTGTAGGATGAGGTTCTCTTCGTCGTAGTTTTGGGGCATGAGGGTGTTCATAGATTTGAAATGCGAAATTAGTGTAAAACGGGTGAAAAAGCAAAAATAGGTCTTTATTTTCTGTGTGCGAAGGTACGATAATTAATTTTTCCTTTTCGA
The DNA here is from genome assembly GCA_045655845.1 of Bacteroidaceae bacterium. Classification (GTDB taxonomy): domain Bacteria; phylum Bacteroidota; class Bacteroidia; order Bacteroidales; family Bacteroidaceae; genus UBA1189. Next base: position 1,599 of record JAZOPX010000174.1, read on the forward strand.
CTTAATGCAAAGTTCTGCAAAGTTCTGCAAATAACTGCAAAGTTCGTGAGGACAAAATAGGGGCTAATCCATTCATCTGCAGTGCGATAAAAGATTTTCGCACCTTACGCGCAGTTCTGCCGCACCTCGGGCAGATCAGCGCCTCACCTGCGGCAGATTAGCGCCTCACCTGCGGCAATCCTAACTCCTAACTCCTAACTCCTAACTCCCGATTAAAATAAACATCCGCATCTCTGTCATCTCGAGCAATGCGCCGACGCGGTATGAAAGCGTCGGTTGCGACGGCAGCGCGGAGCATTAGCGCTGCTTGCGACAAAGGGGAGGTTTATCTCCCCCAGAGGAGCGTGCTTTAGCACCATTAACTTCAGTTCCCCCGAGGAGTTCCCGAAGGGACTAAATCCCGCGCTGGGCCGACGCGGAACCTTTAGGTCGCCGGAAGCAATGAGCGTCGGCGGGATGACACAACAGACCCTACACCTAAAATCTAATCCCTACACCCTAAACACTGCACATTACACACTGGTTTCCTAACTCCTTGAAGACGGGATACGCGCATAATGCGCGTGCGCCACGCGAGGCAATAGGTTACAGGTTACGGTTACAGATACCCTGCGCTGTATCGTTGCCGAGTATGCACTATATATAGGGGCTTATTTAAGTATTATATATACTATAGTATATCTAATACATAAATAAGAGTTTTTACCATTCACTATTTTCTCGTATCGGGAGAGTGCGTATTTTAATTGACTACTGACTACTGACTACCCTGGCTTTGTCTTTTCCTGAATAAGATCGGCTGGCGTGGCTCGCGTCTGATCTCACCTCCTCAGTTCGATGCGGAAGGTGGTGCCTTTGCCCAGTTCGGAGTGCTTGACGTAGATGCGCCCCTTGTGGTAGCTCTCGATGATGCGCTTGGCGAGTGAGAGGCCGAGGCCCCAGCCGCGCTTCTTGGTGGTGAAGCCGGGGGAGAAGACGGTGCTGAAGTGGCTCTTCTGGATGCCCTTGCCTGTGTCCTCGATGTCGATGTAGACGCGCTCGTCGGTCTCTGTCATGTGGATGTTGATGCGTCCCTCGCCGTCCATGGCGTCGATGGCGTTCTTGCAGAGGTTCTCGATGACCCACTCGAAGAGGGGGCTGCACATGCGCACGATGACGGGACGCTCGCTCCGGTGGAGGGTGATGGTGATGTGCTCCGATGTGCGGCGGCCGATATAGTCGACCACGCGCTGCAGCGACTCGCCCAGGTCCTCGGGCGTGGTCTCGGGCTGCGAGCCTATCTTGGAGAAGCGCTCGGCGATAATCTCGAGCCGGTGGACGTCCTTCCCCATCTCGGGGATGAGGTCGTCGTCGGGGTAGGTGGTGCGCAGGATCTCTGTCCAGGCCATGAGCGACGAGATGGGTGTGCCCAGCTGGTGGGCCGTCTCCTTGGATAGTCCTACCCATACGCGGTTCTGCTCGGAGCGCTTCATGCTGAGCAGGGCGAAGAGGGCCACGGCTACGAAGATGATGAAGACACCGAACTGCACGTAGGGGTACACCTCGAGGCGCTTGAGCATGAGCGAGTCGTCGTAGCACACCTCATAGTATTCGTCCGGGTCGCTGAGGTCCATGCGGATGATGTGCCCCGCCTCGCGCATGGCAGAAGCCCGCTGCATGAGGTAGCCCAGCGTGTCCGATGACTGGATACGCACGTTGCTATAACTCTCGATGCTGCCCTTGCTGTCAAGTACGATGACCGGTATTGTGTGGTTGCCACGGATGACGGTGAGCACGAGGCTCAGATCGGTGCCTTCGTCGGCCTCATTGAAGGTGCGCATGGCCTCGGTCCATATCTCCATGCGGGTGCTCTCCTCCTCGGCGAGGTCGCTCACGAGGCGGCTCGAGAAGATCAGCGATGCCACGCCCAGCAGCACGGCGATGAGGATGAGCGAGAACTTTATCGTTCGGGTGCGATTAAACCATTCCATAAATCCATAGTCTTATGAGAGTGTAAACGGTAAATAGGGCGAAATCGTATATCCGTAGCGTGGAGGAAGTGTAAAAAGATGAAAAAGGAGGCAAATATTTGGCAATGTATACGGATTGTTGTACCTTTGCGAGAAATAGTGGATTTTTTCTATTCAATAACCTTAATACAAACTAATTATTTATGAAAGTAAAACACATTTTCTCTCTGGTGTTGGCAGTACTTTTCGTAAGCTGCGGCCAGAAGCAATTCGTGTCTCCCTACGGTACAGCATACCATTGGGACGACAAGGGTACAATCGTAGTTGAGACTCCCGAGCGCCCCGCAGGTCAGGAGCACGTACTCGGCCTCACCGCACCCAAGCTCGAGACCGTACGCGTAGGTTTCGTTGGCCTCGGTATGCGTGGTCCTGGTGCTGTGACACGTTTCGCGCATATCCCCGGTGTAGAGGTAGTAGCTCTCTGTGACTATGAAGAGGGTCGTGCTGAGGCTTGTCAGAAGTCACTCCGTGATCAGGGTTTGATGCCTGCCGACATCTACTTCGGCGAGAAGGGCTATGAGGAGCTCTGCAAGCGCGACGACATCGACCTCGTCTACATCGCTACCGACTGGAACCACCACTTCCCCGTGGCTAAGTTCGCCATGGAGAACGGCAAGCACGCTGCCATCGAGGTGCCCTCGGCAATGAACCTCCAGCAGTGCTGGGACCTCATCAACCTCTCTGAGCAGACCCGTCTCCACTGCTTCATCCTCGAGAACTGCTGCTACGACTACTACGAGATGAACGCCCTCGCTATGGCACAGGACGGCATCTTCGGTGAGATCATCCGCGCTGAGGGTGCATACATCCACGGCCTCGAGTGGTTCTGGGACTACTACTGGATTGATCCCAACGACAACGACGTTGACAAGCTCCACTGGCGTATGAAGTACAACATGGAGAACCGTGGCGACGTGTACGCTACTCACGGCCTTGGCCCCGTAGCACAGTGCCTCAATATTCACCGTGGCGACCGCTTCGCAACTCTTACCGCTATGGATACCGAGAGCTTCGTAGGTAAGGAGTGGGTAGAGAACAAGACTGGCAAGGAGTGCACCGAGTTCCGCAATGGTGACCACACCACTACTCTCATGCGTACCGCAAAGGGTAAGGTAGTAGAGATCCAGCACAACGTGATGACTCCCCAGCCCTACAACCGCTTGTTCAAGCTCACCGGTACCAAGGGTTACGCTACCAAGTATCCCACACCCGAGTACGCTCTCTCAGGCGAGGTGTTCAAGGGTACCGATGCCCCCCAGGTAGACAACCTCAACGCTCACGGCTTCATCAACGCCGAGCAGAAGGCTGCCCTCGAGAAGAAGTACTATCACCCCATCCTCACCAAGTACGGCGAAATGGGCCGTCACATGGGTCACGGTGGTATGGACTACATCATGGACGCACGTCTCGTATACTGCCTCCAGAACGGTCTGCCCCTCGATATGGACGTATATGACCTCGCTGAGTGGTGCTCACTCGCCGAGCTCGGTACCATCTCTATGGACAACAACTGCGCTGCTGTGACCTTCCCCGACTTCACACGTGGTCACTGGAACGACGTTCAGGGCTACAAGCACGCCTACGCTCCCGCTGAGGAGGAGGCTGCTGCTGAGGCTGCTGCCATTGCCTACACCGCAGCACAGAAGGCTGCTACTGCCGCTTGCAACCTCTGGGCTCTCTACGATGCAGTGAAGGCTGCTCCCGAGGCTGACAAGGCTGCTGCCGTAGAGGCTTACAACGCTGCCAAGGCTCAGGCTAAGGCTGCTTTGAAGAAGTAATTTCGTATCACGAGATACTCTCATAACAACGAGGGGGGATGCCACGACCGGTATCCTCCCTCGCTTGTTTGTATACTTGCTCTGCGATGAGGCCTTCATTGGTGGCTATTGGTCTGCTACGCCGTACAGTAGTAGCTACAGCTCGTACACCCTCGACTTCATTTCGGACAATTCAGACTGTTGTCAGTTTGCCTATTTAGTTTCTAAATAGAGAAACCCGAGTTTCGCTTCTGGGAGATGAAATGAAACTCGGGCATTTCTTATGCTGAGAATTGGATGTGGAGGCGTTTTTGCTTGTAGCTCGGGGAGATTACAATTGTAGCCTCTACGTAAGCATCAAAGTCGGGGAGAGGCTGTTTACTCGGCAGCGTGCAGGATGAGTGTGGTAGCGCCGAGGGTGATGATGGCACCGTCTTCGATTCGTACCCGGTCTTTGGCTCCGAGAATCTCGTTCATCAGGAAGGTGCCTGTGATACTGTCGTTGTCGCGCAGGGTGTAGATGAGCTTGCCCGTCTTGCCTCGCTTCACGTTGAGTACGCAGTGGTGGCGGTCCATGCTGGGGTCGTTGGTCTCGATGGGCACTTGCACTTCGTCGCCCTTGTTGCGGCGACCGATGATGTTGTCGCCCAGCTGTAACGGGTGCTCTTGGCGGAAACCGAAGACATTCTCTACAGCTACGATGCTGCCTGCATTCTCTTGGTGCTCTTCAGGAGAGGGGAGGGTGGCACCCTTGTTCTCCTCGCGCTGCAGGGCACGCAGTTTGCTTACACCGATGCGTATGCCGAACTGTTTCTGACAGTTGTCGCATACGAACACGAGTGACTGTCCGTCGGCGTATTTGGTTTCATCAAACTGGATAAAATGGTCACACTTGGGGCAGCGAACTCTTTTCATGTATTGTCTTTTGGATTTTAAATATTAGCCTTTGGCGTTAGCCGCCAATAATCGGCAGCTCCTCAATTGCGCACTGGCAGCAACCAGGCATTCTGGAACTTCTCGTCTTGGCGCAGTGCCTTGAGTTGCTCGTTGGCTTCGTCCTTGTCGGTAAACTGCATGAGCGAGATGCGCACGCGGTCGTCGCGCTCCACGAGTGAGACGTTGTCGTATCCCATACGGACGTATTGGTCCAAGGTCTCCTGGGCACCGCGGTGGTTGGGTAGGCTGGCCACGATGATATGGTATGTCTTCTCGCTGACTGCAGCCGCTGCGGGGGCGGGAGTAAGGTCTGCGGCAGGCTCCTCTGCGGCAACGGGCTCTTGAGATGCGATGGCTGCATCGGCAGCTTGGGGCATCGCTGTTTGCTCTATCTGGTAGCTCTCGCTCTCCGATGCTTGGGGAATTGCCTCCTCGGATGGTGTCTCCGTGAGGGTGTCTTCAGCAATGGGCAGTGCCACGATGGTGGTGTCGATGTTCGCAGCTGCAACGGCAGGCTGTGCCTGAGGGGCAGAGATGAGTTCGCTCAACTGCAGTGAAGCCACGTCCGTAGGGCGATGCTCTCCAGTGGGCAGTGATACCATCAGTAGCAACAGGAGCACGGCAGCCGTGGACATCACGCGGTACAGCACGTCTTTGCGTATGTGCAGGCTGATGGTCTTGGTGGTGCGGTTGGCTGCAGGCTTATGGAGTGTCTCCGTTTCGAAGAGTCGGCTCAGCTCCTTGATCCCGAATACACCGAGCCCGAAATGAAGGGGAGAGGCTATACCAGCCTCTTCGGGGATGAACTGCAGCGCTTGGTTGATGTCTTGTTTCAAGACACCAATATGAGGAAGGGGTACCATTCCCTCTTCGTCGAGTCTGTCGATCAATTGCTCTATGGTCATGTCTACCATGTAGGTGGCATGTGCATAGTCTGTCTGATAGCTCTTCATGAAGCTCTGTGTCAGCAGGCCATCGTTCATCGTGATGGCTGCATTGAAGCTGATGCTGCGTGTGGGAGGGTAATACAGCCCCTCCTCGCTCACATAGTAGGCGGGTACGTCGTGTGCGATGAAAGCACCGAAGCCAGGCAGTATCACGCAATCGTTGTCGCGCAGCAAAAATTCAATATGTCGAGCCAAATTTCTCATATCAACGGCAAAGGTAATGCAAATCGAGAGGAGAAAAAAATAAAATTGTCTTTTTTTTATCCCGAAATGCCGCTTGCCCTCAAGGTCGTGTGGCAAGCATAGGGGATAGTGTGAGGTTTTCTGTGATTTCTAGGACTGAGCCTGTCTCAAGGCTTGTGCCGCGAGTGATAAAGTTGGTGCAAGGCTGTCAGAATGTAATTTAGTGTATGTCGTAATTCGTTATAATTAAAATTTTCCGTACTTTTGCACCGTAATACGAATTAGTGTGGAAAAGGATATTATTATATTAGGTATAGAGTCCTCGTGTGACGATACCTCGGCGGCTGTAATCAAGAATGGTGAGTTGCTGTCCAATGTGACGGCCAGTCAGGCTGTACACGAGAGTTATGGTGGCGTGGTGCCCGAGTTGGCTTCGCGAGCACACGAGAAGAATATTGTCCCTGTGGTAGATCAGGCGCTCAAGAAGGCGGGTGTGACTAAGGAGGAACTCTCGGCGGTAGCCTTTACGCGTGGACCGGGCCTGATGGGCTCGCTGCTCGTGGGCGTGTCGTTCGCCAAGGGCTTTGCTCGCTCGCTGGGCATTCCCATGATTGATGTGAACCACCTTCAGGGACATGTGTTGGCACATCTCATACAGGAGCCGGAGGTGACGAAGGAGACGCCTCAGTATCCGTTCCTCTGCTTGCTGGTGTCGGGCGGTAACTCGCAGATTGTGCTCGTCAAGGCATACAATGATATGGAGGTCATCGGGCAGACCATCGATGATGCTGCGGGTGAGGCTATTGACAAGTGTTCCAAGGTGATGGGGTTAGGCTATCCCGGTGGACCCATTATCGATCGTCTGGCTCGTCAGGGCAATCCGAAGGCGTTCAGTTTCAGTAAACCGAATATCGCAGGGTACGACTATAGCTTCAGCGGTCTGAAGACTTCGTTCCTCTATTTCTTACGCGACAGATTGAAGGAGAATCCCGACTTTATCGAGCAAAACAAGGAGGATTTGGCTGCATCGCTCGAAACCACCATCGTAGATATTCTGATGAAGAAACTTCGCCTTGCGGCCAAGGAACTCGGCATCAAGGAGGTGGCGGTGGCAGGTGGCGTATCGGCCAACACAGGACTTCGTAATGCCTTTCTCGACCATGCCAAACGCTACAGATGGAATGTCTATATCCCTAAGTTCGGCTACACCACGGATAACGCTGCAATGATTGCCATTACAGGCTATTACAAGTATATGGATGGCGACTTCTGTAGCATTGATAAACCGGCATATTCGCGTGTAAGTATCTGACAACTTTAGCGGATGGGGATGAAAAGAAGAAAAACGGGTGCAAAAACGAAATTAGTGGCTCAATTATTTGGCAATCTCGCAAAAAAGTAGTTACTTTGCACGCTGAAATTTGAATGCAGAGAAAATAAACATCAAAATAATAGATCGAAATGTCTAAGATTTGTCAAATTACCGGTAAGAAGGCCATGATTGGCAACAATGTTTCGCACTCTAAGCGTCGCACAAAGCGCACTTTCGAGGTGAACTTGTTTAGAAAGAAATTCTTCTATGTAGAAGAGAATTGTTGGATTCAGTTGCGCTTGAGCGCCGCTGGTCT
>JAZOPX010000175.1:0-8428 GCA_045655845.1 Bacteroidaceae bacterium
GGAGGGAGTTGCCTTTCCCTTCGGCCGGCGAACACGTTTCCAAACGAAGTGCGGAGTAATATTTTCTTATTTGTTTTCTCTACGCGCTATGCTTGTAACGCCCCCGCCCTGTGGGCACTCCCTCTATAAACAGAGGGGGAGTTTGCAAAGCGCTCACAATTAACATGGTAAGGATATCGCTTATGTCGAACTCACGTTATCCTACAAATCCCCTGCAGGGAATCTTTCCGTCGCTACGCTCTGGTTAGGATGATATGCTGGTCATTTTGCTTTGTAGGACAATATCTATATTGTTGCCAATGTATATTGCACAAAAAAAGCGGCCTACATGTAGGTCGCTTTCTCTTGTAGCGGGACCCGGGATTGAACCGGGGACCTCATGATTATGAATCATGCGCTCTAACCAGCTGAGCTATCCCGCCATTCCCTTTCGGAATTGCGGTGCAAAGGTAGTGCATTCTTTTGGTATTACCAAATAATTCCGAAGTTTTTTTAATATATTTTCTAAAACTTGTTGTTTTATTCCACAATGCGTGTCTCAAGTGTGTTGTCGAGGTTATCGGCATGCTTGATTACAACGCAATGTACGCCACCATCAATGGCACGAAAAGCTCCCTCGATTTTGGGTATCATCCCCTTGTTGATGGTCCCATCGGCACGCAGTGCAGCAAAACTCTCACGGGTAATGGTGGGGATAACGCTGTTGTCGTCCTCAACATCTGTGAGTACACCATTCTTCTCAAGGCAGAAGATGAGATGGGTGGGCTCTATCTTCGATGCAGCAATGGCGACGGCCGAGGCTACGCTGTCGGCATTGCTGTTGAGCAATGAACCTTTCTCGTCGTGGGTGATGGCGCAGAAGACGGGTATGATGCCCTGTCCTACGAGTGAGGCCAAGAAAGGGATATTCATGCGCTCAGGAACAATATCGCCGACGAAGCCATAATCAATGGGGTTAGGGGCACGGCGCACGGCGGGGATGACATTGGCATCTGCACCGGAAAGGCCGATGGCCTTACAGCCAAGGGCGCAGAGGCGGGCTACGATCTGCTTGTTTACGAGTCCGGCATAGACCATGGTCACGACATCAAGAGTCTCACGGTCGGTCACGCGGCGCCCGTCAATCATCTGTGTCTCTATGCCGAGCTGAGCACTCAGACGTGTAGCAAGCTTGCCACCACCATGGATGAGCATCTTGGGACCCTCCATGGCGGCAAACTTAGTTAGGAATCGCTCCAGCGCTGCAGCATCGTCAATGACGTTTCCGCCAATTTTTACTACTTGAATCATAGGCTTTCCAACAAACGCTTGAGCACTACTGTTGCTGAAATCTCGCGGTTGGCAGCTTCGGGGATGACAAGGCTTGTGGGGGCTTCAATAACCTCGTCAGTAACAATCATGCCACGGCGCACGGGTAGGCAATGCATGAAGAAGGCATTATTGGTGAGTGCCATTTTCTCCTCGGTGATGGTCCATGAGCGATCCTTGGAAAGCACTTGGCCATAGTTGGGGTCTTCGTAGGCACTCCAGTTCTTGGCATACACGAAGTCGGCTCCCTGCAATGCCTCATCTTGGTTGTGGGTTACCTTGGCGTTGCCCACAAACTCGGGAGCGAGGTCATAACCTTCGGGGTTGGCTATCACGAACTCATAATCAGTAGCGTTCATCCATTCGGCAAATGAGTTGGGCACAGCCTGAGGCAGAGCCTTAGGGTGGGGCGCCCAGGTAAGCACTACTTTAGGACGCTCGCTCTTCTTGTGCTCCTCGATGGTGATGAGGTCGGCAAAACTCTGCAGGGGGTGGCGTGTGGCAGCCTCCATGCTGAACACGGGGCGACCCGAGTAGCGGATAAACTGCTCGATGACGCGCTCCTCATAGTCGTCGCCCTTATTGGTGAGCCCTGCGAAGGAGCGTACACCGATGATGTCGCAGTACGAACCCATCACAGGGATGGCTTCGAGCAGATGCTCAGCCTTGTCGCCATCCATGATGACACCACGCTCAGTCTCAAGCTTCCAAGCTCCTTGGTTTACGTCGAGCACGATGACATTCATGCCTAAGTTCATCGCTGCCTTCTGCGTGCTGAGGCGAGTGCGAAGAGATGAATTGAAAAATATCATCATCAGCGTCTTGTTACGTCCCAGCTCCACGTGGGCAAAGCGGTCTTTTTTGATCTCCAATGCCTCGGCTACCGCCTCGTCCAGATTGCCTATATCTTGTACACAAGTGAATTTCTTCATAAGATTGTTTCTGTTTATATTATATTAGGATGCGTATTTTACTACGAGGGGTCTTATTTGCAGCGTTGCAGCAGGCTGCTGAGTCGTGGATGCAGGTGCTTGGCTAACGCCCAACGCCAATCTGACAGGGTGTGTAGCGCAAAGGTGTTGTAGTCATAGAAGAAGGCCACAGCAGGGAAGAGCAGCAGGATGACAACTAACGCAGGGATGAGAGATAAGTTGCAGAGTGCTACGATACTCCAAATGATGAGAAGGAGCGGACGCAATACAAGGTTGACCCCCAAACGCGCAGTATTGTTGAAAGCCTTGTCCTTGAGTTTGCCCACGATGAAGTGTGATGTCATCCACGACGGTAGCATCGTTATGGCGCAGAATAGATAATAGGGCAGAGCGCAGAGTAATGCAATGGTGTTGCAGATGGAGGCGACCAGGGGATACTTATGGTTTGTAGAAGAGGGATGAATGCAGTGCAAGCGGCGTTCCTTCTTGAAGGCGATGGCATCGGCATACAGGGTAGCTGTCTCTTCTGGACTCTCTTGCTCCTTCTTTTCTATCAGGTGTTTGATGACTGATTGGTTGCTGGTAAGACGCTCGGTGGGTGAGAACGATGACTTCTGGGCAGTGCAGAGCTTGGTCAGCTCCCACTGTGCATCGTAGTCCTCAGTGTCGGGGATATAGGCGATGAGCTTACTCATGCGCTCTGCAAGCTCTTCGCGTAGCATGGCAAGCAGGCGGGCTGGAGTAACCTCGTCTTCGTGTTGTCGTACGAACTCGGTGACGTTGATGGGCTCTCCATAGGTGGCAACTACGGTGGAACGGTATTTAAAGTAGCGTCCATACTCCAATCCCATCGGGACGATATAGACAGGACACTCGTTCCCGAAACGCTTATTGGCCTCAAAGGCAATATGGAAAATGCCCTTGCTCAAGGGAAGCAGAGAATGTTTAGGACGATGGGTCGCCTCAGGAAAGATGGCAAGAGGATAGCCATGCTGGAGCACGTCGCCGCACTTGGTGATGACCTCCTCGTTTTGCTTTACTGCAGCATAGCCGTCGCGAATGCGGAAGATGGGGAGCATCTTACAATAAGTGAACATCTTTTGTAAAAGAGGCTTACGGAAGATGTCGGCACGACTCATGAAGACAGTGGCGCGGTTCATAGCACGCAGAATCACCAGTGGATCGAGCAGTGCGCTCGTGTGATTGCAGCCAATGATGAGAGCACCATCCTTAGGTAGATTCTCTTTACCTCTAATGATTAGGCGGCGCACGGATAACTTAACGATGGGATTTACCCAGAAAATACGTAATAGGGTGTATCCTATATGTTTGGTATATACTTGCACGATAAGAATGATGTATTATGAAACGAAGTTAGACGCCCATAGGGGCTAAAGTCAATCATGAATTCTGAATTAGGCTTCGCAAAGTTGTCCCTCACGCTGATGGCCATAATTCAGAATTCAAAATTCAGAATTAAACGTCGTTTATCTCTCTTTCCACTTGAATCTGTCGCGGAGGCGGAAGATGCCTGCGGCAGTGAGGCCTGCGATGATATGCCAGATGCCCCACCATGCGGTGACGATGAGCATACCGCCATTCTGAAGCTCGGGCGGGAAGATGTTGGGATTGAACAGGAGGATGAGGCCGAGACCCGAGTTCTGGATACCCATCTCGATGGTGATGGCCCGACGGTCGGGTCGCGGGAGGCCTGACAGCTCACCGAGCCAGTAGCCAGTGAAGAGGATGAGCCCGTTGTGGATGGCTACGATAACGACAATCCACTTGAGGTACTTGACGAAGATGTCGAAGTTGTTCCAGAAGGAGATGAGCACCATGCCGAGGAATACCACGATGGAGAGGTATTGCAAAGGCTTGTTGAGCGCTTTGGCTACCTTGGGGGCGTAGTGTGTGGTGAGCACACCGAGCGCTAAGGGGACACCGAGCAACAAGAATATCGTGATGAAGATGTCCCATATGGGGATGGTGAGTGTCTGCAGGGCATCGGCTGCATGGCGGTTAAGGTAGCGCACGTAGAGGCTGCCCCAGATGGCAAAGTTGGCCGGGGTGGTGAAGATGGCCGCCGTGGTGGTCACGGCCGACATTGATACCGAGAGCTCACGGTTACCCTTTGAGAGGGCGGTAATGAAGTTTGATACATTACCTCCAGGGCACGAACCCACCAGAATCATACCCATCGCCACCATCGGGGTGATGTGCTTGTGGAAGATGACAATCAGGAGGAAGGTGATGGCGGGGATGATAATCCATTGGCCAATGACACCGATAAGGATTGATTTCGGGTGACGGAACACCTTGACAAAGGTACCAGGCTTGATACCGAGAGCCACACCATACATGACGATGGCTAAGGCAATGTTCAGCATGTCCATTCCGGACTTGCTGAAGTTGATCTTCACAGGATCAAGGTTTAGTAGTTGTTCGTACATGGTTTGTAGAATTAGGAGTTAGGAGTTAGGAGTTAGGAATTAAGAGAACGCCAAATGATTCGTGTTGATTGGCAAGAACTCCTAACTCCTAATTCCTAACTCCTAACTAATTAAAGAAGGTTCATCGTATCGGTAGCAATCATCAACTCCTCGTCGGTGGGGATGACTACAACCTTTACCTTTGACGCGGGGGTTGAGATGACCTCTTCCTTGCCACGGAGGCCCTTGTTCTTCTGAACGTCGAGCTCTACGCCCATGAACTCGAGACCACGGCATACGGCCTCACGAGTGTTGTCCTGGTTCTCACCTACGCCACCGGTGAAGAGGATGATGTCTACACCACCCATAGCGGCAGCATACGAACCGATGTACTTGCGGAGACGGTACTCGTACATGTTGAGGGCGCGTGTTGCGCGGGGATGACCTGCATCTACTGCATCGCAGATCTCACGCATGTCAGATGATACGCCTGAGATACCGGCAACACCTGACTTCTTGTTGAGGAGGTTAGAGATACCTGTTGCATCGAGACCCTCCTTCTCCATGATATAGGTCACTGCACCACCGTCGATGTCGCCACTGCGGGTACCCATCATGAGGCCTTCGAGCGGAGTGAGACCCATGCTGGTGTCGACGCACTTGCCATCTACGACGGCTGAGATAGATGCACCGTTACCGATGTGGCAGGTGATGATCTTGGTGCCTTCGGGCTTCACGCCGAGGAACTCGCATACGCGCTGTGATACGTAGCGGTGTGAGGTTCCGTGGAAGCCGTAGCGACGTACACCATACTTTTCGTAGAGCTCGTAGGGAACGGCATACATGTAGGCGTAGTCGGGCATGGTCTGATGGAAAGCGGTGTCAAACACGCCTACCTGAGGAATGCTGGGGAGGAGTGCCGAGATGGCGTTCACACCCTTGAGGTTGGCGGGGTTGTGCAAGGGAGCGAGGTCGTTGCAAGCCTCGAAAGCGGCGAGTACCTCTTCGTTGAGGAGTACAGACTGGCTGAACTTCTCACCACCGTGTACCATACGGTGACCTACAGCGTCGAGCTCGTCGAGTGACTTGATGGCACCATACTCAGCACCGGTCAAGGTCTGAAGGATGAACTCTACACCGGCGGTGTGCTCTTGGATGTCCTTTTCGAGGATTACTTTCTCACCGTTGGGGAGAGTCAACTTAAGGAATGAGCCGGGAAGGCCAATCTTCTCGATACCGCCCTGGGCGAGTACTGATTGGGTGTCCATCTCGAAGAGTTTGTACTTGATGGATGAACTACCGCAGTTTAATACAAGGATTTTCATAATGTTTGATGAGGCCTCCCCAACCCCTCCCGGAGGAGGGGCTTCCCGTCATCACGGAAGGGGCTGGAGAGATGCTTTTATTTGTGTTAATTATGTTCTGTTTTTACGATGTCTGTAAGCCCCCTCTTTGGGAGGGGGTTGGGGGAGGCTCCCTTTACTTTGCAGCCTGTGCCTGGCAAGCGGTGATGGCTACCATGTTGTACACGTCATCGATAGAGCAACCGCGTGAGAGGTCGTTCACAGGACGTGCGATACCCTGGAGGATGGGGCCGATAGCCTCGGCACCGCCCAAGCGCTGTACGAGTTTGTAAGCGATGTTGCCTACCTCGAGGGTGGGGAACACGAGTACGTTGGCCTTACCGGCAATCTCTGAACCGGGAGCCTTGCTGCTGCCTACTGAAGGTACGAGGGCTGCGTCGGCCTGCAACTCACCGTCGATCTTGAGGTCGGGAGCGAGCTCCTTGGCGAGGCGGAGAGCCTCGGTCACCTTGTCTACACACTCGTGCTTAGCCGAGCCCTTGGTAGAGAAGCTGAGCATGGCCACACGGGGATCTTCGATGCCTGCCACGGCGCGAGCGGTCTCGGCACAGCATACGGCAATCTGAGAGAGCTGAGCAGCATCGGGCACGGGAGTCACGGCGCAGTCACCCATGATGATGACACCATTCTCGCCATACTGGGGAGTCTGGGTGATCATAACGAAAGCACCTGATACGCAGCTGATGCCGGGAGAGGTCTTGATAATCTGCAATGCGGGGCGCAGCACGTTACCTGTGGTGTTCTCGGCACCGGCGAGCTGACCATCAGCGTCACCAGCCTTGATGATGAGGCATCCGAGGTAGAGGGGATTCACGACGAGCTTCTGTGCCTCTTCGTAGGTCATGCCCTTCTTCTTGCGAAGTTCCACGAGAAGGTTGGTATACTCCTCCTTCTTGGCGTGGTTCTCGGGGTCGATGATGGTGGCCTTACCGATGTGGGTGAGACCCCACTCGGCAGCGAGGCCGTTTACTTTGTCGGGGTTACCGATAAGGATGATGTCGGCTACCTCATCGGCAAGAAGGCGGTCGGCTGCTCTCAATGTACGCTCCTCGGTTGCTTCGGGGAGTACGATGCGCTGCTTGTTGCTCTTAGCACGCGCAATGATTTGACTTAACAGATCCATTTTTTGTATCTTTTATGTTGTTTGAATGTGTTGTCTTTCTAGTCTTCCTGCGGAAAAGAGTTAGGAACATTGTTCTCTACACCCTTCGCAGTTACCCGCAAAGGTACGGCTTTTATTTTTAAATAGGTAATATTTACCTAAAAAACTTGCCGATAAAGGGGATTTGTCTCAGAGGGAAGTCGTGCTTTATGACATACGCTACGAAGGCGATAAGCAACAGGGTGTTGGTTCCCATGCGTAGCCACGGATTCTCGATGGGCAGCGCTTGCGACACGGCAAAGAGTCCTAAGGCGAGGACAAAGTAGCCGAGGATGCCCTTCACGTCGTAGGTGATGGGGTGGTAGTGCTGCCCGATGAAGTAGGAGAGGAGCATGGCGGTGCCATAGCCTGCCACGCCGCCCCACGCACAGGCGATATAGCCGTAGCGGGGCACAAAGAGGATGTTGACGGCCAGGAGCACGGCACAAGCGATGACGGACATGATGGCTCCCCAGTGGGTCTTGTCGTCGAGCTTGTACCAGAAGGAGAGGTTGAAGTAGATGCCCATGAAGATCTCGGCCATCATGACGATGGGTACCACGCGCAGTCCCTCCCAGTAGGTGGCCCCGACGAGGTATTTGAAGAGGTCCATATAGAATACCACCGCGAGGAAGGCCAGCAGGGTGAAGATGACGAAGTACTTCATCGTCACGGCACACATCGTGTCTTGGTCTTTGCCTTTGCTCTGGTTGAAGACGAAGGGCTCGTAGGCATAGCGGAACGCCTGCAACAGGATGGCCATGATCATGGCAATCTTCACGCAGGCACCATAGATGCCGAGTTGTACCTCGCCTTCGGCACCGGGCATGATGAAGAGATAGGTGATCTTGTCGGCTACCTGGTTGAGGATGCCGGCGATGCCGAGCACGAGGATGGGCATGGCATAGCGTAGCATGAGGCGTGCCAGGTGGCGGTCGAAACCATAGGTGAGCCCCTTCAGTTCGGGCAGGAAGCCGAGCGTGATGCTGGCCGTGCAGATGAGGTTGATGATGAAGATGTAGCCTACGCTATACTCGGGATCGTACCATGCCATCCACTCGGGATGCGAGGCATAGAGTACGGGGGCTGCAAGGAAGATGAGGAGGTTGAGCGAGATGCTCATTACGATGAAGGCCATCTTGAGCGTGACAAACTTGACCGCACGGCCCTGCTGTCTGAGGTGGGCAAACATGATGCTCTGCACGGCATCGATGGCTACGATGGTGGTCATGCAGGCGATGTACTCGGGGTGGT
>JAZOPX010000176.1:0-6398 GCA_045655845.1 Bacteroidaceae bacterium
ACTCGACATGGCCATCCTCGCCACTCCGCTGGAGCAGCCCGACTTCCTCGAGATACCCCTCTACTATGAGAAGTTTGCCGCCTACGTATCGCCCAGCGAGGAACTATACCAAAAGGAAGAAATTGCCGCGTGTGATATGCCTACCGAGCACTTGTGGGTGTTGAAGGAGGGTCACTGCATGCGTAATCAGGTGTTCAACTTCTGCCAAACCAAGTCGGCCTACTCCACCACCTACGAGGCAGGTAGCATCGATACACTCATCAAGATTGTTGATGAGAATGGAGGCTACACCGTGATTCCCGAATTGCACTTGCCGCTCCTTCATGATGGACAGCAGAAGCACGTACGCCAACTGGCTGCTCCCACTCCCGTGCGTGAGATATCACTTGTCATCCGTCAAGACTATGTACGCGAACGCCTCATCAATGCCGTAGCCGATGCCGTAAAAGCCATCATCCCCGACGAGATGCTCGATGCCCGACTGAAGAAGTTCGCGATAAAGTTGTAGGGGGATTGTTAAGTTGAAAGTGGAAAGATGAAAGATGAAAACGAGTTCTAATTCTGAATGCTGAATTGTGATTTTTTTCAAAGCGAAATATTAACCTAAACACTAAGGTTGCGTGTGTGTCCATCCGGATGGAAACACTAAACACTACACCCTAAACCCTAAACATACATCCTAAACAAAATCCTCCCGCGAACGTTATCATACTGTACTTAAAACAGAATAGTATGAACGTTATCAACCTTACCGAAAGTGAGTTTATCCAGCAGGTAGCCGATTTTCGTGCTCCACATTCGGCATGGCGCTATTTCGGTAACCAACCCGCCATCGTAGATTTCTATGCCGGCTGGTGTGGCCCGTGTCGAGTGCTTGCTCCTATCCTTGAAGAGTTGGCCGATGTGTATAAGGACCAAATCATCGTCTACAAGGTCGATGTGGACAAATGCGAGACCTTGGCCGAGGCCTACAACATACGCTCCATCCCCACTACGCTCTTCATCCCTATGAAGGGACAACCCGTGAAGATGGTGGGTGCCATCTCGAAGCACGAACTTGAGCGTCAGATTCACGAAGTATTACTTAAAGACCAACTCCACCATGCAGAAGTATAAATGTACCATCTGTGACTGGGTGTACGACCCCTATGTAGGCGATCCCGAACACAACATTCCTCCTGGAACTCCCTTTGAGGATCTCCCCGAAGACTGGACTTGCCCCTTATGCTTGGTAGGCAAGGAAGACTTTGAACCCTATGAAGAATAGGAGTTGTTACCATCAGTGCCGCACGCGTGTGTGGCATTTTTTTTGTGCTCACTTTTTCGTACTTTTATGGTTTCCATGAAGGTACGTCGTTCGATTTGAAATATTAAAGCCTAGCTTTATATTATTTCTCTCACTTTTTCGTACCTTTGCAGTAATTGCGAAGATTTACTGCACTCGCTGCAATAAATATTGGAGTAAACTTCATATTTCTCGCTCGTTTGTAATTATCTTTGTCACCAATTAAGATGCATCTATGAAAACATTTGAAGAGTTGGGCGTGATGCCCGAGATATGTGAAGCCATCAGCGAACTGGGCTTCGAGTACCCTATGCCGGTGCAGGAGGAGGTGATACCCTACCTCTTGGGCAATGGTAATGACGTTATCGCTCTGGCACAGACGGGCACGGGCAAGACCGCAGCATTCGGACTGCCCATCATACAGAAGGTAGACCCTGCGCTGGCCTATGCGCAGGCGCTCATCCTGAGTCCTACACGCGAACTCTGCCTGCAGATTGCCGATGACCTCGCCTCCTTCTCCAAGTATGTGGAGGGACTGCGCGTGGTGCCCATGTATGGCGGTACTTCCATCGAGAACCAGATACGCAACGTGCGTAAGGGTGTACATATCATCGTGGCCACTCCGGGCCGACTCATCGACCTGATGGAGCGTGGCGTGGTGAATCTCTCCACCGTGCGCGATGTGGTGCTCGATGAGGCCGACGAGATGCTCAATATGGGATTCACCGACAGCATCAACCGCATCCTCGAGGATGTGCCCCGCGATCGCAACACCCTGCTCTTCTCGGCTACCATGAGCAAGGAGATAGCAGGTATTGCCAAGAACTACCTCACCGACCCGCACGAGATTGTCATCGGCAACAAGAACGAGGGTTCGAAGAACGTGAACCACGTATATTATATGGTGCATGCCAAGGACAAGTACCTTGCCCTGAAACGCATTGCCGACTACTACCCCAACATCTACGGCATCATCTTCTGCCGCACCCGTATGGAGACGCAGGAGATAGCCGACAAACTCATACAGGACGGCTACAATGCCGATGCCCTGCATGGCGAACTCTCGCAGCAGCAGCGCGACCTCACGATGCAGAAGTTCCGCAAGCGCCGTATACAACTCCTCGTGGCTACCGACGTGGCGGCGCGTGGACTCGATGTGGACGACCTCACCCACGTCATCAACTACGGCTTGCCCGACGACACCGAGAACTATACCCACCGCAGTGGCCGCACGGGTCGTGCCGGTAAGCGCGGCACCTCGATTGCCATCATCAACCTCCGCGAGCGTGGCCGTATGCGCGAGATAGAGAAGGTCATCGGCAAGGAGTTTGTCAAGGGCACCATCCCCACAGGTAAGGAAATCTGTGAGAAACAGTTGTGGAAGGTCATCGACGATATTGAGAAGACCGAGGTAAAGGAGGACGACATTGCCGAGTTCCTCCCCGCCATCTATCGTAAACTCGACTGGCTCGACAAGGAGGACATCATACGCCGCGTGGTGACCCGTGAGTTTGGGCGCTTCGTGGAGTACTACAGCAATGCCCCCGAGCCCGAACCCGTAGTGGAGCGAAGTCCAAAGGGTGAAAGGTTAAAGGTTAAAGGTGAAGGGTCGCCGCGCCAACGCAAGGAGAAGGGAGATCGCAATCCCGAGAAGGGCTATGCCCGCTTCTTTGTCAACCGGGGCAAGCGCGATGGATTCTACGCTGCTCAGGTCATTGATATGGTGAACCGTCACGTAAAGCACGAACGCATCGAGATGGGCCGCATCGATCTGATGCAGAACTTCTCCTTCTTCGAGGTACCCGAGAAGCAGGCCGACGTGGTACTGCGCGCCTTGAAGCACGCCCACGTCAACGGACAGCATGTGGTGGTCGAGTTGGCAGGAGAGGAGGGAGGCCCCCTCAACTCTCCTCGAGGGGGAACTCCCGAGCAGCGTGGAGGAAGAAACAAGAAAAAAGAGAACAACGAATATACCGACGGCTTTGCTCCATTCGAGAAGAAGAACAAGAACCGTGATGGTCTGAATCCTCCCCCCTCTGGGAGAGTTAGAGGAGGCCACGTGGAAGGCCCCAAACGCTCGCGCGAGGAGCGCGGCTACACCAGCAAGCGCGGCCCGATGAAGAAGGACGACTGGAAGCAGTTCTTCCAGCACGATGAGCGCCCACTGCGCGGTGCCGAACCCGACTTCAGCGAAGAGGGATGGGCACGTCGTAAGCCGAAGAGGAGATAACTACTGGGCATCCCTACGGGCGGCGACCTTCATCTCACAGGCCACACGCTATATCATACCCAATATAAAAGAAAGGAGACACACGTGTCTCCTTTCTTATTATATCTTGTGGGGATTACTTATTTGAGGTAGTCCTCAAAGTATTGTGTGATGCGCTCGTGAAGATGTACGCTCTTGTGACCCATCATGTTGTGGCCTTCACCAGGGTAGGCGAAGAAGTCGGGTTGTGTGCCTGCCTTGATGCACTCCTCAATGAACATGAGGCAGTGTTGCGGCACTACGGTGGGGTCATTGTATCCGGTGATGATCTGCAGTTTGCCCTTGAGATCCTTGGCCTTGGCAAGAAGTGAGGTCTTGGCATAGCCCTCGGGGTTGGACTCGGGAGTGTCCATATAGCGCTCGCCATACATCACCTCGTACCACTTCCAGTCGATGACGGGACCTCCTGATACGCCCACCTTGAACACCTCCGGGTAGTTGGTCATAAGTGAGATGGTCATGAATCCGCCAAAACTCCAACCATGCACGCCGATGCGGTCAGCATCCACGTAGGGCAGACTCTTGAGGTACTCTACGCCACACATCTGGTCGAGCATCTCCTGCTGGCCCAACTCACGGAAGGTGGCCTGCTCGAATGCCTTGCCGCGATTTTCGCTACCGCGGTTGTCAAGGATGAAGGTGATGTAGCCCTTCTGTGCCATGTAGGTCTCCCATGAGCGGCTTGAGTAGTTCCAATGGGCATCCACGAGATGGGCATGTGGGCCACCATATACATACACGATGGTGGGGTATTTCTTCGTTTCGTCAAAGTCGGCAGGCTTCACCATGCGCCAGTAGAGGTCAGTGGTGCCGTCGGCAGCCTTCACCGTGCCGCACGAGAATTGGGGCACCTTGTATCCCTCCCAAGGGTTAGGCGACTCATAGTAGAGAGTGCGCTTGCGTGTCTTTACATCGGTGATTTCGATGTTGCGCGGAACTTCGGGAGTCTGGTAGTTGTCTGCTATATAGCGTCCGCTGCCGCTCAGACTGGGTGTGTGCCATCCCTCGCCATTATCCAGGAGGGTGCGCTTGCCATTGGCCACGTTCACGGACCAGGTGTTGCACTGTATAGGGTTGCATTCGCTGCTGCTGATGATGACGCTCTTGCTTTTCGTGTCAAACCCTACGACGCCAAGCACTACCCAGTTGCCTTTGGTGAGTTGGCGCAACTCTTTGCCCGACTTGTCGAAGAGGTAGAGGTGATTGTAACCGTCCTTTTGGCTCTGCAGGATAAACTTATTCTCATCCCAAGGGAGGAACACGATGGGGTTCTGTGGCTCCACGTATCGCTCATCGGTCTCACGGTAGAGCTCGGCGATGCGCTCGCCTGTGGTGGCATCGTAGCTCACGAGTCGGCAGTCGTTCTGATCGCGGTTGAGTTCAAAGATATAGATAGTCTTCGCATCGGGGCTCCACGCTACGTTGGTGAAGTAGCGGTCCTTGGGGTCGCCAACCTTCAAGTAGAGGGTTTTGCCGGTAGCCACGTCGTATACACCCACGGTCACCTCGTGTGAGGTCTGTCCAGCCATAGGGTACTTGTCAGGTTCGTGGGTGGCCATATGGGTAAAGAGATTCACTTGAGGATAGTCGGTCACCATACTCTGATCCATACGATAGAAAGCAAGGCGCATACCATCGGGGCTCCAGAAGAGTCCACTGTGGATGCCAAACTCATCGCGATGCACGCTACGTCCGTAAACAATCTCACGAGAGCCATCCGTAGTAATCTGTGCGTCCGCCTTGTCGGCGTCTGCAAAGCGCACATAGAGTTGGTTACCATTGACATAGGCCGTGTGGCGTGATGCAGCGTTGAAACTGCTTGCTTG
Organism: Bacteroidaceae bacterium; assembly: GCA_045655845.1. Taxonomy (GTDB): domain Bacteria; phylum Bacteroidota; class Bacteroidia; order Bacteroidales; family Bacteroidaceae; genus UBA1189. The sequence continues at coordinate 5,381 of JAZOPX010000176.1, forward strand.
GTGTTCACCCGCATGGCTCTGGTGCCACACTACCTTCTTCTGTTCGAAGTCGACGAGACGTCGCTCACCGCCAACGTTCACGAGCACCAATGGCTGGTCGCCATAGGGAAAAGTGGCGTTGTAGAGTGCACGCAAACCATTCTCAGGGGTGCATACCAACCATTTGTTCATATCCTTCACCGTCAGGAACGGGGTCTCCTTTCCGGTCTTCTTGTCCACCAGGTAGCACTCCTCCACTTCGAGGCGCACCAGTTGGTCGCCCCACCAGGTGAGCCAGCGGTTACCAGGAATCATGTTGCGATAGTTCGTACCGCCAAAGTTGAGGTCCTCTAAGGTGAACTCCTTCAGTGCTGTTGTCTCTTGTGCTACGGTATCCATGGTGCCGAGTGTTAATAGAACTGCTAGGGCACAGATAGCATGTTTAATCTTCATTGCGTCTGCGGGGTTTAAAGTTCGACTTATTGTTGCCAGCGAAGCGCTGTGCACGTTGGCTGCGCTTGTCACCTGCAGGCTTGCCACTGCGGAAGTCACGCTTCTCGCCCTGCGGACGCGCAGCCTTGCGCTCGCGTGCGGCCTGCATCTTGGCAAACTCGTGGTGACGCTCGTAGAGTGAACTGTAGTTGGTGTCCTCCTCGTAGCGTTCGCGGTCGTTACGCTCGGCCATCTCGCGCTTGTTCGGGGTGCGGCGCTCCTCATCGCCGAAGCGGCGGTTGTCATCGTTGAAGCGGCGTGGGCGACGCTCCTCCTCTCGCTTCATGCCGAAGGCCTTGGCAGCACGCTCCTCACGCTCGCGCAGGGGGCGGCGCTCAGCTGTGGGGCGCTCGCTCTTGTCCAGCTCCTCACCGCTCTCGCGGAACTCGCGGAACTTGCCGTCGAAGAGCTCATACTTGCGGAACTCGCAGGGCAGCGCACCGTTGTAGAAGGGAATGATCACGCTCGCCTTAAGGCCAATCTTGTCGAAGCACTCCTTGCGGTAGCTCAGCACCCACGCATCGTTACCCTTGAAGGCATGCTTCAG
>JAZOPX010000177.1:0-2818 GCA_045655845.1 Bacteroidaceae bacterium
TAAAAAAAGACTCCATGACCACCCTGATACACCGCGCCACCATCGTCAACGAAGGCGAGCAGTACGTAGGTAGCGTACTCATCGAGAACAATCGCATAGCCGCTATCATCCGCGGCACCGACACCACGGGCATCACCGCCGACAGCATCATCGATGCCCAAGGGCAGTACCTCATCCCCGGATGCATCGACGACCACGTGCACTTCCGCGACCCGGGCTTGACCCACAAGGCCGACATGTACACCGAGAGCCGCGCTGCCGCACGAGGTGGAGTGACCTCGGTGATGGATATGCCCAACTGCAATCCGCAGACCACCACGATAGAGACCTTGGAGGCCAAGTTTGCCGATGCCCAGACGAAGTGTCTCGTGAACCACTCCTTCTACCTCGGTGCCACGACCGACAACCTCGACGAGGTGCGTCGGGTCAACCCGCAGACGGTATGTGGCGTGAAGCTCTTCATGGGCAGCAGCACAGGCGGCATGCTCGTCGACCAGGACGAGCGCATCGAGGCCATCTTCCGCGAGTCGCCCACCCTCATCGCCCTGCACTGCGAAGACCAGAGCATCATCTCGGCCAACACCGCCAAGTATAAGGAGGCGACCGCCAGCGACGACCCCGCCGTAGAGTACCACCCCCTCATCCGCAGCGAGGAGGCCTGCTACCAGTCGACCGCCAAGGCCGTCGCGCTGGCCAGGAAGACTGGAGCCAAGATACACATCATGCACATCAGCACGGCACGCGAGTTAGAGCTGCTTCAGCCAGGCGACCTCAAGGACAAGCAGGTGACTGCCGAGGTATGCCTCCCCCACCTCTACTTTACCGATGCCGACTATGCCACCTATGGCACCCGCATCAAGTGCAACCCAGCCGTGAAGACCGCCGCCGACCGCGACGCCCTGCGCAAGGCACTACGCGAGGGACTCGTCGACGTCATCGGCACCGACCATGCGCCCCATCTCCCTGCCGACAAGGTAGGCGGTTCGCTCAAGGCAGCTTCGGGCATCCCCGCCATACAGTTTGTATTGCCCGCCATGCTCGAACTCGCCGACCAGGGCATCATCACCCTCCCCGAGGTAGTGGAGAAGATGGCCCACAACCCCGCCATATTATATAAGGTCAAGGAGCGCGGCTTCATCCGCGAAGGCTATCGTGCCGACCTCGTGCTCCTGAGCCCCAACGCCCCCCATACCGTCACCACCGAGGAGAAAGAGAGCAAGTGCGCCTGGAGCCCCTTCGAGGGGCACACCTTCCGTTGGGACATCACCCACACCTGGGTCAACGGCCATGCCGTATACGCCAACGGAAAGTTCGATGACAGCGTAAAGGGCGAGCGTATGGAGTTCTGCTGATTCTTGTGTAGCGTTTAGTGTGTAGTGTTTAGAGTGACATAACCTTATGCCACAAAGAATTCATAATTCAGCGTTGCTTTTCCCTACGGCCTGCAAACATCGTTTCAGCATACTCCACTACCCCGTCCGCGAGGTAGTTCCCTACATCAACTGGATCTATTACTTCCACGCCTGGGGTATGGAGCCGCGCTTTGCAGCCGTTGCCGACATCCACGACTGCCCCTCGTGCCGTGCATCGTGGATAGCCTCCTTCCCCGCCGAGGAGCAGGCCAAGGCCCGCGAAGCCATGAAGCTCTACGACGAGGCCAAGCAGCTACTGCGCCAATGGGCCGACGAGCCCATCTGCCACGCCCTCTTCCTCCTTGCCGATGCCTATAGCGAGGGCGACGACATCATCATAGACAATCGCATACGCATCCCCTTCCTACGCCAGCAACACGTAGGCAAGTCAGGCTACACCCTCTGCCTGAGCGACTTCATTAGGGGAGCCCATAGAGAGGACGAAGACAGACAACGGACAACAGACAACCGACAACCGACGACAAACCGAGAGCAATCAAGCTCGCTTGAATTGCCGAGGTGCGAAGGAGGAAAAGCCTGCGGAGCAGGATTAACAGACAAGGTTAGTGCCAATGAGCGAGAATCAAGTTCGCTTGAATTCTCACAGCGAGTGCAGTCGAAGCTCAACAACATAGTTGTTAACGGACAACGGACGACAGACCTCGCCAACACCATCGGCCTCTTCGCCACCACAACCTCCCCCTTCTGGGTGGATGAGAAGGGGGCCTCTCTTCAATTCTCAACTCTATCCGACCGTCTCGCCGAGGCTACGGCCGAGAAGATGCACGAGGAGGTGCGCAAGCACCATTGGGGCTACGCCAAGGACGAGCAGTTGACCATGCGCGAGCTCCACGAAGAGCGCTTCCAGGGCATACGCCCTGCCGTGGGCTACCCCAGCCTCCCCGACCAGTCCATCAACTTCCTCATCGGCGAGCTGCTGCCCCTCTCCGAGATAGGCATCACCCTCTCCGAGAACGGAGCCATGAGCCCCCACTGCAGCGTCTCGGGCCTCATGTTCGCCCACCCCAAGGCACACTACTTCTCCGTAGGCAGCATCAGCGAAGAGCAGCTCCTCGACTACGCCAGCCGCCGAGGCATCACCCTTGATCAGGCCAAGAAGTTCCTTGCCGCCATGGCTTGATTTTTTTTAGGGGAGTTTAGGAGTAAAGGAGTATTCGCTTCGCTCAGGAGTTAAGACGATAGTCTGTCCGCTGTTTTATTTGGGGAGTCGAGGAGTTCAGGAGTTTTCGCTTCGCTCTGGAGTGAAGACGATAGTTCGTCAGCGGAAGGTACATTTAACTTTGTTGATACCGCGATGCTCGGCATAGATTAAGCGAGCTTATCTTTGCTCTCGCGTAATTGCGGTATTGTCTTTACTCCTTCACTCCTATACTCCTTCACTCCAA
>JAZOPX010000178.1:0-3409 GCA_045655845.1 Bacteroidaceae bacterium
GAAGGCCGAACTTGTAGCCGAGGTGCGCGAGAAACTGGGTACCCTGCCTGGCACCAATATCGAGGTGGGAGCACCCATCAGTCACCGCATCGATGCCATGCTCTCGGGTACACGAGCCAGCATCGCCATCAAGGTGTTTGGTACCGATCTCAACAAGATGTATCAGATAGGCAATCGCATCAAGAGCGCCGTGGAGAGCGTCGAGGGCATTGCCGACCTCAACGTGGAGCAACAGGTGGAGCGCCCGCAGCTGAAGATTATCCCTCGTCGCGAGGTGATGGCACAGTATGGTATCACGATGCCCGAGTTTGCCGATATGGTGAGCGTGCTGCTTGCCGGAGAGCCCGTGTCGCAGGTTTATGAGGGCCGTCGCGTCTTTGACCTCACCCTCAAGGTGGGGGATGATAGTCGCGCCACGGCAGAGGACATAAGCCGTATGATTGTCGATGCCAAAGGCACGAAGGTGACACTCGGACAGATTGCCGATGTGGTGTCATCGGTAGGCCCCAACACCATCAACCGCGAGAATGTGCAGCGCAAGGTGGTGGTGTCGGCCAATGTGGCTGGGCGCGACCTGCGCGGTGTGGTCACCGACATACGCCGCATCGTGGAGGAGCAAATAGAGCTTCCCGAGGACTATCATGTGGAGTATGGCGGACAGTTCGAAAACGAGGAGGCTGCCTCGCGCACCCTGCTCATCGCTTCGCTCTTTGCCATCATGGTGGTGTACCTATTATTATATAACCAGTTCCGTAGCCTCACCCAGGCGGCCGTCATCCTCATCAACCTGCCCTTGGCACTCGTGGGTGGTGTGCTTGTGCTATGGGCTACGGGAGGCGAGATGAGCATCCCCGCCATCATCGGATTCATCTCGCTCTTTGGTATCGCCACGCGCAATGGTATGCTGCTCATCGAACGCTACAACGACTTGCGTGCCGAGGGACACCCGGTGATGGATTGTATTATGCACGGGTCAGCCGACCGCCTGAATCCCATCCTCATGACCGCCCTCACCACCGCACTGGCACTCATCCCGCTCGCCCTCGGTGGTGACCTCCCGGGCAACGAGATACAGAGCCCCATGGCCAAGGTCATCCTCGGCGGACTCGCCACCTCGACCCTGCTCAACGGCTTCGTTGTGCCGGTGATGTATATGTTGACGAACAGACAGAAAAAGAATTAGCCCCATGAAGTATCATAAATATATAATAGCATCAGTTGCAGTGTGCTCTTGCCTGACATTGAAGGGCCAGGGTGAGACAAGCAATTCTCAATTCTCAATTTTCAATTCTCAACTAGAAAGGATTGAAAAGAACAACACCACTCTCATCGCCCTGCGCACCGAGGCCGAGGCACGCAAGTTGGAGAACCGTACGGGCATCACCCTTGCCGACCCTGAGGTGGGATACAAGCACATGTGGGAGGGTGGCGAAGAGTCGGGCAACCTCTCTGAACTCACCGTGACCCAGAGCATCGACCTCGCCACCGTGATGGGGCAGCGCACACGTGTGGCACGCGAGCAAAACCTCCTCATCGACGAGGAGTACCGCATGGCGCGCATGGAGATATTGCTCGATGCCCAGCTCACGCTCGTTGACCTTGCCTACTACAATGCCTTGGCTGCCGAGCTCGATCGTCGTCTCGGCCACGCCCGCCGTGTGGTCGAGGCCGAGCATACTCGCCTCGAGAGTGGCGACACCGATGCCCTATCACACAACAACGTGCTCCTCAGCCTCTCGGCCCTCGAAGCCGAGGAAGCACGCATCGAGATGGAGCGCAACGTCCTCATCGCCCGCCTCACGGCACTCAATGGGGGTGTTACTCTAGATAATCTAGAATCTCTAGATGCTCTAGAAAATCTAGAGTCTCTAGACAATCAAGACTTCTCTTCCTGGTATGCCGAGGCCGAGGCACATCTGCCCCAGCTGGCTCAGGCACGCCAGTTGAGTGAGGTGCGCAGTGGTGAGCTCGATCTTGTCAAGGCTTCGCATCTGCCCTCGCTATCGGCCACCTACATCAATGAGCGCCACACCGTGGGAACTCGCTCGCAGGGAGTAGCCGTAGGCGTGAGCATCCCCCTCTGGGCCAACAAGAACCGTGTGCGCTCGGCACGCACGGCCCTCCAGGCCGCCGAGGCGCAACAGACGGATGCGGAGTTGCAACTGCGCAGTGCCTTCGAGCAGGAGTTCACCCGCGTCAAGGGATTGCATCATACCGCCATGCTCTACCGCCGTGCCCTCGACGAGGCCAACAACACCGCTCTGCTCGAGAAGGCCATGGACGAAGGCTACATCTCTGTGCTCGAATACCTGCAAGGCATCGAGCTCTACTACGACTACCTCGACCGTAGCCTCAGTGCCGACCGCGACTACCAGCGCGCCCTCGCCACATTGGAGGCTTGGAGGTTGTAGGATATAAGTTCTGATATATATCGAATAATAACAAAGGAAGCAAGAGTACTCTTGCTTCCTTTGTTATAGTGTATTGCCATTAAAGGATTAATCAATAATCCTATAATCTATTTTTAAAGTTCCTCGCTGAGGTATCCTTTGGGTAGCTCACGGCAGTTGTACTGCGAGGCCATGACTTCTCCATAGGCACCGGCCGAGCGGATGGCGATGAAGTCGCCACGATGGGTGGCATTGAGGTCGATGGCTTTGCCAAACACGTCGGAACTCTCGCATACGGGGCCTACGACATCGTAGGTCACCTCGGCCTCATCGGACGAGATGTTCTCGATGCGGTGATAGGCTTGATACAGGGCCGGGCGGATGAGGTCGGTCATGCCGGCATCGATGATAGCGAAGCGCTTGCAGGTGCCCTCCTTGATATAAAGTACGCGCGAGATAAGGCTACCGCACTGGGCTACGATGCTACGACCCAGTTCGAAGTGTACGGTCTGTCCAGGCTGTACGCTGAGGTGCTTACGGAAGGTGTCGAAGTAGCCGTGGAAGTCGGGGATGTACTTGTGGTTGGGGTGACCATAGTCGATGCCGAGACCTCCACCCACGTTGATGCTGCGGATGGGGTACTTGCGACGCTCGAAGAGTTCGGTGAGTTCGTTCACACGGTTGCACAAGGCCACGAAGTCAATCATATCCAATATCTGCGAACCAATGTGGAAGTGCACGCCCTCGAAATCGATGTGGGGTAGGGCAATGGCCTGTTCGATGACGCCCTCGATCTGCTCGAGGTTGATACCAAACTTGTTCTCGGCCAGGCCTGTAGTGATATTGCTGTGGGTATGGGCTCCTACGTTGGGGTTGATACGTAGGGCGATGCGGGCTACCTTGCCTTTCTTCTCGGCCAGTTCGTTGATGATAAGGAGTTCGGCCTCAGACTCTACGTTGAAGCAGTGGATGCCGTAGTCGAGGGCAAGATTGATCTCGCGGTCGCTCTTGCCTACACC
>JAZOPX010000179.1:0-5421 GCA_045655845.1 Bacteroidaceae bacterium
GGGCAGGCTGTTGAACTTGTCCTCAATCTCCTCGGGGTATACGTTCTGTCCGCTGGCGCTGAGAATCATGTTCTTCGAACGACCCTTGATGAATACGTTGCCGTCGGCGTCCATGATGCCCAGGTCGCCGCTCTTGAGCCAACCATCCTCGGTGAAGGTCGCCTTCGTGGCCTCGGGGTTCTTGTAGTAACCCATCATCACGTTCTGGCCCTTCATCTGAATCTCACCCACTACGCTACGGGGATTCTCAGAGTCGATGCGCACCTCCATACGCTCTACGGTCTGTCCGCACGAACGCATGGCGAAGGTCTTCCAGTTGCGGTAGCAGATGAGCGGAGCGCATTCCGTCATGCCATAGCCCACGGTGTAGGGGAAGTTCATCTTCTTCATCAGTTTCTCCACCTTCTCGTTGATGGCTGCACCACCCACGATGAGGCTACCGCGCTCGAGGTTGCCACCGAATGTGGTGAGTAACTTGGTGCGCACCTTGTTATAGATGATCTTGTTGATGCCGGGGATGGCGGTGAGCACCTTCATCAGGGGCTTCTCCAAGGTAGGCATTACCTTGCCCTTGAAGATCTTCTCCACTACGAGAGGTACGGTCACGAGCATGTAGGGCTTCACCTCACCGAGGGCCTTGATGAGCACCGAAGGAGTGGGGGTCTTGCCCAGGAAGAAGATGTGGCAGCCTGATGCCATGGGGTAGAGGAATTCGAAGGCCATGCCATACATGTGACCCAGGGGCAGCATCGAGAGGATGTGCCAGCCGGGTTGGTTGGGCATGTGCTTCATGGCGAACTCTACGTTCGAACTGATGGCGCGTGCCGAGAGCATAACGCCCTTCGGGTCGCTTGTGGTACCAGAAGTGTAGTTGATGAGTGCCAACTCGTCGAAGTCACCTGTGTGATAATCGATATGCTCGGGCTTTACGCCTTCGGGGAAGCGCTCGGCAAAGATCTTCTCGCACTTCTCGTGGAATGCCGCAGCATCCACCTTGCTGTCCTTAGTGTATATGGGGGTGAAGTCGAGGATGTTGATGGCGATATTGATGTTGGGCATCTGCTTTGCATCCATCTTGTCCCAGATCTCGGGCTCAGTGAAGATTGCCGTAGCGTCAGAGTGGTTGGTGAGGTTCTGTACGCTCTCGGGCAAGAAGTCGTTGAGCAGGGGCACCATCACGGCACCGTATGAACCGATGGCGATGAACGAGGCTGCCCACTCGGCTGAGTTCTTGGCGCAGAGGACAATCTTGTCGTTCTTCTTTACACCAGCCTCTTCCAATAGGATATGCAACTTCTCAATGGTTTCGGCTACCTGGCCGAAAGTAAAGGTGTTCTTACCGTAGTTTGTGATAGCAGGAGAATTCCAGTGATTCTTAACGGCATTCTCCACATGTTTCAAATAATGCTTAATCATTTGTCAAAAGTTGTTTTTCGCTTGTTTGCAGCGCAAAGTTCGTTTTTTATTTTCAATCCCTCCCTTTCTGTAGGTTATATTCATTTGTTTGGGGATAAAATTCTATAAGGGGTAATTATTAAAAATACGGGGTGAAATATTAATCCGCTGCTTCTCTTCTAATCGCTTCTCCTATGCGCTACGCCCATAGTGATTCCTTGATGTAATAGGCTTGGCTTAATAAGAGGGAATGTCGATGGAAAGGCGCATTTATGGCGTTTTAGGGTGAAATATGGGGCAGGGTGGCCGACTGTCGCTTTGGCGTGCCTATAATGAAACAATGGATGGACAAGATTTGTCGATAGTTTGACGGAAAATTATCGCTATAGCGGCAAAATTTTATCACAGTACCGACAAACTTTTTTCGAGCCTGGGATAATCTTCGTTGTTTGGGGGAGTGGTGTCTGATGGCAGGTGTAGTTGGGGTGAGGGGGTCTTTTACGTTTTCTCTTGTCAGACTGGGTTTTGTCACCTCCATGGAGCAGTTTGCTATAGCAAAGTGTAAAAAAATGTTATAATTGGCCCATATGTAGAGGCAAAAGGTATTAAACAATGTTATAAAAGCCAAACTCGTTTTTCCCCACAAAAACTTTGTTGTACCTTTGTGGGGCTTTTCAGAGGAGAAGCATCTTCGCTCGTTGACGAATAACTATAAAAGAACTAAAATAATTGGTATTAATGATGAAAAAAATGTGGTTTGTCGGTCTTAGATCGGCGATGATGGTTGCTATTTGCTTTAGTGCAATGGGCACCACAGCACAGGAGAGGTTGGCTCTGACGTTGGAGCAGGCGATAGAGATCGCCCTTAGCGACAACCCGACCATTCAGGTGGCTGAACAGACGATTGAGTTGAAGAAAATCTCCAACAAGGAGACAGCATTGGGTCTCTTGCCCGAGGCCTCACTCTCTGGAGCCTACACTCGTACCATCAAGAAGCAGACGATGGTGATGATGGGACAGAAGATTGAGATTGGTATCCCCAACCAGTATCAGGGCGGTGTTTCCGTGAGTCTGCCTATTTTTGCCCCTACGCTCTACAAGAGCATGAAACTCACCAAGACCGATGTGGCCTTGGCCGTGGAGCAGGCTCGTGCCTCAAGACAGGACCTCATCAATCAGGTGACCAAGGCTTTCTATCAGGCCCTCTTGGCGCAGGATAGTTATGCCGTGCTTCAGAAGGCTTTCGCCCAGAGCGAAGAGAACTTCCGCATCGTGAATGCCAAGTATGAGCAGGGTCGCGTGAGCGAGTTCGACAAAATTAGTGCCGAGGTGCAGATGCGCAACATGCAGCCCTCGGTAATCTCGGCACGCAACGGCGTGGAACTCTCCAAGTTGCAACTCCTGGTGTTGATGAATATCGAACCCGAGACAGAGATTGAGTTGCAAGGTAGCCTGAACGACTACGAGGAGGCGGTGTTTGCCGGTGTATTGACCGCGGATACCAGTTCTTTGAAGAACAACAGTACGTTGGCTCAGTTGGACATGAATGTGAAGATGTTGCAGCAGAGCCTCTCGATCAACAAGCAGAGTTTCGCGCCCATCGTGGCATTGCAGTTCAACTACATGTACACCTGCATGGCTGACGACTTCAAGTTCAAGGAGTATGAGTGGAACCCCTACAGCAACGTGTCGCTGAGCGTGAGCGTCCCCTTGTTCAAGTACAGCAACATCTCTGCATTGAAGAAGACCAACCTGCAGATTGCTCAGTTGATGACCAACCGCGACTATACCGCCCGTCAACTTGCGATGCAGCAGCAGAGTTATCTCAACAGCATGGCGGCCAGTGCCGAGCAGGTATCAAGCAATAAGGAGGCCATCGTGCAGGCACAGAAGGGCCGCGACATCGCAGAGAAACTCTACGAGGTGGGCCGTGGCACAGTGCTCGAACTCAACAGTGCCGAGGTGGCACTCACACAGGCCAAGTTGACCTACACACAGGCTATCTTCGACTACCTGAGCGCAAAGGCAGACTTGGATAAGTTGCAGGGAAAAGAGTAATTCAGGAAATAAACTAACAGAACATATAACGCAATGAAAAGAAATGTATTCTCGTTGGCAGCCTTGGCGATGACCGCCTTGCTTGCTGCATGTGGAGGAAAGGGTGCGCCCACACAGGCCGTGGTGGCACCAGTAGAAGAGGTGAAGCCCGCCGTGAAGGTGGCTCAGGTATCGGTGCGTCCTGTCGACCAGGTACGCGACTATGTAGGTACCGTGCAGGCCGAAGTGAAGAACAACATCGCCCCTCAGGCTCCGGGCCGTATCGCCAAGATCTTCGTTGAGGTGGGCGACCACGTGACCAAAGGACAGAAGTTGGTGCAGATGGATGCCGCCAACCTCCAGCAACTCACCCTTCAGATTGAGAATCAGAAGGTCGACTTTGCCCGCATCAAGGAACTCTATGCTGTAGGTGCCGTATCAAAGGCCGAGTTTGACAACATGAAGATGTCGCTCGAGGTGGCTGAGACCCAGTACAAGAACATCATGGAGAATACCCAGTTGCTGAGCCCCATCGACGGAATTGTGACTGCCCGCAACTACGACAACGGCGACCTCTATGCCGGTGCGGCCATCCTCACCGTAGAGCAGATTCGTCCCGTGAAGTTGATGGTCAACGTGTCAGAGAACTACTACTCTAAGGTAAAGAAGGGCGACAAGGCCGCCATCACATTGGATGCGCTTCCCGGTGAGACCTTCACCGCTACCGTATCGCTCAAGTACCCCACCATCAACGCGGCTACCCACACCTTCCCCGTCGAACTCACCCTTACCAACAAGGATGAGAAGGTACGCCCCGGTATGTTTGCCCGTGCACAGATCAATTTCGGTACCGAGAATCACGTTGTTGTCCCCGACGTGGCAGTAGTGAAGCAGCCCGGCTCAGGCGAGCGTTTCGTATACCTCTATGATAATGGTAAGGTGAACTACGTGAAGGTAGAACTCGGCCAGCGTCTCGACGATGCTTATGAGTTGCTCGGTGGTGTGGCCGATGGCGCAACCGTAGTCATCGCCGGCCAAGGCCGCTTGACCGACGGTGCCGAGGTGAGAGTGGAGAAGTAAAAGCGGCCTCCCCTAACCCCTCCCGAAGGAGGGGGACTTCGGAGACCACAGAATGATAATAGTACAAACTAAAAAAAGTCCTTGTAGCCCCGCGATGCTTGCAAGCTCCCTCTCTTCGGGAGAGGGCGGGGGGAGAGGCACATAATATTATGAGTTTATACGAAGGTTCGGTCAAACGACCGATTATGACCGGTCTCATCTTCGCCGCTATTGTGGTGTTTGGTGTGTTCTCGGTGACCAAACTGCCCGTCGACCTGTACCCGAAGATTGAGGGTAACGTCATCATGGTCATGACCTCTTACTCGGGTGCCAGTGCGTCGGATATTGAGAATAATGTTACACGCCCCTTGGAGAGTACGCTCAACTCGGTGGCCAACCTCAAGCATATCACTTCAAAGTCTTCGGAGAACCTCTCGCTCATCACGCTTGAGTTTGAGTTCGGACACGACATTGACGACCTGACGAACGATGTGCGCGACAAACTTGATATGATATCGTCGGCCTTGCCCGATGCGGTGAGCACGCCCATCATCTTCAAGTTCGACTCCGACATGATGCCCATCATGATCCTCTCGGTGCAGGCCGAGCAGTCAACCAACGGACTCTACAAGATCCTCGACGACAACGTCTGCAACCCCTTGGCCCGTATCCCGGGCGTAGGCTCGGTATCTATCGGTGGTGCGGCAGAGCGTGAGGTCTACGTCTATTGTGACCCCGTGAAGCTCGAGGCCTATAACCTCAGCATCGAGGCCATCAGTCAGATTATCTCTGCCGAGAACATGAATATCCCTGGCGGTACGTTCGACATCGGTAACGAGAGTTTCCCCCTCCGTGTAGAGGGTGAGTTCAAGGACCCCATGGAGATGGAGAATATCGTTATCGCCTCTGTGGGTGGCAGCGACATCTACC
>JAZOPX010000180.1:0-13906 GCA_045655845.1 Bacteroidaceae bacterium
ATCCCCGGCGATACCTCATTCCTGGAGATGCTCGACATCCTCAACGAGCAGTTGATCAACGAGAACAAGGAACCCATTGCCTTCGACCACGACTGTCGTGAAGGTATCTGCGGTATGTGCTCACTCTACATCAATGGTCATCCCCACGGCCCCGCTACAGGTGCTACTACCTGTCAGATCTACATGCGCCGCTTCAAGGATGGCGACACCATCACTGTAGAGCCCTGGCGCTCAGCTGGCTTCCCCGTGATCCGCGACTTGATGGTAGACCGCTCTGCATACGATAAGATCATGCAGGCTGGTGGTTACGTGTCAGTGAACACCGGTGGTATCCCCGATGCTAACGCAATTCCCATTGCTAAGCCCATCGCCGACGAGGCTATGGATGCTGCTGCATGTATCGGTTGCGGTGCCTGCGTAGCTGCTTGTAAGAACGGTTCTGCTATGCTCTTCGTATCAGCCAAGGTGAGCCAGCTCGCCCTCCTTCCCCAGGGTCAGGTAGAGGCTGCACGCCGTGCCAAGGCTATGCTCGCCCGTATGGATGAGCTCGGCTTCGGTAACTGCACCAACACCCGTGCCTGCGAGGCCGAGTGCCCCAAGTGCGTAAGCATCAGCAACATCGCTCGCCTCAACCGCGAGTACCTCAAGGCTAAGTTGGCCGACTAAGCTACTTATCGCATAACAAAGGGAAGGCAAGCTCTGCGGAGCTTGCCTTCTGTCATTCCTATATTAATATATCCAGATGCCATCTCAATGACTAGAACAAGAGGCATTATATTAAACGTATTTCCAAACTGGACCTTATACACATAACAAAAAAGAATCTATCATAACGAAAACAGATGATAGGGGTAGAAAAAACGTATTTTGTGGCGAAATGTGGCAAAATATTTGGTGAAGAAGAGAAAGTTTATTTCCTTTGCAGTGCTTTAAAGTTATTTATTCATTTAAAACATTACTATTATGGCAGAAATTGAAGCAAGAGTAAAAGCTATCATCGTTGACAAGCTCGGCGTAGACGAGTCAGAAGTAACTCCCAACGCAAGCTTTACTAACGACCTCGGTGCTGATTCTTTGGATACCGTAGAGTTGATCATGGAGTTGGAGAAAGAATTTGGTACTTCTATTCCTGATGATCAGGCTGAGAAGATCTCTACCGTACAGGACGCTATCGACTACATCGCTAACAACGCGAAGTAATCAAAGAGTACCACGATAGTACTATAAAAGTCGTAGTAATTGGGTCTATCCGATTCTGCGGCTTTTTGTCGTTTCATCCCATATATTTATTGTCATCGTGCACATAGACACTTTAATTGATTATATCCACTACCTACTATCCTGCAAAGACAAGGTTTTCGCGAGTCACCTGCGAAGGATTCTAGGATTCTACCCCCGCAATATAGCAGTGTATCAAGAAGCACTGATACATCGCTCACTTAACCACTATCGTCCGCAGGAACAAAAGAAGGATAACGAACGCCTTGAGTATCTTGGCGATGCTGTTATCGAAACTGTAGTAAGCGACATACTATACCATCATTTCCCTAATAAAAAAGAGGGATTTCTAACCTCGGTACGTAGTAAAATAGTGCAACGTAGTAGCCTTAACCGCATAGCCAAGGAGACGGGGCTGGTAGAACTCATACAATCGACACATATCAATCACACGCACAATAGTTTCATCTCTGGTAATGCTTTTGAAGCACTGGTAGGAGCCATCTACCTTGATCGAGGCTATGCCCATTGCTATCGTTTTTTTGAAGAACGTATCATAGGGAAATACATCGATGTCGACAAGGTTGCCAAAGAGGATGACAATTTCAAGAGCAGACTTATCGAATGGAGTCAAAAGAATCAATATAAGGTTGTATTCGAGTTAGTCAACGAAAATACGGTAGGGACCAATAGTCCCACATTCCGCAGTCGAGTATGCATCGAAGGGATAGAGGCAGGCATTGGATTTGGATATTCCAAGAAGGAAAGCCAACAGTTCGCAGCAAAAGAAGCCATACGCCATATTAGAAAGAGGACAGAATTGTACAAAGAGATTGTAGAACGACACAATAAGGCCATAAACGAGAACAGAAACGAAAACGACACTATAGCAACACAAAATACACAGCAGGAGTAGGGTCATCCGAAGTTTTTTTGTAAATTGCACCGTCTTATCGATACCTTGTTTACATTATGAAAGCGACCACCAAACAACACCTTTTCATCGCAGCAGTATTCGTTGTTGTGATTGTTACCATATGCCTGCTATTCCCGCGAGAGAAAGCCATTAACATCGAATTCTCGATGGGTAAACCTTGGAGGTATGAACAACTAACAGCCCCCTTTGACTTTGTTATCACGAAAAGCGAAAGTGCTCTACAACGTGAGTCTGCTGAGGTCTTGGCTTCTCAACGTCCCTATTATGTTAAAGAAAGCCAGATCGGTAGGTCTGTGATAGACTCATTCACAACATTTCACGAGAACGAATTACGCCATATCGTCACCCAAACTCTGAAAACAAACATTATTTCACAATTACAGGATATATACAATACTGGGATCATCGGGAGTAACGATCTTGAGAGATTACATGGGGATAGCATAAGCACCATTATGCTCGTTGAGCAAAACAGGGCATACCCATTCATCGTCAGTGAGTTGTATACAGTACAACAGGCCTATGAGGCCTTGATGAATGTAGACACCACCCTCTTGGGCAGATATGCTCTACGCCACAGCAATTTGAATGATTACATTACCCCCAACATCCATTACGATGCCTCAAAATCAGAAACTGCACGACGTGAAGCATTGGCAACAATCTCACCGAATAGCGGTGTCATACTTACTGGGCAAAAAATCATCGGAACGGGAGAGATGATAGATGAAGAACTGCACCAAGTATTAACATCCTATCAGAATGAGTTAAACAAACGTCTCGACGAGCAAGGTATACAGATGACATTCATCGGACAAACATTGTTAGTTATACTCTTCATGGGAGCATTCCTGATGTATCTTATCAACTATCGCCGCACCTATCTCTATGAGCGCAACAAACTACTCTTTCTCGCCACTCAGCTGATGATATTCCCCTGCATGGCATCATGGATTATGACCCAAGGCAATGGGCTTATGATTATACCTTTTGCCATGGCACCAGTCATGATCAACATCTTCCTTGATGCTCGAACAGCCTTTATTACCCATTTGATAATCGTATTGACGACCTCACTGGTCGTTCCCGACCCCTTTATATTTACTCTCCTGCAACTTACAGCTGGCATTGCAGCCATCTACTCTCTGACTGAACTTACCGAGCGCTCGCAGATATTCCGTGTGGCAGTCGTGGCAACCCTATGTTACTGTTTAGTCTTCTTCGGCTATGAGCTGATTACCAAAAGCGCATTGATAATGCTGAACAGGCATATTTTTGCACATTTCTTGCTCAACGGCATACTACTACTCTTCACCTATCCACTCATGCTGCTCTATGAGAAGTTGTTCGGTTTCACTTCTGATGTCACCTTGATGGAGTTATCGAACTTCAACATAAAGCTACTACGCCAACTTTCCGAGAATGCCCCTGGCACATTCCAACACTCAATACAGGTGTCTAATCTTGCGGCGGCGGCAGCCAACAAAGTCGGTGGAAGCAGTTTATTGGTGCGTACGGGAGCCATGTATCACGACATAGGCAAATTGGAGAACCCCATATTCTTCACCGAGAACCAGGGCAGTACCAATCCGCACGCTTGTCTGCCCTACGAGAAAAGTGCCAGCATTATCATCAATCACGTTTACGATGGCCTTCGTCTGGCAGACAAACACCATCTGCCTAAGGCCATCAAGGATTTCATCCTAACCCATCACGGATTGAGCAAAGCCAAATACTTCTACATCTCCTACAAGAATGAACATCCAGGCGAAGAGATTGATGAAAGCATGTTTACTTACCCCGGGCCTAACCCTCACTCGATAGAGACAGCTATTCTTATGATGGCCGATGCCGTGGAGGCTGCCTCTCGTAGTTTGCCCGAGTATACAGAAGAGAATATCGCCAACCTTGTAGACCGTATCATTGACGGCCAAGTAGCGGAGGGATATTTCAAGCAATGCCCCATTACCTTCAAGGATATCAACGATATTAAGAACGTGTTCAAGGATAAATTACGCACTATATATCACACTCGCATCACCTATCCCGAACTAAAGAAGTAGCAACTACTGAGACGTTTACCATATGGCTATTTAGGAGGCATTTACCTCCCAAATAGCTATTATTATGGACAAAATATGACTTAAAATGCAAATAATTGCCTCAAGAATCGTCTGTTGAGAAAAAAAAGCCTATATTTGCACTTTTGTTGGAAACTGTTCTTGATTTACTGGGTCATTGTGCAGTATTTTAGCAAGGTATAAATACAAATAACAAGATAAAATAACTAACTACAATGCAAAACAAAGGATTTGTAAAAACAATTGCGGTATTGCTCACCTTGGTGTGTGCATTTTACCTCTCCTTCACGTTCGTTGCAAACCATCATGAAAAGAAGGCTGCACAATACGCTGGAGGCGAATCGGTGTATATCGATTCTATCATGAACAAGAAGGTTTACGCTGGTATCTACACCTTCAAGCAAGTGCGCGAGATGGGTATTGGCCTCGGCCTCGACCTCAAGGGCGGTATGAACGTGATCCTCGAAGTATCAGTTCCCGATGTTGTGAAGGCACTCGCCGATCACAAGACCGATGAAGCTTTCGTAAACGCCATTGCCATTGCGAACAAGCAGGCTGCAAGCAGCAACAACGACTTCATCACCTTATTTATTAAGGAGTATAAGAACCAGAAGCCCGACGGCACATTGGCCGAGCTCTTCGCTACACAGCAGCTCAAGGACAAGGTGAACACCAAGAGCACTGATGCTGAGGTTGAAGCAGTCATACGTGCTGAGGTTGACGCAGCTATCGCCAACTCATTCAACGTACTCCGCACCCGTATCGACCGCTTCGGTGTGGCTCAGCCCAATATTCAGGAGCTCGAGGGTAGCATGGGCCGTATTATGGTAGAACTCCCTGGCGTGAAGGAACCCGAGCGTGTAAGAAAATTGCTCCAGGGTTCGGCCAACCTCGAATTCTGGGAAACCTACACCGCTGCCGAGGTAGCTCCCTTCCTCGCTGCTGCTGACGCCAAGCTTCGCGATATCATCGCAGTAGAGAGCCCCGAGACTGACGAGACCCCCGCCGAGGAGACTCCCGAGGTAGCAGCTGAGGAGGAAAACGTAGACCTCTCTGCGCTTACAGGTGAGAACACCGAGAAGGAAGCAGATGCAGCTGCCATTGCTAAGGCTAAGAAAGAGAATCCCCTGTTGTCCATCCTTCAAGTGGAACAGAACCAATACTGCGTGGCTGGTTACGCTCACAGCCTCGACATGAAGCAAATCGACGAGTACCTTGCTCGTGAGGAGGTGAAGGCGCTTCTCCCCCGCGATCTCAAACTCATGTGGGGTGTGAAGGCTATTGACGAAGATGGAAAGATTTTCCAACTCTATGCCATCAAATCAACTCAACGCAATGGTCGCGCTCCGCTCGAAGGTGACGTTATCGTATCGGCGACTGACGACTACGACCAGAATGGCCGTCCCAGCGTATCGATGACCATGAACTCTGACGGTGCACGTCGTTGGGCACAACACACCAAGCAGAACATCGGTAAGCCCGTCGCCATCGCACTCGACGGCTACATCTACAGTGCTCCTAACGTACAGAACGAGATCACTGGCGGTCAGTCACAGATTACCGGTCAGTTCACTCAGGAGGACACCAAGGACTTGGCCAACGTATTGAAGTCTGGTAAGTTGCCCGCTCCCGCCAAGATCGTACAGGAGGATATCGTAGGTCCCTCACTCGGTCAGAAGTCTATCGAGCAGGGTATCATCTCCTTCATCGTGGCTTTCATCGTATTGATGATCTATATGTGTGCCATGTACGGCTTCATCCCTGGTATGGTGGCTAACGGTGCACTCATCCTCAACTTCTTCTTCACACTCGGTATCTTGGCTTCGTTCCAGGCTGCTCTTACCCTCTCAGGTATTGCCGGTATGGTATTGACCCTCGGTATGGCTGTGGATGCCAACGTGCTCATCTACGAGCGCACCAAGGAGGAACTCCGCGCTGGCAAGACGGTGAAGCAGGCGCTCACCGATGGTTACAAGAACGCGTTCTCAGCCATCTTCGACTCTAACATCACCTCTATCATCACAGGTATCATCCTCTTCAACTTCGGTACCGGTCCTATCCGTGGCTTCGCTACTACCTTGATTATCGGTATCGTCTGCTCATTCTTCACCGCTGTGTTCATGACCCGTCTCGTTTACGAGTGGCGTTTGAACAAGGAGAAGTGGACCAACCTCACCTTCACCACTGGCCTCTCAAAGAACCTCATGCGCAACTCACACATCAACTTCATGGGTTCTGCCAAGGTTACATTCGCTGTGTTCGGTGCTGCTATCCTCGTAAGCGTGGCTTCACTCGGTCTCCGTGGCTTGAGTTCAAGTATTGACTTCACCGGTGGTCGCAACTTCACCGTGAAGTTCGAGCAGAAGGTTGAGCCCGAGCAGATTCGTGAGGTATTGGCCGACAAGATTGGCGATGAGGCTTCAGTATCTGTTATCGCTCTCGGAGGTGATGGCCAGACCGTACGTATCAGCACCAACTACCGCATCGACGACGATGCTCAGGATATCGATGCCGAGATTGAAATGTTCCTCTACGAGGCTTTCAAGGGTGCTAACCTCGTGAGCAGCGACCTCACCTATGAGACATTCATCGACCGCGACAACCACGAGGGCGGCTCTATCATCTCTTCACAGAAGGTAGGTCCCAGCATGGCTTCAGACATTCTCCGTGGTGCTATCTGGTCAGTGGTACTCGCATGGATGGCTATCTTCATCTACATCCTCATCCGTTTCCGCAACGTGGCATATAGCGTAGGTTCAGTGATTGCATTGGTGGTAGACGTAGTGCTCATCATGGGTACCTACTCACTCCTGAGCGGTGTACTGCCCTTCTCAATGGATGTTGACCAGACCTTCATCGGTGCTATCCTGACTGCTATCGGTTACTCTATCAACGATAAGGTGGTAATCTTCGACCGTATCCGCGAGTTCTTCGGCCTCTATCCCAAGCGCGACAAGAGCCAACTCTTCAACGACTCGCTCAACACTACACTTGCCCGTACCATCAACACCTCAGTCAGCACCCTCGTGGTACTGCTCTGCATCTTCTTCCTCGGTGGTGAGAGCATCCGCAGTTTCTCATTCGCGATGATTCTCGGTGTAGTATACGGTACTTGCTCATCACTCTTCCTTGCCGCTCCGTTGGCATACCGCGTGATGTACAAGAAGGATGCGAAGGCTGCTGCCAAGGCATAAGACTTGATTAGTGGAACAATCAATTCTCTCTGTGGAAGAGGGGGCTACCTCGGTAGTTCCCTCTTCCCTTTAAGTAAAACTACTACCAGACAGTGGCATTATGGACATACTGCTCCCCTCGGCCTATTTGGCTCCGATACAGTACTACAGCAAGTTGCTCCGATGTGCTCCCGATACGGCATATATCGAGGGCAATGACAACTACACCAAGCAGACCTACCGCAACCGTTGCGTGATAGCCGATGCCAATGGTCCCTTGGCACTCACCATCCCCACCGAGAAGACGGGCGAGGGCAAGTGTCTGATGCGCGACATCCGCATCAGTGACCACGGCAACTGGCGTCACCAACACTGGAACGCCCTGGAGGCCGCCTACCGCCACACCCCCTTCTTCCTCTACTACGAGGATGACTTCCGCCCCTTCTATGAGAGGAAGGTGGAGTTTCTCTACGACTTCAACCTGCAGTTGACTCATCTCGTATGCGACCTCATCGGGTTGGACGTGACGCTGCGCCCTACAGACAAATACCTCCAAACTCCCGATGGAATGGCCGATTTTCGCCATGTAATCACTCCCAAGGTGTCGTGGCAGGAGGATCAGGAGTTCCATGCTGCGGAGTACTACCAGGTGTTCAAGGAGAAGCACGGCTTCATCCCTAACCTCAGCATCGTGGACCTGCTCTTCAACATGGGTCCCGAGAGTATACTCGTACTGAATGAAAGCAAATAATACCCCTTTGTTATGAGAGTTGTAGTCGACGACAAGATACCCTACATCCGCGAAGCCCTGAGCCGGATGGGCTGCGAGGCCCGGTACGTGGCGGGCAACGAGATCTCTCCCGATATCGTACGTGATGCCGATGCCCTCATCGTGCGTACCCGTACCCAGTGCAACGCTGCCCTGCTCGAAGGGAGCCGCGTGCAGTTCATCGCCACGGCCACCATCGGCTACGACCATATCGACGCGGGCTACTGCGCTGGGCGCGGTATCTGTTGGACCAATGCTCCGGGGTGCAATGCCGCTTCGGTGCGGCAATACGTGCAGTCTGTCTTGCTGCTCCTGCAGCGTGAACGGGGGGTAGACCTCTCCGGTTCCACCCTAGGTGTAGTGGGCGTAGGCCATGTGGGTACGCTTGTGGCCGAGATGGCCCGTTCGTGGGGCATGCGCGTGCTCCTGTGCGACCCTCCGCGTGCCGAGCGTGGCGAGGAGGGGTTCGTGTCATTGGAGGCCATCGCCCGCGAGGCCGATGTCATCACGCTGCACACTCCGCTCACCCACGAGGGTCCTCATGCGACCTTCCATCTGGCCGACGAGGCGTTCTTCGCCTCGCTCCGTCGCAAGCCCTACTTCATCAACACCTCGCGCGGTGAGACTACCGACACCCGTGCCCTACTGCAGGCCCTCGACAGGGGGCTGATAGCGCAGTGCTGCATCGACGTGTGGGAGCACGAGCCCCACATCGACCTCGACCTGCTCGACCGCTGCCATATCGGCACGCCCCATATCGCGGGCTACTCTGCCGACGGCAAGGCCAATGCCACCCGCATGTCTCTGGAGTCGCTGTCGCGCCACTTCGGCCTGGGCGACGTCCCTACGATACTTCCTCCTCCCCCTCCCCAGAGAGCGCTCTCTGCAGCGAGCCGTGCCGAGGCGTTGCTCAGCATCTATGATCCCCACACCGACAGCCGTGCACTGAAAGCCTCTCCCGAACTCTTCGAACATCTGCGAGGCCACTACCCCCTGCGCCGTGAGGAACAAGCGTTTGAATTAAGTTGAAAGTGGAAAGATGAAAGATGAAAGTTGCGGTTGAGCGAGGGCAAAGACTGCTCGCAGGCTCTGCCGAGCGTAGCAACTTCGACGAAGTCAAAGTTCGTGCAAGCGAGCGCGATGCAAGTTCACTTGCAATTGCTCAGCGAGCACAGCCGAAGTTCGACGAAGTCAAAGTTCGTGCAAACCGAGAGCAGTGAAAAGTTTGCTTATTCACTGCCGAGGTGCCGCCGAACTAAAGGGGCGAAGCCACTAAAGTTCGTGCGAGCGGGCGCGATGCAGGTTACTTACAATCGTAGGATTCATTCTTTAGGTTTCTCATTCAGGTTGGGGTTATACATTCGGTTCGGTGCTGTCGCATCTGCTTGGGCGATGTTGCGCATGAGTCCCTCGTAGCCTGCCCGCTCGATGGCGCTGTCACCGAACAGTGCCTTGTAGCGCTCTGGCGTGAGGGCTTGCCACTCCTCGGGGGTGAGTGCGGCCACCTCGGGCGGCATGGCAAAGGCTGTTTCCTCGGTGGATTGGGCGTTTCTGTTGTGCGGGCATACCCGCTGGCAGGTGTCGCACCCATAGATACGGCGGCCCATCTTCTTGCCTATTTCTTCGGGGATGGGTCCCCGGTGCTCTATGGTGAGGTACGAGAGGCATCGTCGGCAGTCTATGCCGTCACGGGTGAGTGCTCCCGTGGGGCATGCCATGAGGCAGCGCTTGCACTGGCCACACGCGAAGATGGGGGAGTTAGAGGGGGCTTGGTCTCCGAGAGGCAGGTTGACCGCCAGCACCCCGAGGAAGCAGTAACTGCCCTGTCCGGGTATGATGAGCGTGCGGTTGAGCCCGATGAAGCCGATTCCTGCCCTTACGGCCCAGTAGCGTTCGAGCAGCGGTGCCGTATCGCAGAAGGCGCGTCCTTCGACTTCGGGTGCGAGGGTCCTGATGTAGGCCAGCAACTGGTGCAGCCTGTCCTTCACCACGCGGTGGTAGTCCTTGCCGTAGGCATAGTAGGCTATCTGGTACCCCTCGGGTGGTAGCGGTTTCTTAGGATAGTAGTTGAGTGCCACGACGATGAGCGTCTGGCATCCGGGCACGAGCAGCGTGGGGTCGAGGCGCAGGTGTCGGTTGCGCTCCATATACTGCATCCCCGCATGGTAGTGGCTATCCGTCCATCGGTCGAGCACGCGGGCCATCTCCCCGCTCACAGGCTCTGCCTTGGCGAAGCCGCATGCCGCGAACCCCAGGCGCCGGGCTTCCGATCTGATGCTATATTCTATCTCCTGACTCATAGTCTCGACAAAGATAAGCAATGGCCCGAAATGCTGCAATAGTAGGACTGCTTTTTCATCTGCTGACGACACATGGAGAGGATATAAAAAATTGCATTCAAATTCTACCTCACCACACATGGAGATGACCCCTCTCAAGTAACATCACTAACTGGACTCTTAAACTTGTATTTACCCTTCTTCTAACCATGTGGAACGCTGTTCTTGTCCATGCCTGACTAAAATTACTATAAAATAAACGTACTCCACTATACAGAAGCAGAACATTCTCCAAGGACCTTATTTCACAAAGCAGAATTCATCCCGAAAAACTTGCGTATATGTAGATTTTTAGCGTATTTTGTTGTCTCAAACAACTACGAACAAAAAAAAGGTGTAATAATGAAAAAACAATTGACAATGTTAGCTATGGCAACAGCAGTTTGTGTATCATGTAGCAACGACAAGGAGGCAACATCGGCCTTTAACTACAACGATGAGAAATTTGCCGATATCCAGATGCTTCGTTACGAAGTGAAAGGGTTCGATGCGCTCACCCTCGACCAGAAGAAGTTGGTGTATTACCTTCAAGAGGCTGCCTTGCAGGGCCGCGACATCCTCTTTGACCAGAACGGCCGTCACAATCTTGTCATCCGTAAGATGCTCGAGACCGTATATACCGACTATCAGGGCGACAAGAGTACTGAGGACTGGGCCAACTTCGTGACCTACACCAAGCGTGTATGGTTCTCCAGCGGTATCCACCATCACTACAGCGCCGACAAGTTCCTGCCCGGCTTCTCTGAGGAGTTCTTCCGTGAGGCATTGGCATCGGTCGACGCATCCAAGCTCCCCTTAGCTGAGGGCCAGACCCTTGCCGAGCTGTGCGACGAGGTGTTCCCCGCTATCTTCGACCCCACAGTGATGGCCAAGCGCGTCAACCAGGCTGATGGCGAAGACCTCGTACTCACCTCAGCCAGCAACTACTACGACGGTGTGACACAGGCCGAGGCCGAGGCTTTCTACAACAACCTCAAGGACCCCAACGACGAGACCCCCGTGATGTATGGCATGAACAGCCGCCTCGTGAAGGAGAACGGCAAGGTGGTCGAGAAGGTATGGCATACCGACGGTCTCTATGGCGAGGCACTCAGCAAGGTGGTCTACTGGCTCGAGAAAGCACTCACCGTGGCTGAGAACGAGGAGCAGAAAGCCGTCATCGAGAAGCTCATCAAGTACTACCGCTCGGGTAACCTCGAGGACTTCGACGACTACTGCATCGCATGGGTCGACGACCTTGACTCACACATCGACTTTGTCAACGGCTTCACCGAGAGCTACGGTGACCCCCTCGGCATGAAGGCTTCATGGGAATCTATCGTCAACTATAAGGATGTAGAGGCGACCAAGCGCACACAGATCATCAGCGACAATGCCCAGTGGTTTGAGGACAACTCACCGATGGACAGCCGCTTCAAGAAGGAGACCGTAAAGGGTGTTACCGCCAAAGTAATCACCGCAGCCATCCTTGCCGGCGACCTCTACCCCGCAACAGCCATTGGTATCAACCTGCCCAACTCAAACTGGATCCGCAGCGTACATGGTTCAAAGTCAGTAACCATCGGCAACCTTACCGAGGCATACAACTTAGCAGCACTGGGCAACGGATTCAATGAAGAGTTTGTATATAGCGACGAAGAGCGCCGCCTCATCGAGCAGTACGACGCGCTCACCGGCGACCTCCATACCGACCTGCACGAGTGTCTCGGACATGGCTCGGGCAAGCTGCTCCCCGGTGTAGATCCCGACGCGCTGAAGGCACATGGCTCTACCATCGAGGAGACCCGCGCCGACCTCTTCGGTCTCTACTACATCGGCGACCCCAAGATGGTCGAATTGGGCTTGCTCCCCAATGCCGAAGCCTATAAGGCCGAGTACTACGGACAAATGATGAACGGCCTCATGACACAGCTCGTACGCATCGAGCCGGGTGCTACCGTTGAGGAGGCTCACATGCGCAACCGCCAGCTCATTGCCCGCTGGGCCTACGAGCATGGCAAGGAAGACAATGTCATCGAGCTCGTCAAGCGCAATGGCAAGACCTTCGTGAAGATCAACGACTACGAGAAGTTGCGCGGCCTCTTCGGCGAACTGCTTGCCGAGGTACAGCGCATCAAATCAGAGGGCGACTACGAGGCAGGCCGCCAGTTGGTAGAGCAGTATGCCGTACAGGTAGACCAGGAGCTCCACCGTGAGATCCTCGACCGCTACGCTGCGCTCAACCTCGCCCCCTACAAGGGATTCATCAACCCCGTATACACCGCAGTCACCGATGCTGACGGCAACATCACTGATGTAACAATCTCATACGACGAAAGCTACGACGCACAGATGCTCCGCTACAGCAGCGAGTATGCTACATTGCCGTATAGAAACTAAGAAGCTCCCCACTCAGAGAGGGGCTCCTCAATGTAAGTTTATATAAAAACAAAATACCCTAAATTTTGTCCGGAGGCTCTCCCCATAGAGAGGGAGATGCCCACGGGCAGAGAGGGGTCTGCCTTATGCACGAAACAGTTAGAGAAATTAAAGGGAAGCTACGCCTTTTCATGAATGGCGTGCTCTCGCAGAGCCTGCGCGAGAAGGGCTTGAAGTACCGCCTCATCTTCGGGGTGGAGCTGCCCCGCTTGCGCGAGATTGCCGCAGGCTATGAGCCCAACCACGAACTGGCACAAGCATTGTGGAAAGAGGACATCCGCGAGTGCAAGATCCTAGCAGCTTACCTGCAGCCCACCGACACCTTCTGCCCCGAATTTGCCGACCTCTGGATGGAGCAGATACACAACACCGAGCTGGCCGACTATGTCTGCATGGGTCTCTTCCGCCGCCTCCCCTACGCCTCACAGAAGGCCTATCAGTGGATGGCTTCAGAGCAGCGCATAGAGGCCTACACCGGTTTTCGCCTCATGAGCCACCTGCTCGTCCAGTTCGGAGCGACGATGAATGAGCGCAGCCGCAACGAGTTCCTCGACCAAGCACACGCTGCCCTACAGGGCGATGACCTGCTCGTCAAGCAAGCCGCCCAGTCGGCTCTCGACCGATATAGCGCGTGCAGCGAGGAGAATATCTAAGAACAATTCTTCAATGATAAAAGAGAACTGTGAGATGATTTCATTTCACAGTTTTTTGTTGTACACTCAAAGGGAGATTTATCTAGTGAGAAGGGTTCTTAAAGAGTGATAAAAAGTCAAAAAACGCACCCAAGTGCTATGTAATCTCGAAGAAAAGGGATATATTTGCACTATTGAATCTAAAAAAAATACCATGAGCATGGAACAGAATAATTATTGTGTTATCATGGCTGGCGGCATAGGCAGTCGTTTCTGGCCGCAGAGTCGCGTGAAGCACCCCAAACAGTTTGTAGACTTCTTTGGCATGGGCAAGTCGCT
>JAZOPX010000181.1:0-5417 GCA_045655845.1 Bacteroidaceae bacterium
GCATTGTCAAGCTCAAATCCATAGCGGCAAGCTACGGCGAGACCGGCAATGAGCTGGTAGATGTCGGCCGAACCATCGGGTGAGCGCATCTCCACGGTCTGCTTCTGTGTGGTGTCGTAGTTGCTCACGGCCTCGAGCGGATTGGCAA
This sequence comes from Bacteroidaceae bacterium, assembly GCA_045655845.1. Classification (GTDB taxonomy): domain Bacteria; phylum Bacteroidota; class Bacteroidia; order Bacteroidales; family Bacteroidaceae; genus UBA1189. The sequence goes on from JAZOPX010000181.1 coordinate 149, forward strand.
TCTGGCACATATCGCTCTTGGCAGCCCAGCCGAGGGGTACGCGCACGAGCACCGAGCGGTTGCGGTCACCCCAGCAAATGTTCGTGGGGGCCTCCTGATGGGGCACGAGACGGAAGTACGAGGTGGGATTGGTGTTACCGAAGGCGGTGATGGAGGGAGCCAACTGCATCATACCCGCAATGGCCTTGCGAGCGGTGGCTGAGAGCACACTACCATCGAGCATCTGGTTCTGACCCTCCTTGACAATACGCATGTGTACGTGCAAGCCTGAGCCAGCCTTACCGGCAGTAATCTTGGGTGCAAAGGTGATATCGTAACCATGCTTATAGGCGAGGTTACGGATAATCCACTTGGCCACCATGAGCTGGTCGGCAGCATCCTCGGCACCCACGGGGAGGAACTCAATCTCGTTCTGCTCATAAATCATGCCATCGATGGTGAAATTGCCCACCTCGGAGTGACCATATTTGATTTGTCCGCCAGCCTGGGCGATATAGGCCATGCATTGGGTGCGGAACTCGTTGAACTTGGCATAGGGTGCCGACTCGTGATAGCCCTTCTGGTCGGTAGCGGCAAACATGCCACAGTCGGGAGCAATCACATAGTACTCCAACTCGCCCATCGCCTGGAAGTCCATACCTGTCACCTCATGGAAAGCACGGCATGCCTTGCGCAGGGTGTTCTCGGGTGAGCTCTCGAGAGGTTCGCCACCCTTATTGAAATAAGAGCAGAGCATGGAGAGCGTAGGAATTTCGGCAAAGGGGTCCACGAAGGCGGTGCAGAAGCGGGGCAACACATAGAGGTCGCTACTGCCTGCCTCGATGAAGGGGAAGAGGCTGCTGCCGTCGACACGCTCACCACAGGTGAGAATGGCATCGAGGTAAGCCTCGTTGTTGATAACGAAGTTCAAAGTCTTCAAGCGGCCATCGCCAGCAGGATACATGAAGTTGACCATGCGGATGCCGGTCTCCTTGATATAACGCACGATATCGGCCTTGGTAAATTCCTTGCAGGGCTTCTGCAAGTATGCCACAATCTTGTTGGGGTTTAATGATAGGTCTTTGTTCATAAGAATATGAGACCTCCCCTAACCCCTCCCAAGGAGGGGAATTCCATACCTCGCGAAGAGTTAGGAGAAGTTATTAACATTTTACACTATATTCCGAGTCACCCCTCCTTGGGAGGGGCAAGGGGGAGGCTTTTCCTTTACTTCACCCCCTTCTTGAGGACGTAGCAAATGAGGTCGTAGAACTTCTGTACGGTGGGGATGAGGACGCGCTCGTCGGGTGAGTGGGGCGACATCAAGGTGGGACCGAATGAGATCATATCCATGCCCTCGTTGACAGCGCCGATGATACCGCACTCGAGACCAGCGTGGATAACCTTCACCTCGGGATCCTTACCGAAGAGCTCCTTGTAGGTCTCCTTCATGGCGGCGAGCACATGAGAGTTCACATTGGGCTGCCAACCACTGTAGCTACCGCTGAACTCAACACGCATACCGGCCATAGAGAAGCAACTCTCGAGCGAGATGGCCTGATACATCTTCATGCTCTCCGATGAGCTACGCACGAGGAGGCTGAACTGTGCCTTGCCCTCGCCAATCTCGATGATAGAGAGGTTGCTTGAGGTCTCCACGGTGTCGGGGATGGTGGGAATATAGCGCATCACACCGTTCTGACAAGCGAGGATAGCATCGATGAGGTTGTCGCGAATCTCCTCGGGGGTCTCGCTCTCGGGGAGCTCCACCTCCTCTACGGTGAGGGTGATACCGCTCTCGATGGTGGCAAACTCTTCATTGAAGAGTGCTTCGCAACGGGCTGCCAAATCCTTGATGTCCTCTACTGCATCCTCGGGCAAGGTGAGCACCACGAAAGCATCGCGTGGGATGGCATTGCGCATGTTGCCGCCCTTCCACTGGGCGAGCTGGGCGTCGCACTCGAGCACGGCCTCGCGTACAAAGCGGCCCATGAGCTTATTGGCATTGCCACGGCCCTCACAGATCTCGAGGCCTGAGTGACCACCACGCAAACCCTTGAGGGTCACGCGCACGGCCTTGTAGTCCTCTTCGGGCTCTATCTCCATATATTGCAGTGTAGCGGTAACGTCGATACCACCGGCACAGCCGATGTAGAGCTCGCCCTCGGCCTCAGAGTCGAGGTTGAGCAGCACCTTGCCCTGCACAGTACCGGGCTTGAGGCCAAAGGCACCGAACATACCGGTCTCCTCATCGGCGGTGATGAGACCTTCGAGCGGACCATGCTCCAGAGTATCGTCCTCCATGATGGCCATGATGGCGGCTACGCCGAGACCATTGTCGGCACCGAGCGTGGTACCACGGGTGCGCACCCAGTCGCCATCCACGTAGCAGTCGATGGGGTCTTTCTCAAAGTCATGGGTGCTCTCGGCAGTCTTCTGAGGCACCATATCCATGTGTGCCTGCAGCACGATGCCCTTGCGCTGCTCCATACCGGGAGTGGCGGGCTTGCGCATGATGATGTTGCCAGCCTCATCCATGAAGGTCTCTACGCCAATCTTCTTACCGAAGTCGAGCAGGAACTGCTGTACGGGTTCGAGATAGCCCGAAGGACGGGGCACCTGTGTCAACGCATAAAAATGTTTCCACACGCTCTGAGGAGCTAATTCTGCAATTGTACTCATAGTGTTTTTATAATTAGGAGTTAGGAATTAGGAGTTAGGAGTTCTAATCCTATAATCTTATCACTGTATAATCTCTATTCTATTTTTAATTTTTAACTTTCATTTTACGATTTCTCACCTGCAATGCCACCCATCCATAGGCACCGAGCAATACCACTCCGAGTGTCTGGAAGGCATGTACGATGAGGGCAAACGATGAGGCATCGGTCTGAGACACCCCATAGAGCGTCATCATGGAGATGACAACGAAATGCCAGGGACCTGCCCCGTTAGGAGTGGGTATGATGATGGCCAAGCTGATAGCGGCAAACGTCACCAATGCCTGCACTATACTGAGCTCTGCCGTAAAGGGAAAACAGAAGAAAGCGATGTAGAACTCGAAGAAATACCCTGCCCAGATTGCGAGAGTATAGACCAAGAACAATCCCTTGCGCCTCATCGTCCGGAGTGACAGCAGTCCGTCGACGAAGCCACGCACCGTGTTCTTCACCCTGCCATAAAAAGCCGACTTTCGCATCCATATCCACAATACGGCACATGCGCCTATCACGCCTCCTAATATGATATAGGTTTTGGGCGATGTGAGGAACCCGGTCAACGAAGCTCCATTGGTTCCAGTCTTCTCGAAGAGCGACATGAACTCGCTGAACTGCGTCATCAGCATCACCATCACAAACATTGCCACCACCAGCATATCGACCAGTCGCTCGGCTACGAGGGTGCCCAGAGCTTTGCTGAAAGGTACGTTGTCATACTTTGACAGCACCGCACAGCGCGACACCTCCCCCACACGCGGTACCACCACGCTTGATGCATAGGCAATGAAGATAGAGTCGATGCAATCTCCCCTTTTAGGCTTGTAGCCCAGAGGCTCCAATGTGATACCCCATCGCAAGCCGCGTATCATATGGCTCAATGTGATGGGCAGGAGTGAGGCCAACAGCCACCAGACGTTCATCTCATGGAGGAAGATGCGCTTTGCCTCGGCAAAGTTGAAGTCACGATACATCCAATAGAGCAGTGCTCCTGCCACGAGCAACGGAAGTGCTATTTTCGCTGTTTTTTTCAGTATTTTTTTCACGTTCAAACGCTCTTAACTTTGCAAAAATAGAATATAATTTCGTATTCAGCAAACGATTGACGATAAAATAAGCAGGTCAGGCATTGCTGTGAACTCCTATGGGTGGGCTAACGTCTATAAATTATCCCCTTGCGGAGGGATGCCTGTAAAACGCGCCACCTGCTTGTTGCCCCGCATATCTTCTACAACAATTTCTATCTCCCGATAGTTGACTCCGACGCCCTCGGCCTTGAGGTCGCAAGTGAGACGGGCGTTCTTGCTGCTGTACTTGAATAGTACCCACTTGCCGTCAATCTTGCCGCTGTAGCTGCGTATGCCCGTTTCTCCATCTGCGATGCGGAGGGTCACCACACCACGTTTCCTCCAGGTAGTTTCGCCTATGGGCGTGATCTTGGGGGCTACGGTGTCGGCACACACGGTGTACGATGCCAGCTCTGTGATCTGAGCCGTGATGTGTCCATACCTGTAGGTGCCACCGCAAGAGATACGGCGCTCGCCATCGACACGAGCCACGTAGAGCTTATCCGTACCGACACCTCCATGAGGAATGACAGGAAGTGTAAGCTCTGCCGACTTGCGCAGCGGTATGCGCATCGTGGTCAGGCGATAGATTTCTGTCTGGTCCGTATCGGAGGGCACCACGTCGTAATCCAGTCCCACATCCTCGAAAAGCTGTCCTTGCGGTATCCACAATTCGAGACCGTTGGCACAGAAGCGATTGTCGCGTGAGGCATCCATACGGTAGAAGTAGTTGGGCACGCGATACGAGAGCTCCATCCGCCGTCCTCGCACCACGAAGCGATACACCGAGGTATTGCCATAGAGGTCCTCGAGCTCATAGCGGAAGTGGTAGTCGCGTTCCTCATTGATATCTATCCAGCCCATGGTCTCATCGGCATGGAGCATGCGCAGGTCATTGTGTTCGGCAATGGTAGAGCGCATATACCATCGTCCCGTGGTGCGCTGCACATGATAGTCGGTCCACGAGTTGATGAGGCGGTCCTCCGAGAAAGCGAAGCGGTCTACATCGCTACGACTCACCAGTTTATCGTCAACGTAGAGACGCACGTAGCGCACGCCATAGTTGTTGGTAGTACCATCCATGTAGTCGTTGGCCGAGATGGCCGTACCGATGCGGCCCCAAGCAAATAGGGGGCCTCCCCCTCCCCTCCCGAGGAGGGGTGACTCAGAGGTAACCGCTATCTCAATGTGCTTGGAAGTTCTCTCTCCATGGGCCAACGCGAAAGGAGAGGCCCCTCCATACACCATGATATGGGTAGCACGCGGAGCGATGTTGTCCGCTATCAAATGCTTGTAGAAGGGCAGCGGATCGATGGGCTCGTTGGTGTCGGTGGTGCGTATCTCCATGTGCAGGTGAGGACCGAACGAATAGCCCGTGTTGCCGGCATAGGCCACGATGTCGCCTCTCTTCACGCAGTACTCCTCGGGGCCAAACTCGAGGGTGACCACGAACGACTGCTCGCGATACTGCTTCTCGTGCACTCGGCTGGCGATCTCGGGCAGGAA
>JAZOPX010000182.1:0-7417 GCA_045655845.1 Bacteroidaceae bacterium
CAAGCACTTCACCTACGAGGAGTATCAGACCCTCATCAAGGACAACCAGACCGACAAGGAGGGCAACCTCATCTACCTCTATGCCACCGACCGTGACGAGCAGTACACCTACATCGAGGCAGCACAGGAGAAGGGTTACAACGTGCTCAACTTTGACGGACAGCTAGACACCGCCATGCTCAACCTCTTCGAGCAGAAGATGGAGAAGAGCCGTTTCACTCGTGTAGATGCTGATGTCATTGACCGTCTCATCATCAAGGAAGACAAGCAACGCGTAGAGCTCCCTGCCGAGGAAAGAGAGATGCTCACCACCGCCTTCAAGAGCCAGATGCCCGAGGTGAAGAAGACCGAGTTCATGGTCGATGCCCAAGCCCTTGGTGCCACTGCAGCCCCCATCCTCATCACACAGGGCGAGTATATGCGTCGTATGAAGGAGATGGTAGCCATCAATGCAGGCATGAGTTTCTATGGCGAGATGCCCGACATGTATACCCTCATCCTCAACACCGACCATCCCCTCATCCAGTCAGTCCTCACCGCAGAGAAGGAGCAGACCGCCGATAGCCTCAAACCCATCAACGAGGAGACCACAGCATTGCAGGCACGTGAAGAGGCCCTCGAAGCATCACACAAGGGCATGAAGGACGAGGAGATACCCTCAGCCGAGAAGGATGAACTCAGCGAACTCCACACCAAGATAGATGCGCAGCGCACCAAACGTGAAGCCATCTACGCCGACTTCGCCAAAGACAACAAGGTACTGCACCAACTCATCGACCTTGCCCTCCTGGGCAACGGCATGCTCAAGGGTGAGGCACTGAGCAAGTTCATCAAGCGTAGTGTGGAGATGATTTGATTTACCATTTGACAAAGTTGCGATTAAGCGAGAGCAAAGACTGCTTGCAGGTTCTGCCGAGCGTAGCAACTTCAACGTTCGTTAATTTACTATTTACGATTTATTCATTATTTAGTAATCTTGTCGATCAGCCTCTGCACAGCAGAGTTCTCCGACAACAACAAGAGGAAGCTGGACGAATCCAGCTTCCTCTTGTCATATAATACCACCTTTCCGCACAGCAGCACTATTTTAACAAAAATTAAGAAGGATAGAGGATACGCTGTTCTTTTTTTACCTATATTTGCCATGTTAAACACTCATTATTCATTATTAACTTCAAAAATCTAAAAGTATGAAAAAGAGTATTATCGCAGCATTAGCATGTTGTTGCTTTGCTGTAGGTGCAGCAAACGCGCAGAACGAAGCAAAGTATTATGGAGGTCAGCAAGGAGATTTCACCTTTTCTATTGATGCAATGCCCGTCATCAACTTTGCAGGAAACATCCTTAACGGGACCAGCGACAACGAACTCGACCTTGAGAATTTGTCAAACGCCATTTCCGCCAAGTATTTCTTAAATGAAAAAGTTGCGCTGACCGCAGCATTGAGCGTTGACAATTCCAAGAGAAAGAATATCAATTACGAATATCAACAGGACATCAACTTCGGTAAATACGAAACCATCACAAGTGAAAATACCACGGCAAGCAAAGACTTCACTTTCGGCGTAGGGGCCCAATACTACCTCCGTCCCGGAAAACGTCTACAACCCTTCGTTGGTGCAGGCATATACTATGGTAAAGCCACAAATATAACCATTAATGAAAAGTTTGCATACACCTACGAGATAGAAAAATGGGACGGAACATTCGAAACGATCAAGACAGAGGATTATAACTCATACCTGAAGCAGACCAACCCAACAAGCACTATTTCCTTGATGGCAAACGTAGGAGTCGAGTTATTCCTTTCTGAAAAGATTTCACTCAGTTCCGCTTTAGACTTGGGCGTTAGCACCAAAACTGAAAAGACCGTATCCAAGTATGAGAACGACAACAAAGACGTCACCAAGGAGCAGATTGATGCCAACAACTACTCATACAAGAGCAGAAAGAGCACTACATTCAAGACTGGCATGGGACTAATCGGCGGTAACGTCGCTCTCAACTTCTATTTCTAAGACTTACTTGGCCAGGGCCTCGTAGCCCAAGGCGTGGTGAAGTAACAACACGTCTACATAATACACACAGATAGAGGGAGCATCTTCTGATGCTCCCTCTATCTATATTCATATAAAGTCAGATACCTCAAGTTACAAGTAACCGAACCGACTCTTGGCGATTCGTTTCATCGCGATTCATATTCATACACTTGCATTACCTCGGAAGCATTCAAAGCACGACCATTATAAATGCGGAGATTATCAACGGTCATATTAACCGCATTGATCGTTTTGTTTCCTCCATTCCAAACAAGTTTTCCTCCGAACATAAAGCTAATGCCCTTATTCAAAGAATAATCCAACATTATATCTTTGATACGGCTCACATATACTCCATTCACATATAGCTTTATTATAGCAGACATTCCATCTTTTTCCGATGTCAATGTAACCATAGACCATTCCGAACCATTAAACGCCGAGTGGACAAATTTCGGAGCAAAATCAACATTGGTGCCACGTACCGTATAGGCAAGAGAACCCTTTAACATAACCAAATCGAAGCTTGTGTCATAATAACCCGAAGAGGGTACGCTAAATATATGTCCATCCGACAATCCCTTTCACCTTATCTGTCAGGCAATCACTATTGCGCAAGTCGTAAGCCGACAACGCCATTGCCATTAGTATCTGGTCCATTATAAGCACGTAGGGTCACACGGCACTCACCCCACCCATAGTTGTATCGGCCACCTCGAAAAACACGGTATGAACCATATGAAGGGCCTTGAGGATTGGTCTCAGAAGAAGGTGAATAAAGACTGTACCTATCAGCACACCATTCATAAACATTGCCACTCATGTCATAGATACCAAGTTCGTTCGCTTTTTTTGTCTTTACGGGGTGTGTGGTTCCTGATGAGTTATTATAATACCAAGCCACCTCGTCTATCACATCGCTTCCACTAAACTTATATCCATTACTGGCATTTCCACCTCGAGCTGCAAACTCCCACTCAGCTTCGGTAGGTAAACGGAACTTTTCACCTGTCAATTCATTCAATTTGCTGATAAAGGTCTGGCAATCGTTCCAAGAGATCCTTTCCACGGGACGTTGTAAATTTCCTTGTTTGATAGAGGGATTTTTACCCATAATAGCAAGCCATAACTCCTGGGTAACCTCAGTTTCACCAATAGTATAGCTACTGAGGGTGACCTTATGTACTGGCGTCTCATTATGGTCAATTCCTTTTCCTTTTGTAGACCCCATCATAAACGTTCCTCCCTCAACAGCAATCATCGTAAACGATACACCATTCACCGTATAGGTACGGTTTTCTACCGGCCGGGAAGTGGCAGAGGTGTAAATTTCATTGTCTCTAGTATCTTCTTTTGTTTCTTCGACAATCGTAGCTGAATTATTATTTATTGCTTCTGCATTTGTTGCAGAAGGGGCAGGTTCAGGAGTCTCTTTCACCTGTTGGGGTTCAACGGAAGGTTGTTTCTTTTCCTCTTTCTGAACGGTTGCCCTATTCGTTTTTTGAGGAGCATTACCCGTATAGCTTATAGTATATTTGTTTCTCCCGCTATTGAATCTTATATCTTTTATTTCCCCATCGGCCGGTGCATTTTCTTCATATAAGAATATAGGCATTTCGCTACCCTCGTCGAAGGAGTATAGGGCAAGCTTACGTTCTTTCGTAACATTATTCTTGAGAATAAAAGCGAACTCGGTGAACTTATCATGACCATTATTCAAGCGAGGGAATAACACCATATTCGGTTTCATATCCTTATGTAAGGTATAAAGCTGCCAACCATCAATCCTGTATTGAATTGATTGCGCTTGCAATAATCGAGTACGGCAAGTCGACATTTGGAGGATTCGATACATTCCTTTACAATTACACTTCCCCATACGTTATCAAGTAATTGGAAGTCGCTCCATTCAAGCAAATAAGGAGAAGCAGCAAATCCTTCTACTCCATCTACCTTAACCTCTGCCCATTCGGAATCCTTGGTATAGGTAATCAACTCGGCGCCATAGGGGACTTTGGATACAACATTGTACTCCGAATCTGTCATCTTGGATGAACGCAAAAGGACTGTATTTGCTATTACATAGGTGCGCAATGCATCTCTATCCTTCGCATAAGGTACATACCATAGGAAATAGCCAACCATAAATCCGAAAAGGATCAATGCACCAGCAACGATACCGATGAGTTTATTGTTGTTTGATTTTGAGGGTGCCACCACTTCGCTTGTGGTCGAAGTTGCTGATGAAGCCTGGATGTTCTGTTGTGGTTGTACAGCATGTACTTCCTCATGTATGGGTGCTTGATTCGGCATAGCCGGCTGTACGGGAGTTCCAGATTGTGAAGGTGCTTCTGATTGAGCAGGAATATTTGCAGGCGAGTCTGCGTCCTCCTTTCCTTGCATGCGCAACTGGATCGTATCATAGTCTTCCTGGTCAGCCTGGATTGCACGATTGGATCTTACGATAGCAAGAATATTCTTTATCGTAAACCAGATGGCTGCTACCGGAGCAAGAAGAACGGCGAAGACTGCACCGACAAGGAGACCCATTAGTTGTTGGGTACATCCTTCACCTGGATCAATGCGCGACATGGCTTCATCCACTAATTTTTCCTCAGTCGAACGAGTCATAAAGGTTTTCAGGGCTGAAGGAAGCCCACCGATACCCGCACAAATCCAAGCATCCATTGCCGAATTGGGGTCTGACAAAAACATTATCAACCCGATAAGTATGAAGAACAGCAGGAATACGAGTTTGACGATGGACCAAGTTTTCTTTTTCTTGTTTGCTGCAATGTTCTCAGCCAACATCGCTAAACTACATTCATTGCATTGCGGTTTGTTATTTACGGTAAAGAGTACTGAATCCGTACAGTTTTTACACATTGCTTTACCGCAGGTCACACACGACGAAACGGCAGGCATGTTGCTATGCCAAGCGCAAGGATTAAAGGTAAATCCCGCAGGTGTCTGCATGGACACATTAGGATTAGGCGCACCGCACTTGGGACAACTCTGAGCCTTATCAGACATTTGGCTACCACATTCTTCACAAATTATGAGTGCCATGATTTAAAAGTTTTTTCATCCCAGTCCCCAAGATGAGTTACATAAACACGAAGCGCGGAACTGCCATGCCACGCCTTCGATTGGAGGTCCCCGAAAAGCCCGAAGTACAGCTATGGAATAGTGGTCCACGCTACACGCGCAAAACCTCCATACTGCCCCTACACTTTCTCGAAAAGCTCTCAGGTTTCCAGTTTACAGGATAAGCACAACGCCTCTATTTTACCAAAATGTATTGTACACAACCGTAGCCGTATCCGTTGCAAATGTAGCGAAAGTTCTTCGTGGCGGTGTAGCGCGAGCACTCGCAGACGGACTCGAAGTGGCGGCATTGCGAATAGCACATACCTGCCGCAGACGGACAAGAATGAATGATACAGGTATATAATGATTTGCGTTTACCCCCTGGCAATGGCATCGGACAGTGCAGCATATAGAGTTGATTATCAAGCACTGAGATTACTGCCAAGGGGTATGCCAGGGGGTTGGCAGTAGGGTTGGCAGAGGATTAAGCATTGAGTATCAGTAGTGTCAGGCAGCATGTCACCTTCCATGCCAAGGGGCGTGAGCAAATCATTATATAGGAAAAACGCTCCGTCAAGCGAGGATGCCTACCAAGGATAATGAGATAGGGGCTATACCCCGTACGTTCTCGGGAGGGAGACCTTGACACTCAATGGGGCAAAACCCTACTTTACCCAATCTCTCCATGGCGATACTGCAGTATCTATATGGTGGGACTGGAGTATCAGTATAGAGATACTGGAGTATCAACACAGCGATACTACAATTTCAGTACCATGATACTGCAGTATCACTATAAAGAAATCATCTGAGACTAAGCCTCACCCGATGAAAAAGGACTTTCGAACAGAAAGAATACAGGTAATCGCCACACGCGATTACCAGTCGTACTCCTCTACGTAGGCATCGAAGTCGGGGAGGTCGGTGATACCAATCCGCACCATCGCTTGGCGTATGTGCTCCTGCGTAGCAGGGTCTATGAGGCGCTCGCCTGATCGGAGGCGGAAGTAGCGTGCGTGGCCGAAGTCGTGCTCCAAGGTCTGACGCAAGGCATTGGCTTGCGACACGGTGAGCCCCGAAAGCATCTTCACGAAGCCGCGGGCATAGCGCACCTTCTCTGCCGAACGGAACACGGGGCAGTCGCCCTCCACAGTAGCGAGATAGGCGGGATTGACAACCTGTATAGACTGCTCATCGGGCGACACCATCGCCAAAGCTATGCTGCGCAGACACTCTGCTGCACGCGGACAATCGGTTTTGACACACAGACGATAGGTCTTGGGTATCGGGCGAGAAGATGTTTCGGTTTTCATTGACGCGTAGGATTATATTGGGGCAAAGATACGAATAAGCGAGCGAAAAATATCAAGCTTGCTTGAATATTTTTCACCGCGAGCGGGAGCATCTTCGCAGTCAACTGCAAATATACGAATAAGCGAGCGAGAAAACATCAAACTTGTTTGGATATTTTATCACAGCGAGCGAAAGTATATTGGCGATCTCTCGCAGATATACGAATAAGCGAGCAGATTTATCCAAAGTTTTCGTACATTTGCACCCATTATTTGTTGTACTAATAAAACTTTTACCATCATGAGTTATCTTTATCTACTCTTGGCACTCTCGTTTGCCGTATCGGCCTTGGGCTGGCTACTTCTTCAGCATTGGCTATGGATTCACCATCTCTGTACTGGCGGCCGCTACGGCCATCATCTTCCGCGATGTGATAACCCTGCCCGGATTGCTCCTGTGTGCAGCCCTGTTTGTCTATGGTATCCGCCTGGGCATGTTCCTCCTCTTGCGTGAGAAGCGCTCGGCAACGTACAAGCACATCCTGTACCAACCGGAGAATACGGTAAAGAAGCCCGCCTTCGTGATGTGGACGATATGGATAATGTGTGCCCTGCTCTATGTGGGCCAGATAAGCCCCGTGACCTTCTACCTCCATAACCTGCGCGGTGGACTCCCCGTGAGTGAGGGATGGCTATGGGCCGGTGCTATCGTGGCTGTCCTGGGCGTCATCATCGAGATGGTGGCCGATGCGCAGAAGAGCGCAGCCAAGAAGGTCAACGCACGCCGCTATGTGGACACGGGCTTGTACCGTATCGTGCGCTGCCCCAACTATTTCGGTGAGGTGCTCATGTGGACGGGTAGCTTCATCATCTGCTTCGGCTCATGCTGCACCGTGGGCCAGTGGGTCATCGCCACGCTCGGATATATCGGCATCGTGTATGTGATGTTCAGCGGTGCACGCCGCCTCGAGCTGCGTCAGATGGAGACCTACGGCA
>JAZOPX010000183.1:0-12230 GCA_045655845.1 Bacteroidaceae bacterium
AAGAGTGGTCGCCGTAACATCCTTTCCTCCATCCTCACTGAAGTTGAGGCAGAAGACACCTTTCGACAATCCCCACGCATCACCGTCAGGACCGAATCCGGAGCGTCTGCCGTGCAAGCCTTTTGAGGTGGCATCCTGTACATCGCCTCCGCTCTGATTGAAGTTATAGTAGAGTTTTAGTCCGTGGTTGTTTTCGGCAGCAGCCACATCTGCAATGGGGCTATTGGCAAAGCTGCGCAGCTGTGTCTCCGTAAGCGCTTTTCCCCACACGCGGAACTCATCGATGCTGCCCTTGAAGGGAGCGTTAGAAGTGCCGATACTGAAGGTGCTGATGGCAGGTACTGTGGTAGAAGCTATCGTCTTCGAATAGTTCAATACTCCATCACGATAGAAGCTCACGAGACCGCTACTGAAGGTCACAGCATAGTGATGCCACTCACCAGGAACGACGAAGTTACTGCTCGACGACAGACTCTTGCCTCCCACATAGAGGGTCATCTGTCCACTGGCATTGGTTCTGACGAGCATTGTCTGATCGCTCTCGCCGATACCGTTGTTAGAGGAACCGAGTACAGCGCTGTTCATCCACCAGTCGATAGTGAAGGCGCTCTGCCCTGCAACGATGGGCGACATGCCCACGGTCACGTTGGCATTGTCATACGAGAAGTTAAGTCCGTTCTTACTGTCCGCATTGATTACGATGAGTGCACGCTCGCGAGTCACTTCACTATTACCTTCGTTGTTGGCTACGTTAAGGGTCACATTATACACACCCGGTTGGTCCATCACGAGTGACCTGTACTGATCATACAGGATATAGTTGGCCTTGTCACTACCGATGCGCCACTCCCACTTGGTGGGGGCATAGAGCGACTCGTCGACGAGTTCCACCTCCTGTCCCTTGACGACTACGGCAGGAGCTATGCTGAAGGCGGCCTTGGGTGCTACCTCGAGTACCTCGATTTGCTCGGTATGACTCTTCTCACGGCCGTCGGGTGCAATCACCGTCAGTGTCACGCTATACGTGCCCTTCGCCTGGTAGCTGGTAGCCACGCTGGGCGATGCAGCCTCCTCATTGTCGGCTCCGGGCATACTCCAACGGTAGATATATCCCACTTGGGGATTCTTTGCGTGCAGGGCGATGCGCTCTCCTGCAGGCACCTGTGTGGCATTCATCGCAAAGTCGGCCTCCACCTCGGGAGCCTCGGCCACAACGACCTCGTATGTCGCTGTCGCGCTGCTTCCGTCAGCGGCGTAGGCTACTGCCGTTACGGTGTGTGTGCCGGCTGTAGTAAAGGTTACTGTGGGCGACAAGATGCTGGCATTCTTGATGCCGGCTGCCTCAGCAGTCCATACGATGCGATTCACGGCTGCGCTGTAGGTTGCGCTGAGTGTAGTAGGTATACCGGCATAGATGGTGCCCGTAGGCTCATTGATGCTGATGGTGGGCTCGCCATCCACAGCACCCAGTTCGCCCATGTCAGCGATAACCACGTCGTAGCTACCCTTGATTGTCGCGTGATGGCCTCCCACGCAGTCGTAGATCAGCGGTTCGTTATCCTTACCGGTGATGAGGTCTCCCTTGATATAGCTCACGAGTCCTTGAGGCATGATGTTACCCGTAAACTCTACGTTCATACACGCCTTGATCTCCTTGGCCGTGCGTGCAGTGTTCCAGATGCGTATCTCGTCGTACACGGCATCTTGCTCGGCACTGACTCCCGAAGAGAACACGAGGTCGCCAAATCCGCCTATGCCGCTGTAACTATCGGAGGTGCAGCTGGTGCGGTTCACTCCATTGACTAAGATGCTCATCTGGTTCTTGTTGATTACCATAGCAATGTGGGTCCATTGCCCCTTCGTAAGTGCAGCAGTAGTGGCACGATTACCGGTATCCCAACCGGCATAGAATGTACCATAGGCATCGGTGTGGAACATAAAGCGTCCCCAACCAGGGCCACCCGTCTGATTATAGTAGCTGAGACTCGTAGGCTTGATCCAGAACTCGATAGTAGCCTCCTCATAGTGGGTAGCCATCACATCGGGAATGGTGAATCCGGCCTTGTTGAACTTGATGGCAGCGTTCTTCTCCGATGACACGAGGGGAATACGTGCGATGATGCGGTCCGACTCAGTGTCGTCGGCATACACGGCACTCACACCATATTCACCGAGCGCAGGCACGGTATGCGGAGTGTAGCTGTAGGTGTCGGCTGGCAGCGAAGCCACGTGTGCTCCGTTGAGATAGACGTTGTATGCTGCAATAGCATTGGCCGAGCGCAAGGGAGCCTGCCAGGTGAGCACACCGTCGGCAAAGGCTGCATTCTGCGGTTTGTAGTATCCGCTACCCTGCACGATGACTGAGATGATGGTCTTTTCTCCAGCATTTCTCACCTCCACGCCTTCACCGATGGCGAAGGGAGTCTCCACGCCGAGCTCGTCGAAACGATAGTCGATGATCGAGGCGTTGTGGATGGTACCCTTACCCTCTGCCCATGAGCGGGTGTCGACGATGAAGAAGTACTTGAGCGGCTGGCTCATATCGTAGCCGTTGCTCAGGTCGGTAAGGTCGTAACCGAACTCCATAGGCTCGGTATGCAGCTTGCCGTCGGCCCAACGTCCTAACATAGGCACCTCGGGAGCGGGTTGCACATTACCATTACCACCATCACCGGCATAGGTGAAGTGGATGAACGATACCGTCTTCTCGGGTTCCGTAGCGTCGAGGTCGGCACTGATACCGGCACTCAGGGCAATCTCACTACGGCGGCTATAGTCCATCTCGAGCTTGATGGTACGCAAGGGGCGATAGTCTTTACGCACCTTGTAGATTTCGGGTTGCCACCATTGCTTGTTGAAGGTGCCGTCGCTACGGAAGGCACTGCCCGCAAAGGCATAAGGGCAGTAGACAAAACCTTGGTTACACCACCAGGCACCCCACGAGTTGACGATAATCCACGCACCCAACTCATCGGCCTCGGGCTCGCCATACACGCCGTCACCGTCGAGGTCAAACTCGACGCGGTCATCATATCCCACGATAGTGAGAGCATGGTCCACTTGCGTTCCCCAAGCCTTCACATATTTCATGCCTGCCACGCCGATTTTCTCGTTGTTGGCGGGCTTGGGAATATCTTGCCAGTTACCGCCCGATGCCACACCAATACCGCAGATACCACCAGCTCCGAACGAGTCGTCACCATTATGGTTCCACAGCCAGTTCTTCACCGCCTCGCGGCCCTCCTCGGTGCCAACGCTCACGGGGAAGTTTGTGGGTTGCTGCATACGGTTGTGCATGGCCTCGTACCACTTGTCGTAGCCCTGCATCCAACCGAAGTCATTGTATGTCTCCTCCTGATAGCCGAAGAGCGACGAGTATGTCTGTCCGCCATAGGTGGCAGCCGAGGGCACGCCCACCTTGGTGACAAACTCATCCTTGCCCTGTCCGGGCGAGTTGGTATGCAGCCACACGAAGTGTGAGGGGTAGTAGTTATGGGGATCTTTACCGTCGAGGTCGCGGTAAGCTGCCAGCTCGTAGCTAAACATATAGCAGATGCGCGATGCCGAGCCGCACGAGCCGCCGTCCTGATTGAATACGGGCGGGAAGTATTGGTTCAATCCGTTGTGTACATGGTCAGGACGACCACTTGCTGCGCGGTTACGTGCAGGAGCGGCGGCCTCACGGGTGGGAGCCATGAGTGACCAATCGGGGTTAACCTTGTCGGAGTAGTCAGGATACTTCGTACGATCCACATCCGGAGTTTGTGCGGTTAGCGTCGTTGCGCAACCGAAAGACAGAATGGCGAGAAAAGTCGCCAATGTGCTCTTTTTCATGGGATTATTGTTTTGGATTAATGTTTTTTTCTTCTTTTCTCAAGTTCCCTTTAAAGGTGGTTAAGTCCTGTCCGAGTTCTTTTTTTCATCATTAAGCCACTTAACCGACTGCAAATATAAAGAATCTATCTGAGAAATATGGTGCTCAATATCCATTTTTTATTACTGATGGTCCAAAAAACAAAAAATGGGTAGACCCAATGAAAAAAATGGGTAGACCCAATTTTGAAAATCAGTAGACCCAATTAAAAAAATGGGTAGACCCGATTTTTGAAATGGATAGACCCAATTTCGGCGTACCCCGCCCTTACATACGACTCTATAGTCTGTATGACGATAAATGCATTAGTAGAAGGTAATAATGGAGATAACTATCCCCCCGATATGTCAGATAACCCTTTTATAATGATTTGCATTTACCCCTTGGCAGTGGCATCCGCTATAGGGCAATGGTGCTAATACTCAGCATCTAACCTCTTGCCAACCCCCTTTGCCAACCCCTTGGCATTACGGATGACATTGGCAATCAGCGGGATGCGATACGTCTTATGCTGCCATTGCCAAGGGGTAAATGCGAATCATTATATCTCCCTTTGGCCCATCAACGTGTAAAGCCCGGTTCTTACTTTCCTCTCTACACGCCCTCCATTGTGCGCTTTATCTTTGGAGGATCTTACCCCAGCTCGCTCCAGTTGGTGAGGCGCATGTCGCCTTTCTCCATGAGTGTCAAAGTGTAAGCGAAAAGGCGATATCTGTAGCAGAATGTCAAAATCCACCCCCTCAGCGAAATGCCCTTTTCAGAACGGAGCTGTCCTCTGGGAAAAATGGACAAAGGCTTTTGGGAAATTGCACGGCTCTGACATTTTGATCAGACAAAGGCTTTTCCCCACATCTCCATAGGTAATATTCCGGTAGTGTAGACGATTTTCATTATTGCCCAACGACCGGCCTCCTGGCTGGGAAAAGGAGGTGTTTCCCCTTGATTCTCTCTTCATAGGCTCAAGGAATGTTGTGCTTTCATTTTTTTTACCTATATTTGCAGCGGTTTAGGGGGGTATACTGTACCATGACCACCGAGGCCCTTCCCAAGTTCACCGGTAGAAACGAATTCAAGACTGTAGCAGTCGCAGTATTATTAAAACCAGAACCAATACCAGATATGACATCTGTATATCTGCAAAATGCGGATATGGAACAGGGTGTAAAGTGTTGGGTTTCTGAAGGTGATAGGCCACTGATATGGAACACCAAAAACCCTAATAGGCAGGTTGGATTTCATGGAATGAGCCAAGGTGTTTTAGAGGCATGGAATGGCAATGCCAATCTTCCTTTGGGAAATAGCTGCACTATGCAACAGATAGGCAATCTCCCTAATGGAACATACGTGTTCGGTGCATACGTAGGTGCGACCCGACAAAATGCACGAGAGAAAGTCTCGGATAATGAATATAGATATTGGAGTAACCGTGATGAAATCCATGGTGTATATCTGTTTGCCAACGGCGATGAGGTTTCCGTTGCTACCGATAACCCCGACTTTGGAGCTTCATACCAAAAATGGGCACACAGCTCAAAATTCAATGTGGCCACTACCGTATTCAACAACACGCTACAGGTGGGTCTCAGAGTGGATAGCACTAATGCCAATTATGTAGTTTGGGACAATGCTACGCTCTACTATTTCGGTGACATGAGCGAGGCTGAAGCTCTCGATGTTATGGCTGAGATAGATATGGCTAAGACTATTGAGGTTGCCGACACCATGCTGTATGTAAAGATGAATGTGGATACCTTATGCAACTTAAGAGATGCCATGTATGAGGTTAGAAACGATATGACCACCGCAGCCACGTTGTGGGACAACAATGAGAATATCTACTGGCACATCGGCTTAGCAAGAAAATCGGCAACAGACTATGAGAATTTGAAGAAAGACATTGAAGCTGCCAAACAAGTTGCCAGCAAAGACATCAACGAATGGACGCAAGATTGGACTCCAGAGTGGGTGGATATACTAAATGATGTGCTCGATTGTGCAGAAGAGGCTTATGAAGTAGCCGAGTTGAATCGTGCTGAGTTGGCCACTTTGCGTAAGGAACTCAATTGGGCTGTAGGTGATGTGGTTGTGGACTCATTGTATTGGGCTTGGTTTGAGTTGGATGCATATTTCCTCGAAGCATTAGATAAGATGGACCAACCCGGTGGAATCACGCAGGCTCAGTTGGATGAGTTGAAGAGTCTTTTGGAGGAAGTACTTGATGCAATTTCTGAGTATGAGATGGAAATAGACCTTCCTATCGGGGAAAGAACAGTTAACCCCAACAGCCTTCTCCCCTACATCGGTAAAATAAAGAATGCCATCCAGCATGAAGAGACAATTCCAATAGAGTACACCAAGATGCCTATCTATCTCAATAGAGCTGTAAATGGCTGGATTGAGGGCGCTGAATGGTTCGACGAAAGTGGGAAGATTATGGGTTACACCTCTCCGTTGTATCGTTTCCAGAATAAGATAGAAAGATTTCGTATTGCCGTGAAGTCTAACAAGAATAATATGCCATTCTTCGTTCTTTCAGAATTGGGATTCTATGATGCTGATGGCGTAAAGATTGAATTGGAGGCAAGTGCTATCACTTCCAATGCTGACCACAATACATTGAATCCTGATACTCCTGATGGTGGTGGTATCGATGCTCTGATTGACAATGATTATGATTCATACTTCCATTCAGCATGGATGAATGCTCCCTCTGAGGCTCACTACCTCGAGGTAACACTCCCCAATGGCGGTTACGAAGCATTCAGCTTCAGAATGCTTTCTCGTTCTAACAGCAACGGTTGGGATCAGAGCCATACCTTCCCCGGTGAGGTGGTAATCTCTACCCCCGAATATGAGGTGCAGGTATACGATAGTTGTTCAATGAAGGCACAAGATGTGGAAGGCAAGGCATCAAGCGTAGTTTCTATCCCCGTTGAAATGGATAATAGTGGAGATTTGACTGCTTTCCAGTTCGATTTATATTTACCAACGGGCGTCAGCGCTGTATATAGCGTAGAGGGTGGTGAAATCCTTTACGACATAACATTCAATAATGAGCGTGTTAAAAGCAGCCATGTGCTTGCTGCCGATCATCAGGCCGATGGCTCTTTGCGCATTGTGGGATATTCAATCAATAATGAAGCTTTTGTTGGTAACAGCGGTGTACTTGTCAATGTAAAGGTAGCTGTAGGTGACCTTGATGATGGAGATTATGAGATTGCTTTGCGAAATATACGTACGGTGGCAGCAGACGGTACAGAGCAGTTGTGTGCTGATTATACGTCGACTCTGACCATCAAGAACTCGCTTCCTGGTGATGTCAATGGTGATTACCGATATACGATGAGTGATGTGGTGATGATGGTCAATGCTGTATTGGGTAAGACGCAGACAAACTTTGATTATAGTGTGGCAGATATGAATGAAGATGGGGTGATTTCGATGGGAGACGTCGTTAGCGTGCTGCGTCTAGTTCTGACAGATGGGGCTGTAAAGGCTCCTGCACATAGGACTTCTTATAGAGAGGTCACTGTACCTCGACTTGATATTTATGAGGCCTGCGTGATAGGTCGTGGCTGTGTGACACTTCCTGTAGCATTGAACAATAGTGAGACTTATAGTGCGTTCCAAATGGATGTAGTGCTCCCTGAAGGAGTGGAACTAGTGGAGGCTGCACTCACTGGCCGTGCCAAGGCAAGCCATACTATTGCGTGGAATGCATTGGATGATGGTCGTGTACGTGTCGTTGCATATGCGATGGATAATGCAGCCTTCAAAGGTAATGAGGGAGCATTAATTAACTTGGTGCTTAATATCCCCGATGAGCAATCGCCTGATGCTGAGATTAGACTTACAGAGGGATTGTTTGCTACGGTGAGTGGTATTGAACATCGTGCTCCCGAAGTAAGCGTAAAAATGCGTAACGAGACTACGGATGTGAATGAGGCTACTACGGCTCAATTCCGCACGTATGGTGTGGAAAATGCCGTAGTGGTAGAGTGTGCTTCCGATACTCCCGTAAGCATCTATTCTGTAACAGGACAACTTGTGCAGTACATTGTCGCAAAGGCTGGAAGGAATGTGGTGACTCTGTCGACTGGAGTATATGTGGTTAATGGGGATAAAGTAATCGTAAAATGATGAGAATACTAAAAAGAATATGCTGCCTGATTCTAGGGCTTGCAGTAGTACTTGGTGCTCTGCAGGCCCAGAACTCCGTAACGGTCAGTGACGTGAATCTAGAGCAAGGAATAGCAGTGGCCTCTGTAGAACTTAATAATGAAATTCCGTTTTCGGCATTTCAGATGGACTTGAAACTCCCGGAAGGATTCTGCATAGGCACTACACTCGACAAGAATGGAGATGAGGTCCTTGATATAGCACTTAGTGACGGTCGAAAGAAATCTTCTCATACATTATCGTATAATATTTTTAGTAATGGTACCATTCGTATAGTCTCCTTTTCCAGTACGAATGCGACGTATAGGGGTACGTCAGGCGAGATGATTCAGATTCGCATCATTGCTAGCGATGGTAGTGCTACAGGGGATTACGTCGCACAACTTTGTAATATCATTTTCACCACTCCCGAAGCAAAGGATGTCGAATTTGATGCCGTAGAGTTTGGTTTGCACTATAGCGTACCTATCCCGGGCGTTCCAGAAGAGCCCGAACTCCCTACAACTCCTATAAATAAGATCTCGTCGAGAGATTTATATTTGGATGAAAAAGAAGGTAGTGCTGTTCTTTCTTTAGAACTTGCAAATGAAACGGGGTTCTCAGCATTCCAGATGGATTTGAAACTTCCAGATGGCTTTATTGTGGCAACCACAATCAATGAAGACGACGAAGAGGTGCTTGACATAACTCTTAGTGAGGGACGCAAAAAATCGACCCACACATTATCATATAATTTTGTTGGTAGGAATGTGATACGTATAGCTTCTTTCTCGACGACGAACTCTGTGTATAAAGGTTCGTCTGGAGAAATTGTGCAGTTTCGAATTGTGCCCACAGGAGATATCGGAACTGGTGTTTATACAGCTGAAGTCTGTGATGTTATATTTACGACCCCCGAAGCTGTAGATTATTCGCTGTCCGATATCCTTGTTCGAATAATTTATCAAGAACAGGAGGAAATAGAATATTCCAACCATAGTGTAACGGTTTCTGCAGGTAAGTATGGACGTTGTATTTGGGAAGGACATGTGATTGAACCAGAAGAGTCATACACAATGTCTGAAGCATTCGAGCATGGTTCTGCTATCAAATTGTACTTTGTTCCATTTGAGAGTTATACGGCGAGTAGCATGAAGTGCAATAATGAGGTCGTTTCTATTCAAAATAATATGTACGAAGGAAATATCATGGAAGATGTCGTATTCTCAGATGTAAATTATAAAAGAATTGTTGATACGATGTTAGTTGAGAAGTTTGATACTCTATTTGTGTCAAAAATAGAAAAGTTACCTATTCCTGTAATTACTTATGAAAATAGCATCGTAACCATTACATGTGAGGATTCTGCTGCAACCATTTTGTACACTATTAATGGCAATATAATGGAAGAGGCTTATATGTACTCTGTACCATTTGAAGTATCTGAAGATGCAGTCGTAAGTGCTGTAGCTGTCAAAACTAGTGAGGTTGCAGAGCTATCTGTTTCTACGGGAGTATCATTTCCTCAGCTACATGTCGTTTCTCAACGATATTATACGGAGGATGGTGTCGAGATATCTTCCCCCATAAGGGGTATTACTATAGTTGTTGTCGAATATGAAAACGGTACGACTCGTGTATATAAGATGTTGAGGAAATAGAATCTCGATAAAGAAGAGAAAATGAGGGTGAATCATTCGATACACCCTCATTTTTAATTTAATGCTTCTGCTTTATACCAGCTTGCTCCAATCGGTGAGGCGCATGTCGCCCTTCTCCATGAGTGTCTGGTGCATGCCGAAGGCGGCACGCAGGTTGTGGCAGGTGTGACCCTTGGTCGAGTAGTGCAGGTAGTCCCACAACAGCTGGCGGTAGTCGGGGTGTGCGCAGTTCTCGATGATGGCCTTGGCACGCTCCATGGGGCTCTTGCCGCGAAGGTCGGCGATACCCTGCTCGGTGATGAGGATGTTCACGCTATGCTCGTTGTGGTCGACGTGCGACACCATGGGCACGATGGCGCTGATGGCACCGTTCTTGGCTGTTGAGGGGCAAGAGAAGATGGAGATGTAGGCGTTGCGGGTGAAGTCGCCCGATCCGCCGATACCGTTCATCATCTTGGTGCCGCATACGTGGGTGGAGTTCACATTGCCATAGATGTCGGCCTCGAGGGCGGTGTTCATCGAGATGAGGCCTATGCGGCGTGCCACGGCGGGGTGGTTGGAGATTTCCGAGGGGCGCAGGATGAGCTTGTCCTTGAAGAAGTTGATGTCCTCGTAGATGCTCTTGAGCCCTTCGTTGCTCACGCTGAGCGAGCAGGTACTGCCAAACTTACAACGGCCCGAACGGATGAGGTCGATGACGGAATCCTGGATAACCTCGGTGTACATCTCGAAGGCGGGTACCGTGGGGTCGGCACCGAGAGCACCGAGCACGGCATTGGCCACGTTGCCCACACCGCTCTGCAGGGGCAGGAAGCCAGGAGGGATGATGCCTCGCTTGAGGTCGCTGATAAGGAACTGTGCCACGTTGTGACCAATCTGCAGGGTGATGGGGTCGGGATCAGTGAAGGGGCGTGCCTCATCGGGGAGGTTCACCTCGACGACACCCACGATCTTGGCGGGGTCTACCTGGATGTAGGGCGCACCGATGCGGTCGCTGGGGCGGTATACCGGTATCTCGCGGCGTAGGGGCTGGTCGAGCGGCTCGTAGATGTCGTGCAAGCCCTTGGGCGCAGTGCCGTAGGCGCTGTTGAGCTCGATGATGATCTTGTCGGCCATGCGTGCCACGGTGGGGGCTATACCCACACCGGCAGTGAGGTATATCTTACCACAGGGAGTCACCTCGCAAGCCTCGAGGATGGCCACGTCGACCTTGCCCAAGAAACCATAGCGCAGGTCTTGCGCCATCTGTGAGAGGTGTATATCGTTGTAGGCTATCTCGCCTGCATTGACGGCCTTGCGGAAGTCGGCATTCGTCGTATAGGGAGCGCGGTAGCGCAATGCCTTGGCGCGGGTGAGGGCACCATCACACGAGTCGCCCGTAGAGGCACCTGTAAACAGACCGATCTGGAAGGGACGGCCAGCCGCATGCTCAGCCTCAGCGAGGCGTGCAATCTCTGCTGTCACCGTCTTGGGAGTGCCTGCGGGAGTAAAACCACCCAGGCCTACATTGTAGCCATGCTTCACATAGCTTGCAGCCTCAGCTGCTGTGATAATTCTGAAACTCATAGTTTCCGCTATTTAGTTTATACCTGTTCTTTTACTAATGTTCTGCGGGCAAAAGTAGTGCAAGCCGAGCGAAATATCAAATTTATTTGAATATTTCCGAGGCGCAGCCTACTTAAAAACTTCGAAGCAGATTAAAAGTAGTGCAAGCCGAGCGAAATATCAAATTTCAACGAGCGAAAACAAAGGAATGCTTGCATTTTCTTTGTTGAGCGAGGCAGAAATTCAACGAAGTTAAATTTATTTGAATATTTGCTTTTCCCTTTGGCCAGCGAACTTCGTTTCCGAGGCGCAGCCTACTTAAAAACTGCAAAGCAGATTAAAGGTAGTGCAACTGACGCATGAGCGAGCAAGAATCAAACTTGTTTGCATTCTTTCAGCGAGCGAACAGGAAGAAAACGAAGTTAAGCCGAGCGAAAAAACAAACAAAGCTCGTAAAGAAAATTAGCCAGCGGCTATTCATCAGTAGATTTATGCAACAGAAGGGGTGTAAAGCGAAGTTGGCCGTCATCACGACGGCCAACTTCCTGTGTTAAAATCTAATACCATTTACTAATACCATGAAAAACACGATGCAAAGTTACTGCAATTTAGATATACAACAACTCTTTTGGATAGAAAAAGCACCTACGATAGGCCAAATAAACTTATAATATTGATGCTCTCCTTGCAAGACTCGGATTTATGCCACGTCAGATTTGCAAAAAAACTATGAAGAAGTTGCTCTTGGTGAAAACAATGAAAAGAAAAGGGGGTAACAGCAGCTTTGAATCCACCTTTTATTCACCTATCAGGGATTCGACGGGACTGGGCATAACGGGTATTGGGTGGAGCCTGGACGATAGCCATTACCCTTATTGCCCGGATTATCAACGAGAAACTCGCTGCGTTCGGCGATCATCATACTCTCAAGCATTATCTCCATTAAATCATGAAGACCATTTTTCTTCTGTGCATGCTTGCACATTTGCTCA
>JAZOPX010000184.1:0-10772 GCA_045655845.1 Bacteroidaceae bacterium
TTAGCCTCCTCGGCTACAGATTCATCTACACGCTTAGCCTGATAGAGACGATCGAGCACAACAAAATACTTACATTTGTCAAGAAGAGGCTCATCGTTCCACTGAGGAGCAGCTGCGTAAATGTTAGCCAAAAGGATGTAGTAGGCACCCTTGTTTGCATTGAGGCTGATGGCGCGTGTCACGTAGCTCTTGGCTTTACTAAGCTGACGATCAGAATTCAAGATAACACCTACCTTATAGCAGTAGTCGGCCTTGTTCTCCGCAATCGTATCGAGTTCGATAGCTTGATCATAGTATTCAACAGACTTAGCCAAATCGCCACGCTTGAGATAGCGGTTGGCACAACCAACTGCACTCTTAGCCGAGGGAGTAATCGCATGCGCATACTCCGAAGCGGTGAAATATACATCCGACTCTGTGCAGCCTAACTTTTCCATCAGACCTACAATCTTAGACAGTTCATCCACATTATCCTTATGCAACTCAACCTTAGGAGCATAGATAGCCTCAAGCTGGTCACACTCGGCAGCACCGCTATTGATAAAGTAGCCATCTACGTTACCCTTAATCTTTTCAACAGCCTCGATGAGCTTAGGGTTGGGAGTGGACATGTTCTTCACCTTATTCTCAATCGACGCGATATACTCTGCCGAGATGGTGTAGTCTTGGATAAATTGTTCACGGTGTGTCTCGTCAGCCTTAAACTTAGCCAATGACACCTTCATGTAGTCGCCAATGATGTAATATTGGTTCTTATCACCAGCGGCCGCAATCACTTCGCGAAACATGTCGTAGGCCACATTATTGTCCATACGAGGATAATAGGTGATGTAGTTGTGTGCTTTCTCACCCTTTACATAATAATCAGTCCAAGGAGTCTTTCTCAACAGATTGAGTTTGTCGAGATACTGAAGTTGTTGGTCATATACCAACATCAAAGTATCAGCATAGGCTCTACGCTCATCGAGTACCTTGGTACCGGCGATAAGATTTTTCAAGATGGTTACGCCATCGGTATAAAGACTGTGACGTGATACGGGAGCATCCGCAAAGACCTTCTTCCAATAGGTATATGCATCTGCATAGTTCTTAGTTTTGAGGTTCTCGCTATAGAGGCTAATGTTGTTCAAGCAGTCAATACTGTCTTGTCCGTGTCCGAAACGTGAACCATCCTCTACGCCCTTCTGCGCCATAGCAGCAGAAGCGGTCAGTGCAAATAATGCGATAAGTGCTTTAATTCTCATTTTCTATTTTAGTCTTTTGAGTTATTATTCGTGTTCTGTATATTGGACGCTACTAATGAGCCAAGGTTTAAACTACTGCACCATCCACTTGTTGAACCAAGTTTCATTGAATGACAAGCCAATGTTCAGTCTCAAAGAATTCTCGGTAATCATACCTGGTGCATTCGGACGTACGTGAATGTATTGTCCCGATATATTGATTATACTTTTCCCATTCCACCTATTCATGATTGGGAGACCAATGCCCACGGTAGCACCATATTCGGTTGGTCCTTGCTTCCCATTGACTTCATAATAGGCTGTAGAATAATGGAGTCCTGCGCGATAACGTGCTCGACGAAACAGGTTGCGAGTAATGTGCTCGGGGATGTATTCCATACCCACCGACGCACGATGGCGATCCAATCCTTTTGCTCCAAAGAAGCTCACCGCACCATACTGCTGCATACTATAATCGGCTGCAATAGTAAGGCGTTCGTCATAACAATATGAGATACCCGCTCCATATGCCATAGGGAGACTCATCTCGGGACGAGCCACGGTATCATTGGCCGATACAGTTTCAATGACATAGGCATTACCATCGATGGCATGTCCCAACTGGTAAGTTGCGCCAAAGGTGAGTCGATGTTTCCCAACTGCAGTTAGATATTGTATACCAAAGTCTACGTTGTAGGTCGAGATATCAGCTCTATACTGTCTAGTACGCGGATCTATATTAGTATCGTTGTACTGGTTGTAAATATAGTGATACACCTCACCGTAAAGATATGAGAGATTAGCTCCTACAGACAATCCTTTGAACGGGCTGTAACCGAGACCCGCCGTAACCTGACGCAGTCCTCCCGTCCCATAATAACGATTGGTGGCAACGACCTGCCCCTCATCATCGTCATAGATTTGGCGTGTCTCACTGAAATCATAACCCACATTCGAGAAAGGAGTCATACCAAGCGTCATTCCCAAGCGGGGAGCCAAACGGAACTGCATGGCGAGATAGTCAAAGGTGGTGTTACGAGAGTTCATCCTCACGTCGCCCTGAGCAAAGTTGGTATTATTCAAGCTCACACCCACATCCAAAAGGAAAGTAAGCGTATCGACCGCTGCATATGACGCAGGATTGAGCATGTTTATCTGGTTTCGGTTCTGCACACCAATACCCGTGCCACCCATTCCTTTGTTCGCACCGGTCTCCATGGCCGACAGCTGTCCGAAACCATATCGGGTATAGGGCGAGTTAATGCCATTCTCGGCAAGAACGGGGCTTGCGAGCAACAGTGCGACCAAGAGAGAGAGTATGTCAATTCGTTTCATCGTTCAACAATAATATGTGGTTCAAGCCCTTTGCTACGAGCAAACCATCTGCAAAGGTGCGACTTTTTGTCTGATTATCCAAAAGATTCGCATCTCCGCCTGTTAAAAAAATCAAAAGTCGGTCATATTTGTTCGCGTATGCACGCATATAACCCTCTATTTCATAATATACACCTTGCAAAACGCCTTCTCGCAAAGCGGTCTCGGTGGTATCACCAATTGCAGCACGCTCGCCCTCCTTGCTTACAAGTGGTAGCTTCCCGGTGAAGTGGTTAAGCGCCTTGAGACGCATATCGATACCTGGCGAGATATTTCCTCCAAGATGCAAGGCATCAGCAGTGACAATATCGTAGGTAATGGCAGTACCAATATCAATGACAAGCAAATTGTTATGCGGACAATGGCACCATGCGCCAACAGCTGCGGCCAAACGATCGGGGCCCAGAGTGTGAGGAGTCTTATAGAGCGTCTTGAATGGCAGCTTCAATTGCGAAGACATCCGCAGACAGGGGCATGGGAGGTTACCGATGGCCTCCTCTATAGCATCACTGAGCGGCACTACCGAGGATAATATAGCCGCTCGGATATCGCGCAGAGCGACCTGCGCCGCAAGCAGCGAACATAATCCGTCGTGTGCCACACGAAATTCTTCGAGGAGCGTATCGCCCTCGAAGAAAAACACCTTGGCCGACGTATTACCGATGTCTACAATGAGTTGCTGTGCCACCAATAACTCAGTTATCCCTGAAACTTGCGTGACTGCTCTGCTATCAGCTCCGCATCATCAAAGTAATTGATGCGCATAGCACGACGCACATCGGCCAGCGTACCTGCAGCGACTTCACGTGCGGCATCACTACCCTTCTTCAAGATATCGAATACTGCGGGAATGTCTTTTTCCCACTCTTTGCGACGTTCGCGGATGGGAGTAAGCAGTTCTTCGAGGATGGCATAGAGGAACTTCTTCACCTTCACGTCGCCCAAACCGCCACGCTGGTAATGCGCTTTCAGCTCGTCAAGGCTACTGTAATCGGGCCAATACTGTGCGAAATGCTCAGGACGGCAGAAAGCATCGAGGTAGGTAAACACGGTGTTGCCCTCAATCTTACCGGGATCCTCGACGCGGATATGGTCGGGGTCGGTATACATGCTCATCACGCGCTTACGAACCTCTTCAGATGAGTCAGAGAGGTAGATGCAGTTGCCTAAACTCTTTGACATCTTAGCCTTTCCGTCCGTACCGGGAAGACGCATGCAGGCGGCATTATCGGGGAGCAGTATCTCGGGTTCCACGAGAGTACCTTCGCCGTAGATACCATTGAAACGGCGAACAATCTCGCGAGCCTGCTCGATCATAGGCTGCTGGTCTTCACCGGCAGGTACCGTAGTGGCACGGAAGGCAGTAATATCCGAAGCCTGGCTAATAGGATAGGTGAAGAAACCTACGGGGATGCTTGTCTCAAAATTACGCATCTGAATTTCAGTTTTCACCGTCGGGTTGCGCTGCAAGCGACTCACCGTCACGAGATTCATGTAGTAGAAGGCAAGCTCGCACAACTCAGCCACTTGCGACTGAATGAAGATGGTACTCTTTGTGGGGTCGATACCGCAAGCGAGATAGTCAAGAGCCACTTCGATGATATTTTGACGTATCTTCTCGGGATTGTCGGCATTGTCGGTAAGCGCCTGTGCATCGGCAATCATAATGAAGATTTTATCGAAGAGACCTGAATTCTGCAACTCTACTCGACGTCGTAGCGAGCCCACAAAGTGACCCAAATGAAGGCGTCCCGTAGGGCGATCGCCTGTGAGGATAATTTTGCTCATATTTTATGGTTATTTTTAGATTCTTCCGTCAATTGGAGTGCAAAGATACAACAAGCCGAGGGTAGAACAAAATAAACCGTTTGTTTTTTGTCGTCCGAGCAAAATCTCCCACTCGTCAAGTTTTTCTATTCGCGAGCAGAAACTATTCTGACCGCGAATAGAATACCTTCCGCTCGCGGTCAGAATGTTTTATCTTCGCGGTCAGAAGGATGATTGACCGAAGCGACAAAAGACGAGGCACTGCCTAGGACATAGGGCCATGCCCAAAGTTACTGTGCGCCCAGTTCTTGCAGGATGACAAAATAGGCTTTTAACCGATTGAAAAGGGAATCCACACAATGAAAGATGTGATGCCCAATTTTTTATTCAATAAATTTGGTATTTCGTGCGGCATGTATTAAATTTGCCCAAAAGACTAATCACCATGACTAAGATACATCTAGAATACCCACTCGTAGGTAACTCGCGCAACATCGTATGGAACTTCATCGGTACGACAGGTGGTTTGGAAGCCTGGATGGCAGACAAAATCACCGAGAAGGATGGTATATATACCTTCCAATGGGGCAAGGATGAGACGAGAGAGGCCGAACTCCTGGGTTGCCGGGAGGGCATATACATTCGTTTTCATTGGCTTGATGAGGGTCCAAAGACCTACTTTGAGCTACGCATCAACGTTAGCGAGCTGACCAAAGCGCATATCTTGGAGATTACCGAGACCTCAAAAAACGAGGAGGAAGAAGACCTCACCCAGATGTGGGAGAGCCAAATGGAGGAGCTCCGCCGCGTAGCTGGAATTTAAGCTGATACAGACTGGTTAAGAGACGCGATTAAGGCTCACTGAAAATAAACGTTGTTTATTTGCACGCTTTTTTGTAATTTTGCGCGTGATTTAAACGACACGCTATTGTGCGCATCAAGAAGCTCGACATATTCGTCCTGAAAAGTTTCGGCATCTTATTCGTCGGAACATTCTTCATCTGCCTATTTATCTTTATCATGCAGCTCCTTTGGCTGTATGTGGACGAGTTGGTCGGAAAGGGAGTCCCAATGGACATCCTCATGCAATTCTTCTATTACGCAGCACTTACCTTAGTCCCCAAATCACTACCCTTGGCCATACTGTTGGCCGCACTCATTACTTTCGGAAACTTCGGAGAGCGCACAGAGCTCACCGCCATGAAGTCCGCAGGTATCCCTCTGATAAGGGTTATGCAGCCACTCATCGTCTTCAGCATCGGCCTGGGCATGATTTCTCTTTATTTCCAGAATATCACCGTCCCTCACGCCAACCTCCAACTGCAGAGGCTACTCATCTCGATGAAACAAAAATCCCCAGAGTTAGAAATTCCCGAAGGAGCATTCTACGACGGCATCGAGGACTACAACCTATACGTCAAGAAAAAGGACAGCGAAACAGGCATGCTCTACGGAGTGGTCATCTACAACATGAGCAATGGCTTTGAAAACGCAACAATCCTAAAAGCCGATAGCGGCCGTCTGGAAACCACTGCCGACAAGATGCACTTGAAATTCATCCTCTACCACGGAGAGCAGTTCGAGAACCTCAAGGATGGACAAATAAACGCAAGAAACATACCCTACCGTCGGGAGCAGTTCAACGAAAAAACCATGCTCATCGGGTTCAACAATGATTTCGATATCATGGACGGCAGTTTCCTAAGCGGGAATGCCATGAATAAGAACATGGCACAACTTTCACGCGACATCGACTCCATGTCTGTTGAGCAAGATAGTATCGGGCTCATTTACTACTCTCAGCTACAAAACAATTCGTACGCATCTCACAGCCTCACCAAGACGGACACGGCCAAACTCAAGGAGTTTGTAGAGAAAGAGCATGTGACCCACATTGACGTAGACAGCCTATTTTATTCGTCCACACGCGAACAGCGCAGCAAATGGCTTGAAAGCGACAAACGTCGCATCAACAATCTGAAGAGCGAATTGGCGCTGAAGCAACAAGCCGTATTCAATGCCGACAAAAACATCCGCCGCCATCAACTTGAGTGGCTCTATAAGATTACGATGTCATTGTCGTGTCTTGTATTCTTCCTTATCGGAGCATCGTTAGGAGCCATCATCCGAAAAGGAGGATTGGGTATGCCAGTCGTCGTGTCGGTATTCACATTTATCGTATACTACATCTTGGACACGAAAGGTATCAAGCTCGCCCGTGAAGGAGAGATTCCCGTATGGTGGGGAGCCTGGATGAGTACTGCCATACTGGCTCCTTTGGGCATATTCCTTACCTACCAAGCCAATAGAGACTCGGGAGTATTCAGTGCCAACCTCTATAAGACCGCACTCTATTGGATACTCTGTCTACGTCCCGAGCGCAACAATACAGTAAAGGAGGTCATCATTCACGATCCCGACTACAATAGCATCACTCGCGAGATCACAGCACTGTCTGATGCATGCAGTAAATATGAGCTCACCCATCTCAGAAGGGCATTGCCAAACTACATCAATATGTTTGTCTACAAGAATGGGCGAGACAGAGAGATGGTTACCATCTATGGGCAGCTCGAGAGGATTGTAGACCAATTGAGCAATAGTCATAGTCAAGGAATCATCAATAAAATCAACACCTACCCCATTTTGTCTATTGGCGCACATGTCGCCCCCTTCCCACGCAAGTGGATGAATATTACAGCTGGCATACTATTCCCCATAGGAATATTATTCTATGCACGAGCAATATTTTTCCGCCACCGTTTGAAAGGAGATTTAAAGAAAATTGTCAACACAAACAATGAACTACAAAATATCATTTATGAAAGAGAACTCTAACGAAAAAGAATGGCAGCTCAGTTCCATTGAGGAGGCCCTGGGAACCTTTCGCCAAGGAGGCATTGTGATTGTCGTCGATGATGAAGACCGCGAAAATGAGGGAGACTTCATCGTTGCTGCTGAGAAAATCACTCCAGACATCGTAAACTTCATGTTGCGCTATGGCCGAGGAGTACTGTGTGCCCCCATCACCCTATCGCGCTGCGAGGAGCTAAACCTTGCGCCGCAAGTAAGCACCAATACCAGTATTTTGGGCACACCTTTTACTGTAACAGTAGACCTCATTGAAGGATGCTCGACTGGTGTATCCACAGCCGACCGTGCTGCCACTATCCGCGCTCTGGCCGACCCCAACCGCAAAGCCGAAGACTTTGGCCGTCCCGGACATATCAACCCTCTCTATGCACAAGACAAGGGGGTTCTCCGCCGTGCAGGACATACTGAGGCCGCTATTGACCTCGCCCGTTTATCAGGTTTGCAGCCCGCAGCAGCACTCATTGAAATCATGAATGAAGATGGCACGATGGCGCGTATGCCCCAGCTGATCGAGATTTCTCGAAAGATGAACATCCCTCTTATCACCATTCACGACCTCATCGCCTATCGTCTAGAGACAGAATCAATGATTGAGCGTGGCGAAGAGGTCGACATGCCTACAGCCCACGGACACTTCCGTCTCATCCCATTCCGTCAAGTTTCTAATGGCGCCGAGCATGTGGCCCTTATCAAAGGCGAATGGGAAGAGGATGAAGCCATCCTCGTACGTATGCACTCATCCTGCATGACGGGTGACATTTTCGGCTCATGCCGTTGCGACTGTGGGGACCAACTCCACAAAGCAATGGAAGAGATTGAAGCTGCTGGTAAAGGTGTACTCGTATACATGATGCAGGAAGGACGAGGTATTGGTTTAATGAACAAGATCAAAGCATACAAACTCCAAGAGGAGGGTCTCGACACCGTAGATGCCAACATACACCTTGGATTCGACGCTGACGAGCGCGACTATGGCGTAGGCGCACAAATACTACGTTCGCTCGGAGTGCACAAAATGCGTTTACTGACCAACAACCCCGTAAAACGCATCGGACTTGAGGCATACGGACTTGAGATTGTAGAGAACGTAGCCATCGAGATTGCCCCCAACAAATACAACGAGCGCTACCTGCACACCAAGAAAGAGCGCATGGGACACACGTTACATCTCAAAGAATAATTGCAAACACCTAAAAACTATAAAAAATGAACGCATCAAGCAATCTTATCAACCGCTTGTCACCGTCAGCAACATTGGCGATGTCACAGCGTAGCGCCGAGCTAAAGGCTCAGGGCGTAGATGTCATCAACCTCAGTGTAGGAGAGCCAGACTTCAACACCCCCGATCACATTAAGGAGGCAGCCAAGCAGGCCATCGATGACAATTTTTCACGCTATTCCCCCGTACCAGGATACCCAGCTCTGCGTCAGGCTATCGTGGACAAGTTAAAGAATGAGAACAACCTTGATTACACCATCAGCCAAATCTCTTGTGCCAATGGTGCTAAGCAATCAGTCTGCAATGCCGTATTGGCCCTTGTCAACGAAGGCGATGAAGTTATCGTACCTGCTCCCTACTGGGTAAGCTACCCCGAGATGGTTCTCATGGCCAACGGTACTCCCGTCATCGTACCTGCAGGCATTGAGCAGGATTTCAAAATCACCCCAGAGCAACTCGAGGATGCCATCACTCCTAAGACTAAAGCCATTATCCTTTGCTCGCCCTCCAATCCTACAGGTTCAGTATACAGCCACGACGAGCTTGCAGCATTGGCGGCTGTATTGGAACGTCATCCCCAGGTATACATTATTGCCGACGAGATTTATGAGCACATCAACTACATCGGTCGCCACGAGAGTATCGCTCAGTTCCCTGGCGTACACGATCGTGTCGTAATCATCAATGGCGTATCCAAGGCATACGCCATGACAGGCTGGCGCATCGGTTTCATCGCTGGTCCCGAATGGTTGGTCAAGGCCTGCAACAAGTTGCAAGGACAGTACACCAGCGGTCCCTGCTCTGTTTCTCAAAAGGCTGCTGAGGCCGCTTATCGTGGCACACAAGAACCCGTCGAAGAGATGCGCAAGGCATTCGAACGACGTCGAAACCTTATCGTAAAGCTCGGACGCGAGATTCCGGGATTTGAGGTTAACGAGCCACAAGGTGCCTTCTACCTCTTCCCCAAGTGCAGCACCTACTTTGGCAAGAAATTTGGCGACAAGGTAATTGAAACCGCTTCAGATCTTGCCATGTATCTCCTCGAGGAAGGTCATGTAGCCTGCGTCGGTGGAGACTCATTCGGTTCACCCGAGTGCATCCGCATGAGCTATGCGACCTCAGACGAAAACATCGTAGAGGCTATGCGTCGCATCAAGGAAGCATTGGAAAAGTTGGTCTAACTGATTCACAAACATAAGGCGACTTTACTGTCGCCTTTTAGTAAAACAATAGAGGGTGTATCCGACGGACACACCCTCTATTGTTTCATTATCCATTGAGTATATTAGGACTTTTGGTCATAACCATACTGACCGTATGTTCCATACTTACCATAGTCGTATCTTCCATACTTACCATATTGTCCATAACCATAATAATAGCCATACTTACGTTTGGTCATATCAATACCATTAAGGACAATGCTCATATTTTTCAGTTTATTCTCCTTAAACAATGAGTTGGCAAGCTTCAAGTCACTCTTAGGCGTATAGTCAGCACGGCAAATATACACCGTAGCATCAGCGACACGAGAGATAATCAATGTATCAGCCACCAAACCCACTGGAGCAGTATCCAAGATAACGTAATCATATACCTCCTTCAGATATTCTATTGCCTTATCCAAATTCTTTCGAGAAAGCAGCTCTGCGGGGTTGGGAGGAATGACACCTGCGGGCAATATATCTAGGTTCTTATTAACACCCGACGGCATAATCTGCTCAAACAGCAATTGTTTATCGTCCGCATCACCCGAGAGGAAGATTGTAATACCCTTCTTATAATCCGAGAGATTGAACATCTCCGCCAATCTCGGTTTTCTGATGTCAAGTCCTATCAGGACAACCTTCTTGCCCAACAGAGCCATACTTGCAGCTAAGTTTGACGAAACAAAAGTCTTACCCTCACCAGAAGTTGATGATGTAAACTGGATAACCTTCTTCTCTGGACCATCGAGGACAAACTGCAGATTTGTACGAATACCTCTAAAGGTTTCAGCCATCAGGTCATTTGAGTTCTCGTGTACCACCACAGCTCGCTTCTCTGACTTTGAATCTCGAGATACTGAAACATCACCGAGAACAGGAATCGTGGTTAGTTTCTCCAAGTCATTGCGGCCCTCAATTTTATAGCGCAAGAGTTCCTTAAGGTATATCAGAGCTACGGGAGCAGCTAAGCCGAGTACCAAGGCAACAAGCCATATCATTTTTCGATTCGGAGAAACAGGAGCATCACTTGCCAAAGCCGCATCGATAATCTTTGCATTATCCGAAGTCGCTGCCAAGGCAATAGAGTTCTCCTCACGCTTCTGCAAC
>JAZOPX010000185.1:0-3720 GCA_045655845.1 Bacteroidaceae bacterium
CGCTTGGCCTTGGCATACCACTCGCCCACCTTCTCGGGGTTCTTGAGCATCTGCTCCTCGAAGTCCTGGAAGATTGCGGCATTCTGCTTGGTGGCATTGTCGGTACTGCGGGTGAGGCCCGAGTCGACGATGGTGAAGCCGTTGAGCACGTCAGACGACACGTTGAGGGCGAGCATCGCCATCAGCACGACGTACATTAAGTTGATCATTCGCTGACGGGGTGTCAGCTTATTCTTTCCTGCGCTCATAGTGTGCGTGTGTTAGGCTTCCTTATTGTGTTCACTGGCAGTGCGACCCACGTTCATGTTGACGGTCATCGACTGCAGCATACGGTTGTATACGCGGTTGAGCTCCTCAATCTGCTCGGCCATGCGGCGTGTCTGGTCGTTCACCTGGTCGATGTTGCCAATCTGCGAGCCGAGGCTCTTGAGATGCATTTCGTAGATGGTGTTGATGGTGGTGAGGTTGCGGCTGAGACGCTCGATCTCGTCGGCGCTGGCCTCAAGCTGCGATGACTGTGTGGCGATGTGCTCGAATGACTCGGTGAGCGCGCGCAACTGCTCTACGTAGCTTTGTGTCACCTGTTGTAGCTCGGGTACGTCGACCTTGCCCTCGATGACGGGAGCGGTAGCACCTGCAGTAGATGCTGCCGAAGCATTGGCGGCAGCAATGTTGGCCATAGCGGTGAGGGCCTCGGTGTCAATCTGTGTCGTGCCGGCATTGGCGGCAGCCACTGCGGCATTGGCAGCAGCGAGATTGGCCATGGCGGTGAGAGCCTCGGCGTCGAGCTGGGGAGCGGTGCCTGTGGCTGTAGCGGCCACGGGAGCGACATTTGTCGCGGGAGCACTTACTACGCTACCTGCGGCTACGGGAGCACCACCGATAATGACGGGGCCGCCTGCCGATACGGGAGCCTCGGTCTCCTTGGCGCTCGACTGGCGCTCGAAGCCGTTGACGATGAAGGTGAGCACCTCGGTACCCATACCGAGGAAGAGCATGATGTCGGCACCGGCGATGTGGGTGAGCTTGAAGAGCGCACCCAAGATAACGATGGCAGCACCCCAGCTGTAGAGGTAGTTCAATATGGTTTGTCCCTTCTGGGTCTCCAAGAAATCCTGAAAGCGACTGATAGCACTTGTGTTCTGTTTCATGTCTTTATCATTTGAGGCCTCCCCCAGCCCCTCCCACGGAGGGGTGACTCGGAAATCGCGGAGAGGATTTGTTTATATATATATCTTTATTCTATTTTAGAGGCCTCTATGGTCCCCTCCTCGGGAGGGGTTAGGGGAGGCCCCTTCTTCCTTATTACTTTCTCAACGTCCCCACATACGAGCGTACGCAGCGGAAGCCGATGTAGGAGCGTGTCTCATTCTGATATTCATAGGTACGCGATACCGATTGGATGAACCTCTCGGGGTCTTTCCACGAGCCACCGCGCACGGTCTTCTTCTTCATGTAGTAGGGGTCCTCCTTGGCGGCGTTGTAGAAGAGCTCGGGGTTCATGTCGCTCATCTGCAATACACCCGCCTCGGTGTATACGGTCGAGGTCCACTCGGCTACGTTGCCCGCCATGTCGTAGAGGCCATGGCTGTTGGCCGAGTACATACCCACCTTGGTGGTGATGAGGCTGCCGTCCTTGGTGTAGTTGCCACGCTCGGGCTTGAAGTTGGCGTAGAAGCAACCCTCGTCGCTCTTCGTGCCATCCTGCATCCAGGGGAAGAGGGTACCCTCCTTGCCGCGTGCGGCATATTCCCACTCGGCTTCTGTCGGGAGGCGGTAACGCTGCACATACTTGGCTTGAGGACCGAGACCACGCAAGAGGAAGTCGGTACGCCAAGCGCAGAAGGCGTTGGCCTGCTCCCAGCTCACACCCACCACAGGATAGTCGTTGTAGTTGGGGTGGTTGAAGTAGAGCTGCATGTACATCTCGTTATTGGCATTGGGGAAGTCGTTCACCCAGCAGGTGGTATCGGGAAAGATGTTCACGATGTAGGTGTTCACGAAGTCGGCAGGTCCTGAGAGGGGTCGGTTGATGGTCTCACGCACGATCTGTCCCTCCTCATTGATATAGGCTGTGTCCTTGGAGATCATGATGACCTCGTCGGGGTTGACCTTCACGTCGGTGTTGCGCACGCGCTTTGCCGCATCGAGCTGGTTCTTGCGTAGGGCTGCCTGGGTGTAGTCTACCACCTCGTAGCGGTAGTTCATCTGCGTGGGGTCCAGTTCCATGGTGCCGGTGTAGGGGTTGCGTCTGTAGACGCTCTGTATGGCGATCTGCTGGTCCTCGGTAGCCTTGCGCCAGGGGATGGGCTTCTTCCAGTTGAGGTACGGGGTGATGGGCTCGCCATACTGGTCCTCCTCAATCTTGAAGGTCTCGTCGCCACCATAGGCGGGGTCGGCGAGGCGCTCACGGATGATGGAGTCGCGCACCCAGTGCACAAACTGTCGGTACTCGGCATTGGTGATCTCCGTGTCGTCCATCCAGAACGACTCCACCGAGATCTCGCGGTAGGGAGCATTCGAGCCCCACAGGCTGTCGGTCTCCTCCTCGCCCAACCTGAGCGATCCGCGCGGCACGAGCACCATGCCGAAGGGTGCCGGCTCGTTGAAGGCGGCCGAGCGTGATCCCGTCAGCTCACCACCCACGGCCATGGCTGCATTGCTCGCTCCCATGCATGAGGTGAGCAATATCGTTGCAGCGGCCAAGATTATAATCATGTTCTTTTTCATACGACTTTATAATATACGTATACTCTTATGTTTGTTTCTTCCTTTCTTGAACAGGTCCAGGTCCATCACATACCCCACGTAGAGGTCGTGGCTTCCGTGGATGAGCCCCACACCCGAGGTGAACAGCTCGTAGGCATAGCCCACCGTCACGCTGTTGATCTCTCCGCCGAGGAGTATGGCCACCGAGGTCATGGGGCTGTAGGTGAGTCCCGCGTAGTAGCGTTTCTCATCGTATGTGTAGGTGCCCCGTACGGTGAGGTCGGCACGCCAGGCCTTCAGGTCGGTCATCACTTGCAGTGAGGGCTGTACCGATAATAACGGATTCTTTAACTGAATATTGCCTCCACCGCTGAAATAATATGTGCGGTCGATCTTTATCTCGTGTGTCTCGCCCAGTTCGATGGTGGGTGCCGTGAGGTGCATCACCGACAGCCCGGCATAGAACAGGCGGTGTGCATAGTGCACGCCCGCCGTGAGGTCCAGGCCCGTGCCGTCGACCTCCGAGGAGGGGAAGGCGGCATCGGTCGACTCCTCGGCCTCCACCTTCGAGCCGTCAAACTTCTGCTCCAATGAGCCAGCATTGACGCCCAAAGCCAGGCGTCCGCCCCATAGCTTGAAGCGGTAGGCATAGCCCGCAAAGAGGCGTTGGTTGCTGAAGAGTCCGATGGATTCGTTGTAGAGGTTGGCGCTCACCGCATGGTTCTTCCTCTCCGTGGGCAGTACCATATCGGCACCGACGAGCATCGTAGCCGGTGCGTTGGTATAGCCCGCCATCTGCATGGCATAGGTGCCGTAGAGGTTGAGCCGCCCGCTCAGGCCGGCCACGGCAGGGTTGTAGTAGCCCTGCAGCGCCCAGTAGTGCGTGAAGTGCGTGTCAAACTGTGCCCGTGCCGTCACGGCAAGGAGCACGGCCACGAGTGCCAGTATGCTTCTTTTGATGTACATCTTGAGGAATAACGCAAAGTTTTGCGGTTTAGTATAATTATGACG
>JAZOPX010000186.1:0-6214 GCA_045655845.1 Bacteroidaceae bacterium
GCGAAGCGCGGGATCCTTCCTCCTTATAGTCGTCAGGATGACAATCCGAATGGTCAGACTATTGTATGCTGTCCGTTAACAACTTTGTTGTTGAACTTTGGCTGTCGTCCTTGGCCTAACGGCTAAGAACTAAAGACTAAAGGCAGGTGAACCCCGCCCTATAACACTACACTCTAAACATCAAACTCTACACACTAAACAAAAATAGAGGCCTACGCTGTGCGTAAGCCTCTATTGTAATCTCGTTCGTAACGATACGATTATGCCTCAGCGGGGATAACCGAAACGAAGCTCTTGTCGTTACGGCCCTTGCGGAACTGTACAGTACCGTCAACGAGTGCGTAGAGGGTGTGGTCAGAACCCATACCCATGTTCTCACCGGGATGGTGAACTGTACCTCTCTGACGTACGATGATGTTGCCAGCCTTACAAACCTGACCACCGAAGATCTTTACACCGAGTCGCTTACTTGCTGATTCGCGACCGTTCTTAGAACTACCTACACCTTTTTTATGTGCCATGATTCAAAATGTTTTTAAGGGTTAAGCAATAACTTCTTTAATTACAATCTCAGAGAACTGCTGACGGTGACCGTTCAACTTGCGATAGCCTTTTCTTCTCTTCTTGTGGAAGACGAGGACCTTCTCACCCTTAACGAGCTCGCTCTTTACCTCAGCTACTACCTTTGCGCCCTCTACAGTGGGAAGACCTACGGTGATAGCACCATCCTTCTCTACCAAGAGAACCTTCTCGAATTCAACCGTTGCACCATTCTCAACGTTTTGAATGTGGTGAACAAACAACTTCTTGCCTGC
Source organism: Bacteroidaceae bacterium (assembly GCA_045655845.1). Classification (GTDB taxonomy): domain Bacteria; phylum Bacteroidota; class Bacteroidia; order Bacteroidales; family Bacteroidaceae; genus UBA1189. The sequence continues at coordinate 816 of JAZOPX010000186.1, forward strand.
CTCGGCCTTGAACTGCTGTCCGTTAATTTCTACAATTGCGTACATTAAAATAAAACTTTAAAAAGTTTTCCGGGAGGTGTGTCGCAACCACTGCAACCGCTTTTTCATACCCCTTCGGACTAATCGGCTGCAAAATTACAGCTTTTATTTGACGTGGCAAAGTTTTTAGTTTCTTTTTTTCGATGGCAATATGTCATTTTGAGCATAGCGAAAAATCTCGCGCAGGGACTAGTCATTGCTACTATTACGTGAGCCCATGCGAGACCCTTCGCTACGCTCAGAATGACACCATCGCGTTTTTTTGCACACAGAAATCACAGGAATACACAGACTTTCAATTTCTCAACACGAATTTAGACTGAACTACACAGACTTTGCAAGTCGCTACGCCCTTAACAACGTTGAGTTTCGGTTGCGCTCGCTGTGAGAGTTTAAGTGCACTTTAGACTCCTTTGGAGAACTAAAGTTCTCGTCGTCGCAAACAACGTTCGCCGCCCGTAGGGGCCAAAGGCAACCGACGCTAATGCTCCGCGTCGGCACTGGCACGAATCTTGCTGGCCTCCGGGATGCTTGCAATCACTCCGTGAGAAAAGAAACAGTTTAAGTTCTGTTTAGATTCATGTTGATAATAATAGCTTTGCTCGCGCAGTGGAACTCCACACACCAAACCCCAAATAAAAATAGCGGCACAGAGAACTGCGCCGCTATATATACAATAAGGAGTATCGATTACTTGATACCAAGCTTCTTGCGGATATCCTTAGGGATAGCGTTCTTGTGAACCACGATGTTCATGGTCTTGTAACGAGCAAATGCCTTTGAAGCATACCAAATACCCTTGTAGGTACCAGCCTCGCCCCATGAGTTCTTCACCATGTAGTACTCTGCACCGTTCTGGTCCTTCGCGATACCGTAGATCTGCATGCCGTGGTCGTCGGTGGTCTCCCAGTTGTTGTAAGCCAACTGACGCTCCTCCTGTGTGCACCACTTCTCAGTTGAGGGTTTGGGAGTATTCTTCTTCTCCTCCTCGCTCAACTTGAGCCAACGTGCCATATCAGAACCCTCGAGGTCGGCACTCTTGGTCTTGTCGGGCATGGTAGCTACACCGTTGCGTGAGAAACCTGCCTCGCTCACGTCAGAACCCCATGCGATGGTGTAACCTTCCATGATGGCATGGTCGAACACCTCCATGAACTCATCGATGGGAAGGTTGTATGACTGAGCCCAACGCCAGTTGTCCTGAATCTCAAGAACAAATGAAGAGTAGAAGGGATGGTGAGTGTAAGAGGTCAATGAGATGTAGTCAGAGGCTTTGAGGCCTGTAGACTCGTAGAATGACTTGGGAGTGTACTCCTTGCCATTGTAGGTGAACTTCTCGGGACGTACACCGAGGTAGATGTCGTGGATGGCCTCGATAGCCTTCTTCCACAGCATGTTGCCCTCGCTGTCGCTCTGGAGCTTGCTGTGCTTACCCTTGGCAATAGCGGCTACGACTGCATCGCTAACGGCTGAGAGCTCGTTGTGGTTGCTCAAGGTCTCACCATACATCACACCGGGACGCATCTCCTCCTCGGGAACGAGACCGAACTTCTCCATACCGTAGATAACATCGTAGAATGAGCCACCCTGTGAGAATGAGATATCACCATGGGTACGAACGGCCTTGTCGGCACGGTCGAGATAGGTGTTGTGTACGATGTACATCTCAGAGAAATCGTACTCGCCCTTGTTCATACGGAGCAACTCTGACTCGATGAACGAGAGGCTCGAATAGCACCAGCAGGTACCGGCGCGGTTCTGGTTCTTGATAGAGGTGATGGGGTTTTCCTTCACGGTAGTGAATACGAAACCCTCCTCGTTTTGCGCGAATGCACCGAAAGCTACAAGGCCCGCGAGTGCAAGTGAAAAGAATCGTTTTGTCATAATCGTTTTGGTTAGTATTAGGTTGTTAATTGACTGTCTTTAACTTCTCAGTGGGCAAAGATAATGAAAATTTGCAAGATAGCGAAATTTTAATGACGAGATAGCGGGGCTAATAACATATTTTATTGTTTAATTGGGAAATAATGCGTAAGTTTGCAAATAAAGAGAAGCAACAGACACCACCAATGGACACCTACGGACTCATAGGGTACCCCCTCGGGCACTCGTTCTCGAGAGGATATTTTACCGATTATTTCAAATGCGAAGGCATCGACGCCGAGTACAAGAACTTTGAGCTGCCTCACATAGAGGCTCTCACCGAGGTGCTGAGGGAAGAGGCGGCGCTGAAGGGATTCAACGTCACCATACCCTACAAGCAGCAGGTGTTTGCCTACCTCGACGAACTGGATGGGGCGGCCAGCGAGATAGGAGCCGTAAACGTGGTGAAGATAGAGCATCGAGATGGAAGAAGCGTCCTCAAGGGATACAACACCGACCACATCGGATTTGCTGACTCTATACGCCCACTCCTCAGGCCTCACCACACCCACGCCCTCATCTTAGGCACCGGAGGAGCCTCCAAGGCGGTGGATTATGCACTGCGAGGGCTGGGACTGGAGACGCAACACGTGTCGCGCAGCGCTCGCCAGGGCATCATCACCTATGACGAACTCACACCAGAGATCATGGAGCGATATACGGTCATCGTGAACACGACTCCTCTGGGCATGCACCCCCACACAGACGAATGCCCTCCGCTCGACTATACTCAGATAGGTTGCAGACACCTGCTCTACGATGTCATCTACAACCCCGAGAAAACACAATTCCTCAAACGTGGCGAAGAGAGAGGTGCCACTACCTGCAACGGCATGGAGATGCTCATCGGACAGGCCAAAGCGGCCTGGCGCATCTGGACGGAGGAATAAACCACACCGCATGGGCATGAGAGAAGAGATTTATTTGACAGCAAATGTGGCATTATATCAAATAAATCACTACTTTTGTGCGCTCTTTAGAAACACAAGAAAAACAACGTACAACATATGATGCAGATTTCGTTTATAGACCTTATCGAGTGCTTCAAGACATTCGCCCTGGCTACCAAGCATTACATGATGCAAATTTCTTTCGTTGACATCATCGAATTCTTCGGTACATTTGCCTTTGCCATCTCTGGTATCCGTCTGGCTTCGGCCAAGCAGTTTGACCTCTTCGGAGCCTTCGTGGTAGGTCTGGTCACCGCTATCGGCGGTGGTACCATCCGCGACCTCCTGCTCGACGTCACCCCCTTCTGGATGAACAACAGCATCTACCTCATCATCACCGCACTGGCGCTATTGTGGGTGATGATATTCAGCAAGTACCTGGTGAGGATGGACAACACGTTCTTCATCTTCGACGCCATCGGACTGGCCCTCTTCGCCGTGGTAGGTATACAGAAGACGCTCGATGCGGGATTCCCCCTCTGGGTGGCAACCATCATGGGTACCTTCACAGGTGCTGCCGGAGGTGTGCTACGCGATGTGTTCATCAATGAGATACCGCTTGTCTTCCGCAAGGATATCTACGCCATGGCCTGCGTGATGGGCGGATTGGTGTATTGGGTTTGCGGGAAACTGGGTTGCGAATCGATCACCACACAGATTGTCTGTGGTGTGTGCGTGTTCCTCACTCGTGTATTGGCAGTGAAGTTCCACATCAGCCTGCCCACACTGAAAGGTGAGGAGAGCCACCTCCAGAAATAAAAATTCCCATTTCCCCGATGGCGGGCATCTATATACACGTCCCCTTCTGCCAGAGCAGATGCGCCTACTGCGACTTCTACTCTACTACCCTGCTCGCCCATCGCGAGGCATACGTCGATACGGTATGCCGTGAGTTACGACTACGTCTGCACGAGCTACAAGGCGAACCCATCAAGACCATTTACTTCGGTGGTGGCACCCCGTCGACATTGACCATCGAGGAGTTGAGGAGAATATTGGAGGCCTTCCCCCTGAGAACTCGCAAGCGAGACTCCTTGGGAGAACTGAAGTTCTCGTCGTCGCAACCGACGCTCTTTCGCGTCGGCCCAAGGAGGGGTGACTCCGATTTATCTGAAGGCTTAAATATCTCCGAGGCGAATTGGATGGATCTACCCTCCATAGTTACCCCTCCTTGGGCCGACGCGAAAGATGCGTCGGTTGCGACGAAGGAAGATTTATCTTCCCCGAGGAGTGTTGCTTCAGCAACTTTATTAGGGGAGGCTACTTTGGAAGCCAACCCCGATGACCTCACCGAAGAGTACATACAGGGGTTGCGCACCCTACCCATCAACCGTGTGAGCTTAGGCATACAATCCTTCCACGACCGTACGCTGCGCTTCGTAGGGCGTCGCCATACGGCAAAGGAGGCCATCGATGCCGTGCACCGCTTGCAACAAGCAGGACTCACCAACATCAGCATCGACCTCATCTACGGACTGCCTGGAGAGACACTTGACGACTGGGCATACAGCCTCGACCAAGCCATCGCACTCGGTGTGAAGCACATCTCGGCCTACCACCTCACCTACGAAGAGGGTACCCGCCTGTGGCGTATGCAGGAGCAGGGGCTCGTAGCCCCCATCGACGAGGAGCAGAGCGTACGCTCGTTCGAGCTCCTGAGAGAAAAACTCCTCGCTGCCGGCTATGAGCATTACGAGATATCCAACTTTGCCCTCCCCGGCTACCACTCCCGCCACAATAGCAGCTACTGGCATGGAATAAAGTATATAGGTATAGGCCCCGGTGCCCACTCTTATGATGGGAACAACCGCCGCTGGAACCTCAGCAGCCTGACCGACTACATCGCCACACCCCACGAAGAGGATGTACCCCACGAGGTAGAGCACCTCACCACCGATGAGCGGTACGACGAGCGCATCATCACCGAACTGCGCACCGCACGCGGCATCGACCTCACGGGGCTAAAAGCCGACTTTGGCGAACGATACCACACCCACTGCCTACGCTGCGCTGCCCCCTATATCGAGCGAGGGCAACTCATCCACACCGCCGACAACCGCCTGCACCTCACCCCCGAAAGCATCCTCGTAAGCGATGCCGTGATGCGCGATTTGTTGTATTGATTGCAGAAAAACCACACGACACTTTGCTTATTTTCCAAAAGATTTGTTTACCTTTGCGTAGATATAGAGACTATTAACCATTTATATGGACGACAGTTATAAACGCAATGAAACAGGTAAAGCCCAAAAAGTTTCTGGGACAGCACTTTCTGAAGGACCTCTCCATAGCGAAGGCCATAGCAGACACTGTCGACAAGCATCCCTCACTACCCATCCTTGAGGTGGGCCCCGGTATGGGTGTGCTCACCCAATACCTCATCACCAAAGAACGTACCGTCGATGTGGTGGAGATAGACTATGAGTCTGTCGCCTACCTCCGTGAGAACTTTCCCCAACTGGAGGGTCACATCATCGAGGACGATTT
>JAZOPX010000187.1:0-20283 GCA_045655845.1 Bacteroidaceae bacterium
AAGCGGTCTTAGGAAGACAACATTCACACACAACTCCTTGGCTCACAGAACGACATGGCTACGATCCGACTTGGTTGCGCTTGGGCTGCAGCTTCTTACCCGAGAGTGTCACTAATTTATCGCGCAAGTAAAGATAATCCGACTTATCCTTATTAATAGTGTAAGTAAATGCTCCAGGCATCGACTCCTCCATCAAGGCTTGGGCACAAGGGCACACGCAGGCTACCCTTAGCGTGTCGCCCAGGCTGCGGGCGTCGGCCATCAGTCGATGGAGCACAGGGCGCAGGTCGCCCTTACCGATGGGCTTCATATAGGTCACGTGCCCGCTCTCCATGAAGCGCAGCACGAGGAAGCCATCCACCACGGCCCACTCCGTGTGGTAGAGGAATTGCCAACTGCAGATATTGGTTACGTTCAAGTCACAGTTCATACACTTACCCTCTATAGTAAAGGAGCGCAACAAATCTGCATCAGATGCCGTTACAGGACGAAAGGGAATTATCATATTGCGATGTTTATTTACTCTATAATTTTGGTATAAAGGTAATACTTCTTTGGCATTTCCACCAAAGATTAACAAAAAAAGAGGACGAAATAGTTTTTATCTCAAAAAACACGTTATATTTGCATCGAGAAAGCGATACAAATCGCATTTATATATTATTACAATTCTTAATTTGCAGTGTTATGAAGATTAATGAAATCATTCAAGATCTTGAACGCAAGCACCCGAACGAGCCGGAGTATATCCAGGCAGTGACCGAAGTTCTACACTCTGTAGAAGAGGTGTATTACCAACACCCAGAGTTTGAGAAAGCTAAAATTATTGAGCGCATGGTAGAGCCCGACCGTATCATCACCTTCCGTGTGACATGGGTTGATGACAAAGGCGAAGTGCAGACCAACCTCGGCTATCGCGTACAATATAATAATGCCAACGGCCCGTACAAGGGCGGTCTCCGATTCCATGCATCGGTAAACCTGAGCATCCTGAAGTTCCTCGGTTTCGAACAGACCTTCAAGAATGCCCTTACATCGCTCCCCATGGGTGGCGGTAAGGGTGGTTCGGACTTCTCGCCCCGTGGCAAGAGCCAGAACGAGATCATGCGCTTCTGCCAGGCCTACATGACCGAGCTGTGGCACAACCTGGGTCCCGACACCGACGTGCCTGCAGGCGACATCGGCGTGGGTGGACGCGAGGTGGGCTACCTCATGGGTATGTACAAGAAACTCACCCGCGAGTGTACCGGTGTGTTGACCGGTAAGGGTCTCGACTTCGGCGGCTCGCTCATCCGTCCCGAGGCAACAGGCTTCGGCGGTCTCTACTTCGTGAGCCAGATGCTCGCCACACGCGGCCTCGACATCAGCGGCAAGACCGTAGCCATCAGCGGATTCGGTAACGTGGCATGGGGCGCAGCCCTCAAGGCTACTGAGCTGGGTGCCAAGGTGGTGACCATCAGCGGCCCCGACGGATACGTATACGACCCCACCGGCATCAGCGGTGAGAAGATTGACTATATGCTTGAGCTGCGCGACTCGGGCGACGATATCGTAGAGCCCTACGCAACGAAATACCCCGAGGCAACCTTCTACCCTGGCCGTCGTCCGTGGGAGCAGAAGGTGGACATCTGCCTCACCTGCGCCACACAGAACGAGCTCAATGGCGAGGATGCACAGCGCATCATCGACAACGGTGTCATCTGCGTGGGCGAGATCTCCAACATGGGTTGTACCCCCGAGGCCATCGAACTCTTCGTGGAGAACAAGATGCTCTACGCTCCCGGTAAGGCTGTGAACGCGGGTGGTGTGGCTACCAGCGGACTCGAGATGAGCCAGAACGCCTGTCACATCTCATGGAGCGCTGCCGAGGTGGACAAGAAGTTGCAGTACATCATGTACTCTATCCACGAGCAATGCGTGAAGTATGGCAAGCAGCCCGACGGCTACATCAACTACGTCAAGGGAGCCAACATCTCTGGCTTCATGAAGGTGGCCAACGCCATGCTCGCACAGGGTATCTACTAATAGAGCCTCCCCCTCCTCTGGGAAGATAAATCTTCCTTCGTCGCAACCGACGCTCGGTTCGCGTCGGCCCATAGAGGGGGCTTGCAGAAATACGAAGAAAGGCCTCCACACGCCGTGTGTGGAGGCCTTTGTCGTACTCTACAGACTGCTGTCACCTTCTCTTCCGCATCCATATCACGAGCCCTATCAGGGATGGCAACGACAAGAGAGGATATACCGTCTCATCAAAGTCCATGCGTAGGGCCTTTAACCTTTTTTGCACCTATTCTGTTATTTTTGCATGGTCGGAAGCCTTGGTTATCAAAAAAACCTCGTACCTTTGCACGTTAATAACATTATTAGTAAGACAAAACAGATTTATATACATGAACGAAACGAAAGATTTGGTAAAAAGAATAGTCGAAGGAATTCAGGAAAAGAAAGGTAAAGACATCGTAGTGGCAGACCTCACGGGCACAGACAACACTGTGTGCAAGTATTTTGTTATCTGTGAGGGTAACACCCCGACCCAAGTGGCAGCCATCGCCGACTCGGTGAGCGACTACGTGCGCATCCACGCCGGCGAGAAGCCTATCGCCGTAGAGGGCATGCGCGTGGCACGATGGGTGGCCATGGACTACAGCGATGTGCTAGTACACATCTTCGTACCCGAGGAGCGTGACTTCTACAACCTCGAGAACCTGTGGGCCGATGCACAGTTGACCGAAATTCCTAACCTTGACTAAAAAGACATAGCAATGAGCAACCAACAACAGAACCCCTTCACCGGAGGAAGACCCTCCTTGCCGCAAGGACAGAGGAAGGGTCCCAAGTTCAGCCTCTCGTGGATTTATGGACTCATCGCCGTAGCACTGGTATTCCTCTACTTCCAGAATGGCGACGACCCGAAGGGACTCACCAAACAGATTTCCTACTCGGAGTTCAAGGAATATGTCAGCAAAGGATATGCCGAAAAGGTGGTAGCCTACGACAACAATAAGGTGGAGCTGACCATCATCCCCGACTCAGCTGTACACATCTTCGGACAAGCAGGCGTGAAGGAGGGGCAGTCCGTAGTGCTGTTTCTCGAAGCAGGCTCGGTAGAGTCGCTCGACCGCTTCCTTGACGAGCAGAGCAAGGAGGGCACCTTCAACGGCAAGCTCGACTATAAGAAGACCGACAACACGCTGAGCAACATCTTCTGGAACATCTTCCCCTTCATCGCCATCATCGGCATATGGATGTTCATCATGCGCCGCATGGGTGGAGGCAGTGCCGGAGGCCCTGGTGGAGTGTTCAACGTAGGCAAGTCGAAAGCCCAACTCTTCGAGAAGGGCGAAGGCACACGCATCACCTTCAAGGACGTAGCCGGACAGGCCGAAGCCAAGCAAGAGGTACAGGAGATCGTGGAGTTCCTCAAGAAACCCGAAAAATACACCGAGCTCGGTGGCAAGATACCCAAGGGAGCCCTCCTCGTAGGCCCTCCCGGAACAGGTAAGACCCTATTGGCCAAGGCCGTAGCAGGCGAAGCCGACGTACCCTTCTTCTCGCTCTCGGGATCAGACTTCGTGGAGATGTTCGTCGGTGTGGGAGCCTCGCGCGTACGCGACCTCTTCCGACAAGCCAAGGAGAAGGCCCCCTGCATCATCTTCATCGACGAGATTGACGCCATAGGCCGTGCCCGTGGCAAGAACCCCGCCATGGGCGGCAACGACGAGCGCGAGAACACACTCAACCAGTTGCTCACCGAGATGGACGGCTTCGGCACCAACTCGGGCGTCATCATCCTCGCAGCCACCAACCGCGTCGACATCCTCGACAAGGCATTGCTCCGTGCCGGACGCTTCGACCGACAGATACACGTCGACCTCCCCGACCTCAACGAGCGCAAGGAGGTGTTCGGAGTACACCTCAAGCCCCTCAAGCTCGACAAGTCCGTCGACATCGACCTCCTGGCCCGCCAGACACCCGGATTCTCGGGTGCCGACATCGCCAACGTATGTAACGAGGCAGCCCTCATCGCGGCACGGCACAACAAGAAAAAGGTCGAGAAGGAGGACTTCCTGGCTGCCGTAGACCGCATCATCGGCGGACTCGAGAAGAAGACCAAGGTACTCACGGCCGAAGAGAAGCGCACCATCGCCCTCCACGAGGCAGGACACGCCACCCTCTCATGGCACCTCCAATATGCCAACCCGCTCATCAAGGTGACCATCGTGCCGCGCGGACAAGCCCTCGGCGCTGCATGGTACCTGCCCGAGGAGCGACAGATCACCACCAAGGAGCAGATGCTCGACGAGATGTGCGCCATCCTCGGTGGACGTGCAGCAGAGGAACTCTTCACCGGACACATTTCGACCGGAGCGATGAACGACCTCGAACGCGTAACCAAGCAAGCCTACGGCATGATTGCCTACGCCGGTATGGGAGACAAACTGCCCAACATCTGCTACTACAACAGTCAGGAGCAGTGGCAGAAACCCTATAGCGAGAAGACCGCCGAACTCATCGACAACGAGGTGAAAGCACTCATTGCCGAGCAGTACGAACGCGCCAAGCGCATGCTGCAGCAGTACAAGGAGGGACATCACCAACTCGCTGCTCTGCTCATGGAGCGTGAGGTCATCTTTGCCGAGGATGCCGAGAAGATATTCGGCAGGCGCCCCTGGGCATCGCGCAGCGAGGAGATACTCGAACCCACCGAGACAGGAGACAGCTTCAAGAACCCGAAGGAAGCCGAAAATACTGAGTTCTCAGAGGACTTGAAGTCTTCAGTGCCTACGGAGGTCGCAGAACCAACTGAGGCTGGAGAGCCTGTGGAGGCACCTGCCGCTCAGGACGCTCCCGCCGAAGCTCCCACGATGACCGAGGCCCCCGACTACTCACAGCCCGCCAAGCCCAAGAGCGAGCGTCATCGCAAGCACAAGGCCGAGGGGCTCTTCGAGGGATTCGACTTCGAACAGAGAGACAGTGAAGAGAAATCATAAGACACGAATACACACACAACACAGCACAATATGAAGAACTTCCTCGTTCGTACACTGACAGCCATAGGCATCGTAGTCGTACAGGTATTATGCACATATCTCAGTCCCCTCAGCCTCGCAGGGCTGTTCATGCTGTTCACGGCATTGGCAGTCAACGAGTTTATCCGCATCGTATCACAAAAAGGAGAGGTATCGGTAAGCCGCCCCATCGTCATCATGAGCAGCTGCTACCTCTTCTTCGCCTTCTGGCTCAATAGCTGCACACAGGGCGAGGCCCTCAGCCTCTTTGTCCCCTATCTCGCGTTCCTCATGTACTGCTACATCAAGGAGCTGTATGGCAACCATCCCAACCCCATCGCCAACTTAGGGGTCATCATGCTGAGCCAAATGTATGTGGTGCTCCCCTTGTCGCTCATCAGCGTATTGGCACACACCCAATTCGAGTGCTACAGCGACAGGGCTGACTTCTATGCAATCCCCTTGAGCATATACATCTTCATTTGGATTAACGACACGGGGGCCTACCTCAGCGGTGTCACCTTAGGCAAGCACAAGCTGTTTCCCCGCATCTCACCCAAGAAATCATGGGAAGGCTCCATCGGTGGAGCACTACTCACCGTGGCCAGCGCCTTTGCCGTGGAGCACTTCTTCGGCTTCATGAGCCTATGGCAATGGATAGGTATGGCACTCGTAGTAGTGGTGTTCGGCACCTTTGGCGACCTCACAGAATCGATGATGAAGCGACATCTGGGTATCAAGGATTCAGGACATATACTACCAGGACACGGAGGCATACTCGACCGACTGGACAGCATGCTGCTCAGCATACCTGCAGTGGTCATCTACCTGCTGACCATCTCATTATAGGTCATAAGCTGCGATTCTTGAGAAACTTAAAATCATTGAAAGACCTTTGATTCATCTTAAGAACATATTACGTATCATCGGCTCGCTGTTATTGCTGCTGGCTGGCATCTTCTTCCTCTTTGGCATAGCTTCGCCATTCCTGGAAGGTAATGACTTTTTTGGATTTCTCGCATCAGCACTGACTACCACCTTTGTAGGACTATGGTGCTGCGTCATCAGCAAGGGATGCAAGACCGAATTCTCGCGTCGCGACAGCTATATCACCATCACCATATGCTGGATAGCATTCGGGTTCTTTGGCAGCCTGCCCTATTGGCTGGGCGGACACATCCCGAGCTTCACCGATGCATTCTTCGAATCGATGTCCGGCTTCACCACCACAGGAGCATCCATCCTCGACAACATAGAGGAGCAGCCCCATGCACTGCTCCTATGGCGAAGCCTCACACAATGGCTCGGAGGACTGGGTATCGTATTCTTCACGGTGGCCATCCTACCCATGTTCGGTGTCGACAAGATGCAGCTCTTCGCAGCCGAGGCCACAGGAGTGAGCCAACGCAAGGTGCACTCCCGCGTTTCGGTGGGGTCGCGATGGATATTCAGCATCTACATGATCCTCACAGTGGCATGTGCCATCTCGCTCAAGGCCTGCGGCATGGGGTGGTTTGATGCGGTAAACCATGCACTCACGACTATTGCCACGAGCGGATTCTCGACACGGCAAGGCAGCATAGGAGCCTTCGACTCGGCACAGATTGAGTACGTCATCACCCTCTTCATGTTCCTCAGCGGCATCAACTATACGCTACTCTTCCTGCTACTGTTCAAGGGTAAGGTTCGTGAGTTGTATAACAACACTGAGTTCCGCGTATACCTCTTCACAGCATTGGCCTTCACGCTCATCATCACACTGGGCCTGTTGGCACAGGGTAGTGGCATAGGAGTAGAAAAGGCATTGCGCGTGTCGCTCTTCCAAGTGGTGTCACTACAGACTACCACAGGATTTGCGACGGACAACTATATGCTATGGCCTCCATACCTATGGATGCTACTGAGCTTCATCATGTTCTTCGGTGCTTGTAGCGGTTCGTCAACAGGAGCCATGAAATGTGGCCGTGTAGCTATCCTGGCAAAGAGCATACAAGGAGAGTTCCGCCGCATATTGCACCCCAATGCAGTGATACCCGTACGTATGGATGGCAATCCCATCAGCCAAAGCACACGAGCAACCGTGCTGACCTTCACCTGCCTCTATTTCCTACTCATATTCCTGGGCTGGTTTGTATTCATGGTGCTGGGACTCGACTTCGTAGAGGGCTATAGCATCTCGGTCAGCTGCGTGGGCAACATTGGGCCAGCCCTTGGCACACTGGGACCTGCCTACTCGTGGAGCGCCCTACCCGATGCAGCCAAATGGCTAAGCACACTGCTCATGCTCATCGGCCGACTGGAACTCTTCACCATCTTGCTGATGTTTACCGTATCGTTTTGGGAAAAGAGATAGAATCATTCGCTTCATCAAGACAGTTTTGTAAAGAAATGGCAACGACATTAATCATTCTTTTGATTTCAGCTACCCTCTTCGTAAGCGGCAAGGTAAGGTCCGACTTGGTGGCACTATGCGCTTTGTTAGCCCTGCTACTCTTCCAAATATTGACCCCCAGCCAGGCATTGGCAGGTTTCTCCAATACAACGGTCATCATGATGGTAGGCCTCTTCATCGTAGGTGGTGGTATTTTCCAGACAGGTCTAGCCAAGATGATTGGCGGACAAGTAATCAAGCTTGCCGGAACGAGTGAAACACGCCTGTTCCTGTTAGTGATGCTCGTAACGGCAATGATTGGCGGATTTGTCAGCAACACAGGCACCGTAGCGCTGATGTTGCCCATCGTGGTGAGTATGGCAGCCTATGCAGGCACCTCATCACGCCGCTTGCTCATGCCGTTGGCCTTTGCCAGTAGTATGGGTGGTATGATGACTCTCATCGGTACACCTCCCAACCTTATCATTCAAGAGACACTCGCCAATGCCAAGGCCAATCACATCATTGCAGAATCGGTACAGGATATCGGATTCTTCACTTTTCTACCAGTAGGTCTTATCACGCTGGTGGTGGGAATATTGGTACTCATGCCCCTTACCAAGATGTTCCTCACACCGAAATCAAGCGAGAAGAGCAATAAGCCAGGAGGCAAAACACTTAACGAACTCGTCAAGGAATATGGATTAGCCGAAAATCTCTTCCGTGTATATATCACCGAGGAGTCCAAAGTAATAGGCAACACCATCATCGACCTCGATATACACAGGCTCTATGGCATCAATGTCATCGAGTTGCGCCGCAGTACCGGGCACAACAAGTTCGTGCGCACGGTAAACCAACAGTTGGCATCGCCCACACTGATGCTCCAGAAGGGCGACGTACTCTACCTCTCGGGCGAGATAGAGCAGGTGCAGCAGTTGACCGAAGACTATGCCCTGCGCCTCATCGACAACCATACCGACGAGATAGAGGGCAGTTCGTCCAATGCATCACTCGACTTCTACGACATCGGCATAGCCGAAATCCTCATCATGCCCTCATCATCGATGACGGGACGTAAGATCTCCGGAGTCAGCCTACGCAATAAGTTCAACATCAACGTACTCGGTATTCGCCGCGCTGGCCAATACTTGCTTCACAACTTGGGTGACGAGAAAATACACGAGTCGGATGTACTCCTCGTACAAGGTACATGGAAAGATATCGCCCGCCTGCGCGAAGAGTCGAGCAACTGGGTGGTACTGGGAGAACCTCTGCAAGAGGCTGCCAAGGTAACCCTTGACTATAAGGCTCCTGTAGCAGCACTTATCATGGCAGCTATGATTGTGATGATGTGTATCGACTCTATCCCTGTGGCACCCGTCACGGCAGTGCTCCTGGCTGCGGTACTAATGGTTATCACGGGGTGTGTGCGTAGTGTTGAGGCTGCCTACAAGACCATCAACTGGCAAACCATCGTACTCTTTGCCGCCATGCTACCCATGTCCACGGCACTCGAAGAGACGGGTGCTTCAAACAGCATTGCCAACTTTATCGTTGACACTTTCGGGAACAGCAGTCCCTACGTCGTCTTGGCAGCAGTATACTTTGCCACTTCGTTGATGACCATCTTCATCAGTAATACCGTGACGGCCGTGCTCATGGCCCCCATCGCCCTGCAATGTGCTGTGGGCATAGACGTAAGCCCCATCCCCTTCCTCTTTGCCGTCACCGTAGCCGCATCGATGTGCTTCGCATCGCCCTTCTCTACCCCACCCAATGCCTTGGTGTTACCCGCAGGCCAGTATACCTTCATGGATTTCATCAAGGTGGGACTTCCTTTACAGATACTCATGGGTGTAGTGATGATATTCGCTCTCCCGATGATTTTTGCCTTTTAGTTTTCCACAAAGCATTTATAATCAATCATTCATATACTCGACGTCATGAACTACAGTTTTAAGAGTAAGCTTAAGATGCACGTCAACTCTAGCGTGGTGCTGATATTCTTCACCGTGCTTGCGTTAGTATGTGCCAACATCCCAGCCATCAAAGACTGGTACTTTGCCCTTTGGCAGAATCCCGTAAGCCTTTCGGTGGGAGATTTCAATTTCTTCAGCCATGGAGGCCACCCCATCACACTGGGTCAGATGATCAACGATTTCCTCATGGCCATCTTCTTCCTCTCCGTAGGACTTGAGATCAAGCGTGAGATCAAGGTGGGCGAACTCTCCTCCATGGACAAGGCCCTACTCCCCATCATCGGTGCCTGTGGAGGTATGTTGGTACCCGTGCTCATCTTCAGTTTGGTCTGCCCTGCCGATGCTGCCATGCAACGTGGTATGGCCATCCCCATGGCTACTGACATAGCCTTTTCATTGGGTATCCTCTCCGTATTCAAGTCGCGCGTACCCATAGGTCTCAAGATGTTCCTTGCGGCCTTGGCTGTGGCCGACGACTTGGGTGGCATCATCGTCATCGCCCTCTTCTACTCATCAGACGTCAACCTTCTCTACCTCGGGCTCTCAGCCTTATGCGTAGGCGTGTTGTGCTTTGGTAACCTTACCAAGATACGCTCCAAGGCATTCTATGTCTCCGTGGGTGTGGTACTATGGTATGTCATGCTCAACTCAGGTATCCACGCCACGATTGCGGGTGTCATCGTTGCCTTCTTTGTCCCCGCCACCCTGAAGAATGGTACGGGATACTATCTCGAGCGGATACGTAACAATGTGGGCGAGTTTCCAGTCATCGAAGTCGACGAATTGCACAATACCATCGTTCTCACCAATGAGCAGATACATACGCTCAAGAGCATCGAGTCGGCAGCCGACAAGATGATTAGCCCCTTGCAGGACCTTGAGGACAATCTCCATACGCTCATCAACTATATTGTCGTGCCCCTCTTCGCCTTCGCCAATGCAGGAATCATCCTCTCGGGAGTGGGATTGGACGACGTATTCTCGGGGGTAAGCTTGGCAGTGATGTTGGGCCTCATAGTGGGTAAGTTCGCCGGTGTCTTCAGCTTCTCTTGGCTCGCCATACGCCTCCGTATCGTGTCATTGCCCTCAGGCGCTTCGTGGTCATCGTTTGCTAGTATCTGTATGGTATGTGGCATCGGCTTCACCGTATCGATGTTCATTGCCGACCTCTCCTATGCTGGTCTCGGTGCTGACGGTGATGCATTGCTCTCTCAAGCCAAGATGGGAGTGCTCGTAGGTTCGGTCATCTCAGCCGTACTCGGTTGCATCTTATTACACAAGACATTGCCCAAAGAGTAACACAAGACATACCTGGATATTACAGAAGAACGCCAACGTTAATAACGTCGGCGTTCTTTGTTTTAGCAAGGCTGCAGTATGCTGCTGAACTTAATCCTCAATTAAAGAATTTCTCTATACGCTTGATCATAGATGAGAGGCAGAATACCACAACATGGTCGCCAGGTTGTATGAGCGTATCACCCGTCACAAGTATACCTTCATCACCGCGCACCAGTCCGCCGATGGTGACTCCTTTGGGTAAAGGCAATTCCTTGACTATTCCTCGTGTCACGCGTGATCCCTCCTTGACCACAAACTCAGCCACGTCGGCATTAGCGAATGTAAGGCACTTTACATTCTCTACGTCGGCATCAAGCAGCAGTTGGTAGATGTAACTTGCGGCAATCTTCTTCTTGTTGATGACGGCGCCTATGTCGAGGCTCTCCGCCATGCCGATATAGTCGATATTCTCCACCTCAGCAATGGTCTTGAATACTCCCATTCGCTTGGCCGACAAGCAGGCCAGAATGTTAGTCTCTGAGTTATCGGTGAGGGCCACAAAGGCATCGGCTTCGCAGATACCCTCCTCTTCGAGCAACTTATAGTCTCGTCCATCACCATTGATAATCATAACACTATCGTCCACCTGATCGGTGAGCCAGTGACAGCGATTTATGTCGCTATCAATGACCTTTACGCTCATATCGTTGCTCACGAGTTGCGTAGCACGCATGGCGATGCGGCTTCCTCCCATAATGATGACGTTGCGGATGGTCTCATGGTCCTCCTTACCTGTAATCTTGCGGATGTAGGGGAGAGCCCGCTTCGAGGTCATGAAGTAGACGATGTCGCCAGCACGCAACACATCGGCACCGCTGGGAATGATGGTCTCTCCCAAGCGCTTGATGGTAACGATATGATAGGGTTGTTCCTTATTGATCTGACTGATGGGAGTATCCAATATGAGTGCATTCTCACGTAATTTGACCCCCAACATAACAAGAGCTCCTCCATTGAACTCCCACCATTGGCGAATCCAGCTCAGGTGCAGTCCGTCGGCAATCTCCTTGGCAGCAAGCATCTCCGGATAGATGAGCGAGTCCACACCAAGAGTTTTAAAGAACTCTTTATTCTTGGGTTGCAGGTACTCGTAGTTGTCGATGCGGGCCACCGTTTTCTTCGCACCCAACGAATGAGCCAAGATACACGAAGTGATATTAATGCTTTCTTCAGGTGTCACGGCTACGAATAGATCTGCATCTGCCGTGCCGGCCTCCTTGAGACTTCCTATCGACGTAGGACGTGCTGCCACGGTCATGAGGTCAAAATTGGACTCAAGATTAGCCAACCGTTCCTCCTCAGGGTCCATCAGTACGATGTCGTGACGCTCATTGGCGAGCATCTTGGCGAGGTGTGTACCCACTGCCCCAGCCCCAGCAATAATGATACGCATATGTTCTTCTTTTCTTTAACTTAACAATGCCCTATTCAAGACACCAGTTCTTCTATAGTCCTTGCTATGCTATCTGCATCAATGCCACATAGGCGACAGAGCTCAGGAACGGAACCGTGCTCTATAAAACGGTCGGGAAGACCTAAGCGAATCACACGAGGGGTATAACCATGATCAGCCATAAACTCGAGTACTGCACTACCGAGACCGCCCTTTATGGTGCCGTTCTCAAGAGTGATAATGTGCTTGAATTTGGCTGCTACTTCGTGGAGGAGCTCTTCATCGATAGGCTTGAGGAACCTCATATCATAGTGCGCCACACTGATACCCTTAGCCTCAACACGTTCGATAGCCTCGGTACCAAGGTTGCCCACAGAGCCTATACTGAGTAGTGCCACATCGGTACCCTCACGCAACTTGCGGCCACGACCTACCTCTACGGCTTCGAGAGGACAGCGCCAATCAACCAGTTTGCCACGACCACGAGGGTAGCGAATGGCAAAGGGACCCATGTCGGGAAGTTGGGCGGTATACATGAGACGTCGCAACTCATGCTCATCATAAGGTGCAGCAATAGTCATATTGGGGATGGTACGCAAGAAAGCAAGGTCGAGCGCACCGTGGTGAGTGGGACCATCTTCTCCGACGAGGCCTCCACGGTCGATACAGAACACTACGTTAGAACGCGAGATGGCTACGTCATGGATTATATTGTCGTAGGCACGCTGCAAGAACGAGGAGTAGATATTACAGAAAGGAACAAGACCATCTTTAGCCATACCGCCCGAGAAGGTTACGGCATGACCTTCGGCAATACCCACATCAAAGCAGCGGCAAGGCATCTTCTCCATCATAATGTTGAGCGAGCAGCCTGTAGGCATAGCAGGGGTTACACCCACAATCTTCTTGTTCTGATGAGCGAGTTCAAGGAGGGTGTGTCCGAACACATCTTGGAAACGAGGCGGTTTGCCCTCATCGCTAACCTCGAAGCGCTCGCCTGTCTCGGCATCGAAGAGGCCGGGAGCATGCCACACTGCAGGAACCTCCTCAGCAGGAGCGAACCCTTTTCCTTTGGTGGTATGTATGTGTAACATCTTAGGGCCACGCATATCCTTGATGGTACGCAAAGCACGTACGAGTTCGATGACATCGTGTCCATCGACGGGGCCGAAGTAACGGATGTTCATGCCCTCAAAGATGTTTTGTTGTTTGGTCAGCAGACTCTTAACGCTATTATTGAAGCGTATAAGGCGTTCGCGCCCTCCATCTTTCATCAAACCTAACCTACCGAGCACGCGAGCAAGTCGGTAACGCCATTTGTTATAGCTCGGGGTGGTGGTAATGCTGAGCAGGTATTTCTTGAAGCCACCCACCGAATTGTCTATCGACATCTTATTGTCGTTGAGGACGATGAGCATGTTATTATCACTCTCCGAAACATTGTTCAGTCCTTCAAAAGCAAGACCACCACTCATTGCACCATCACCGATGATGGCTACCACACGACGTCGGTCATCGCCCTGCTTCTTGGCAGCAACTGCCATGCCAAGGGCGGCAGAAATAGAATTTGAGGCGTGGCCACAAGTGAAGCTATCATACTCGCTTTCTTCGGGTGAGGGGAAAGGTTTCAACCCCTTGAACTTACGATTGGTATGGAATTGATTGCGACGGCCTGTAAGTATCTTATGGGCATAGGCCTGATGGCCTACATCCCAAACAAGTCGGTCGTTGGGTGTATTGTACACGTAGTGTAAGGCTACGGTGAGCTCAATCACTCCGAGGGTTGAGCCAAAGTGACCAGGGTTCTGCGACAACTCGTTGATGACAAACTGACGTAGCTCGTCACACAACTGAGGCAGTTGAGTCAACTTTAGACGACGCAAGTCGTCGGGGTATTCGATGGAACTTAATATACTCTTGTTTGTATCTTTTGCCATACACAGACAATATTATCGGACAAAGATAATGTTTTTCCCTCAAAGATGCTTACTTTTGTGTCGTTTTTCACTACCACTCTATGGATTTTCGCACTAAAACAGACATCACTCCACTAATCCCTGCACTACGCCACTCAGACAATCTGTTGGTAATGGGCTCGTGTTTTGCCGAGCACATCGGTACACGATTAGAGCGGATGAAGTTTCACGTTAGGGTCAACCCCTACGGTGTACTTTATAACCCTCTATCCATCGCTGAGGGACTGACACGACTGATCGAGCAGCGCCCCTTTACCGAGGGAGAGCTACACGAATTCCCCGATGGTGGGTGGAATACCTGGATGCACCATAGCCGCTACTCGAATCCCGACAAAGAGGCGGCACTCACGGCCATCAACAACAGCATGGAGTCGGCAGCACACCAACTCGCTGAGGCCGACGTACTAATCCTCACTTTGGGCACCGCTTGGGTGTATCGTCTAACCGAAACGGAAGAAGTCGTCGGGAACTGCCATAAGGTCCCAGAACGCAGGTTCCTCCGCCAGCGCTTGCAGGTGCGGGAAATTGTTGACGCACTCGCGAAAATTCTTCATCGCACCTCCGATTTCAATCCACGCTTACGAGTGCTCTTCACCATAAGTCCTGTACGCCATCTCAAAGATGGCCTTCATGGCAATCAACTAAGCAAAGCCACCTTGCATCTCGCTGTGGATGAGCTATGCCGCATATTCCCTAAGCAATGCCACTACTTCCCCGCCTATGAGATTGTGATGGATGAGCTACGTGACTACCGATTCTATGCCGACGATATGGCACACCCCTCAATGCAAGCCGTAGAATATGTATGGACATGCTTTGCTGAGCATTGTATAGACCGCGAAGCCAAGCAGTTCATGCAACAATGGGAAAAGGTTGTACGCGCCATGGAGCACCGCCCATTCAACCCTCAGGCAGAGCAGTACAAGCTATTCATGGAGCAAACCATAGACAGAATCAAGGAACTCAAGAATCAATACCCACACATAGAGATAGAGCGTGACATCAGCAACTGCCATCTATTATTAGACTCGGCAGCAGGAGCCAGATAAGACGGTCATTCCTCCTTGCTCTTAGGCCAATTGACAAGGTATACCTGCTCAGTAGCACGAGTGAAAGCAGTGTAGAGCCAGCGATAATAGTCAATGAGTGACGTATCGGGCGGTAGATACCCCTGATCCAGATAGATGCACCCCCACTGACCACCTTGCGCCTTATGGCAAGTAACGGCATAGGCATACTTAATCTGTAAGGCATTGAAGTAAGGATCGAGGCGTAATTGCTCATAGCGTTCCTTCTTGGTAGTAAGGTGAGCATAGTCATCCATGACCGACTGGAACAGACGCTCCGATTCTTCCTTTGTGAGCGAAGGCGACTCACTATGCAGCGTATCGAGCAGCACAGTTGTCTCCATCTCATAGTCATCATAATCGGGAAAACGCAGCAATACATCGGCAAAACGGAAGCCATACATCTCACGAGTACGGCGCACACGACGCACCACGGCAATGTCACCATTGGCGATGAAGGAGAAGGGCAGAGCCTCGCCCCCCGCCCTCTCCTGAGGAGAGGGGGCTTGCTGGCATCGAGAAACGCCTTCCACAACATGGGCTCCGTCGGAGTTCGGCCTCGCCCTCTGAGCAATGGCAAGTGAACTTGCATCGCGCTCGCTTGCACGAACTTTCATCTTTTCACTTTCCACTTTCCACTTCTTCATCTCCTGCTCCACCCAATAGTAATTGTTCTTGACAATCATGATGCGATCGCCCGAGCAAAGTTCCTCCTCTCGGTCGAGGATGCGATTACGTATACCTTGATTGTAGATATTGGCACGCTTGTTCGAACGACAGATAATCATGCAGTCATCCGTCCCCCATCGCGAATAGGAGGTCTCCAGAGAATCAATCAGTTCGTTCCCTGCGATATGAGCGACATCCGCAGAGGGCACAATGCCTGCTCCTGCCAATTCACCATCTGCTTCCACACCATGTTGCAAGGCGGTCAGGCGATAGCGTATAGCTGTTGCATTGTAGAGTATGCCCGACTCCGAGAGTTGTCGCATCACTTGGGTGAGAGTCTTCTCGTAGACACACAAGCCATACGATTCTAACAAAGAAGACATCAATGCTGGACTCTCCTCCTCACCTACAGGAGGCAATTGGGCCGTATCGCCTAAAAGCATCAAATGGCAACCCTCGCCAGAGTATACGTACTGGATTAGGTCATCAAGCAAACGCCCCGTACCGAAAACCGACGAAGAGAGTCCGTCATTGGCAATCATAGAAGCCTCATCAACAATGAAGAGCGTATGCTTCGAAAGATTCACATTAAGTGAAAAACTTTCTGTATCAGTAATTGATTTCTGGCGATAAATACGCTTGTGAATGGTGTAGGCCGGTTGTTCCGCATATGATGCAAACACCTTAGCCGCACGCCCCGTAGGAGCCATCAGCACCACAGGATGACCTAACTGGATTAGCGTCTTCACCAAAGCCCCCACCAACGTTGTCTTACCCGTACCCGCATAACCACGGAGCAGAAATAACTCCATACCACGACGAGACATCAAGAACTCACCGATAAGGTCTATTGCCTCGGACTGCTCTGCCGTGGGCGCAAAACCAAAATTATCTCTTATTTTTGCTGTTAGGAAACTACTTATCATCTACTTTTAGGCGAAAAAAAACTATTATTTATAGCATTTTCAAAGTATTTGTTTTACTTTTGCACCACGAAAGTAATCAAATAAATCATATAAACATGAAAAAAACCGTAAATATCGTATTGACTTTGTGCGTAGTTGGCCTGGCATACATCTGCGTAGGCAGTATTATGGGCTCTATCAACTTCGGAAAAGTGCGCGAAGCCAGAGAGAAGCAAATCATTGCACGCTTGATTGATATCCGTACTGCACAGGTAGCATACCGCGACCTGCACCAAGGACAATACACCGACAATTTCGACGAGCTCATCGAGTTCGTAAAGAACGACAGCCTTCCCTTCGTCAAGAAAGTAGGCGAGCTCTCAGACAAGCAACTTGAGGATGGTCTCACTGAGCCTAAGGCCGTAAAACTCATCAACGAGGCACGCTATGCAAAGAAGCCCGCTATTGCGAAGAGAAAATGGCAGGAGGCAGAAAAGGCAGGTCTCGTTAAGTTGAACAAGAAGGGCGAAGTAGAAGAGTATCTCTTTAGCCGCGACACGATGTGGGTGCTCGCTCTCGACACTCTCTACCCCAAAGGCTTCAATGCAGACTCTTTGCGTTACGTACCTTTCGGCAATGGTGCAGAGTTTGAATTGCGCACAGGTTGCGACTCAAGCAGTAAGTCTGGCAACAAACTCTATCTTTTCGAGGCGAAAACTCCGTACCGCGCCTACCTTGACGGCGTAAATAAGGACGAGCTCAACAACCTCATCGACTTCCAGGAAGAACTTGGCCGTTACCCCGGTTTGCAAGTAGGTGATGCCGAGGTTGGTAACAACAACGCAGGTAACTGGGAATAATTAGTCAACACGGCACAGTGATTGATTTCAACAAAACCAGACAATATACATTATCCATCCGTCTGAGCACGGATGGATTTTGTTTTGCTGTACACAACCCACAAGCGGCAAACGAATATGCCTACTTACCCTACCGCATTGATCCTCTGAAGCCACTTACAAGTAATCTAAAAGCCGCAATCGAAGAGACCGAGATGCTGAGACATACCTACGGGGCAGTCAGCATCATCCTCGCCGACGCACGCTACACCCTCATCCCCAAGGAATACTATACCGAGCAATACGAGCGCGAGCTGTATCAATACAATTTCGCTTCATCCGGAACCAACGACCCCGTCATGCACAATATCGTTGGCGATGAGCAAACCATAGTACTCTTCTCCATCGAGAAGCAACTGCACAAATTCATCACGACCCAATACCCCAAGGCCAATATTTACGCAGCAATAACGCCGCTCATCAACTTTGGCGTAGAGCGAAGCTATGCTGCAAACAAGAAATACAGCCTATTGCATATACGCAAACGTAGCATTGACTTCATGTGCTACGAGAATGCGTCACCACTTTTCGTCAACACCTTCCAATTTCGGGATACAGCAGACGCTCTATATTACCTGCTCAATTGTTGGACGACCTTAGGGCTTTCACAGACCAACGATACACTACACATATCAGGGCAATCGCGCGAAGCAAGAACCTTGGCTCGCGAACTGGGACGATTCATCCAGAACATCCACATGATTCGTCCAGCCGAAGAGTTCCATTCGACAGAATTGGCCCGCATAGACGACCTACCTCTGGACCTTCAAACACTTATTGCATGCGAGTAATCAGCGGAAAACACAAGCGCCGTACCTTTGAGGTGCCGCGCAACTTCAAGGCACGTCCTACGACAGACTTTGCCAAGGAAAACCTCTTCAACGTGCTTAATAACCTCATCGACCTGGAGGAATGCGCCAATGTGCTCGATCTCTTCGCAGGTACAGGAGGTATCAGTCTCGAGTTCGTATCACGCGGTTGTGGTCGCGTGATTTCCGTAGAGCGCGAGCCATTGCACCACTCCCATATATATAAGGTGAAGGAACAGCTCAAAGAGGAAAACTGGATACCCTTACGAGCCGACGTATTCCGCTACATCGAAAAGTGTCACGAGACCTTCGACATTGTCTTTGCCGACCCTCCATACGCACTCACACGTTTGGCCGAGTTGCCCGACCTCATATTAAATAAGGGTATGATTGCCGAGGGAGGCATGCTCATCCTCGAGCATGGCAAGGACCATAGCTTTGCCGAACACCCCAGCTTTATACAGGAGCGTGTATATGGCAGCGTACACTTCAGTTTCTTCGAGCCGCACAAGGAAGAGGAGTAGCCTCCACAAACAAAAGGAACACCACCAATACGACAAAGCCTCCCCAGCATGCAGGGGAGGCTTTGTCTTTATGTTTCTTCCGTTTCTTAAATCATGCTATATAGCACAAACATCCAGTGAGCCAGAATGGCAGCGACAATGCCACCTATGGTATGTGCAAGGATAGCCTTTGACGTCAAGCTACGATAGCCCAAAGTATCGAGCATAGCCGTATGGGTGCTCAGGTATCCACTCCAACACATACCGATGGCGGTAAATACGGCAATGGCATTGCCATCAATCCAGCCCTCGGCAATGAAGTTTGGCACCAAGCCAAGAGCCGCTCCTACAGCACCGAGTGCTGTGATGGGGAAGGCGATGAGGTGCGGGTCCTTGAAGCCAAAGAGCCAACGGAAGATAAAGCCAATCTTCTCTCCTACCCAAGGCAACAACTCCACACCTTGATAAGCAGCACCTGTATAGGTCCCGTCCGCAGAGGGGCCAAAGGTGAGTACCATCACCAGTGTAGAGATGATAAGCACGCCTGGAATGATGGCAAGCCCTACATCGACACCCGTACGACCGCCGTCAAGCAAGGAGTCGAGGATGCGCTGGAACATCGGTTTTCCGTTCTCCTTATCTTCGACTACTTCGGTCACCTCAACCTCACAGGCATTCTCCTCACTGTAGTGAGGATAAGCCTTCAACACAAAGTGTTGCATCAGTCGGGTCGACACCACGCAACCAAAGAAGGCACCGATGAGTCCGATGAGCGGCTCCATATAATAGCCTTGCCCTACCATGAAGACGATGACCAATAATCCCATACCAAAAGCCGTTCCGAAATTGGTAAGCGAGATGAACTGGTATTTCTTGAAGTACGAAGCAAAGCGCTTGTCCTGCGCCAGTGAGATGATGGCAGGGTTATCTGACAAGAAGGTGAGCACAGCCCCCAGCGATGCCACTCCAGGCAGATTGAAGAGCGGGCGCATAAGGGGACGGAGCAACTTTTCCAACAGATTCACCACCCCGAACTCCACAAAAATCTTACCCAAAGCACCCGTAATAACACATATGGCCATCAGGTAGAACACCGTGTTGAGCAGCAGGTCGTGAGCCGTGTTCATCACCGTGTTGATACCCATCTTATGGCCGAGATAGGCGAAAAGGGCAAACACGACAAGCAAGCAGATGATACCCGAGGGAATGGCATCATAACAACGGCGTAGAATGTTTTTCGTTTTCATGGTAACCTCCGTCGTCAAGACAAAACAGAATTCAACATTCAGAATTCAGTAACGTATCATCGTTTCAAGACGCTCATCTTCCAAGTGACACCCACCGAAATGAATGAGTGGT
>JAZOPX010000188.1:0-2816 GCA_045655845.1 Bacteroidaceae bacterium
CCATGAGGAGGAGATACTGAACGGGACATTCTCAGAACCACTTATCAAGCGCACAAGTGAACGTTGCCGACAAGCCTATAAACGTTGTTCTGAAGTGGCGGTGAAGAAGATCTATCGTTCGCGTGATGTGTTGGACATTGAACTTGCGGGTTTTCGTATCATCAACACTCTGATTGAACTGATGATTGATGCGGTCACTCATCCCGACAAGGCCTACTCGCGACTGCTTATTGATAGAGTAAGCAGTCAGTATGACTTGCATGCCCCTACACTCTATGGCAAGATCCAGGCGGTCTTTGATTTTCTGTCGGGCATGACCGTTGTGTTTGCTCTTGACCTGTATCGCAAGATTAACGGTAATAGTTTGCCGGCGGTGTAGCGTCTCGGAGAGTTCATGGTGCTGTCGTTTTGAGAAGATGCTTTATCCGACATCTCAAGTGGGGTAAAGCATCTTGCTTTTTTATCTGCCGGTATCCGCCGATGGGGGATAAGTTCTTGCGATACAATGAATTAATGGCGGATACTGCGTGAAGTCCATCAGTCGCTCTCAATGTTTGCCCATCTGCTTCGAGTGATGCATCTCTGTCGTAGCAAACTTGCTTACATTGAATGGTGGTGATTCTCGGAGGGAGATATATTCATAAAACCTTCCGTTTCCTATTTACCGCTGCGCAACGGCAACCTTACCCTTGCGCAACTGCAAGGTTGCCGTTGCGCAGCGGTAACCTTGCCGATGGGTGGCGGTAAATGATTATGGAGTACTCGTTCAGGGAAAACGCATTATGAAATGCGATTATGTAATCTTTACTGTTTATATGCTTTTTCAATGCAAATATGATTATCAAACAGATTACGCGGAGAGCACAGAGGCCCGCATCGTTTCTCTCGCGGCTGTCGGCCTTGCCGAGTGTTAACATTCCGGAGGCACATACGAGCGATAGCGATGTATGCTCTGTGAAATTTGTGTAATTTCTGTGTGAGACAAAACATTGATTATCTGAGAGAAATATATAGCATCGTCTAATAGATTTATAATGCGTCTTCCCTGAGTACTCGTCGGTTGTTTTTATTGGGAGTTAGAGATTTTTCTTCATTGGCAAGGCTGTGCTTGATGGCGGATACTGAATATTGTCCATAGTATCCGCCATTAATGCGTATATAATCAGTGTGTTGTGTCGCGTGGCAGAGGGTGGCAGATATAAGGCTAAAAAGCGTTTTGTAGACACGAGAACTGATGCAAATAACGGATATGAGCCAGCATCCGAGAGGTTGGAAGGTTGTTATGCGAATCGGAGTAGGTGTTGATGAGTTTCCGATACCTTTCGAAGTAGTCATTCTTGGTAAACGTGGATGATTTGTAGATGTTAAAATTCTGTAGATTAGGCTCTGTGGATTTGGTTTTTTTATTAATTATGTATACTTTTGTGGTTTGTTTGAAAAAGAGGGACTTGCGGGATGCTTTGTTTTTGCTGGCTCTCTATTGCAAATATTTGAATAATAAAAGTTTACAAGATAATAATGAGAAAAAGATTGTTAATGGCTGTCCTCGGATTGATGGTGACCTTCGGGACTTTGCTCGCGCAGAGTTTTACGGTGAAGGGAACGGTCATTTCCAAGGAGGATGGCGAACCGCTGATTGGTGTGGCTATCCGCCAATTGGAGAACCCGAATAATGGTACGGTTACGGATTTTGACGGTAACTATGCTATCGAGATCTCGGGTAAGGAGGCTATGCTGAGTTTTACCTATCTCGGCATGCAGGAGCAGCAGCACAAGGTGACTGCCAAGACAAGTAAACTCGATGTCGAGATGCTCTCCGATGCACAACTCATGGAAGAGGTGGTGGTAGTGGCCTATGGTGTGAGAAAGAAAGGTACGATTGCCGGTTCGGTATCGACGGTGAAGGCCGACAAACTGGCTGAGGTGCCTGCTGCGGGTTTTGACCAGGCGTTGCAGGGACAGAGTGCCGGTCTTATGGTGCTCTCCAATTCGGGTGAGCCCTCTAAGGCTGCAACCTTCCAGATTCGTGGTACCAACTCCATCAACTCGGGTACGGCGCCGCTCTTCATTCTCGATGGTGTGCCCATCTCAAGTGCGGACTTCAATGCCATCAGCCCGAGTGATATCGAGTCAGTGTCGGTGCTCAAGGACGCATCCTCAACCTCTATCTACGGTGCCCGTGCGGCGAATGGTGTGGTGGTGATTACTACCAAGCGCGGTACACAGATGGAGAAACCCAAGGTGACGGTACGTGCACAGGGTGGTTTTTCGCAACTCGCCAGTTCCAAGGAATGGATGCTGATGAATACCGAGGAACGTATCCGATTTGAGCAGGAACTGGGTCTTGATGATGGTCAGGATTATGACTTCCTGCGTCAGACCGACATCAATTGGCAGAAAGCCATCTTCAATAACCGTGCGATGTTGCAGAACTACGACCTTTCGGTGAGTCGTGCGACAGACCGTATGAACTACTTCGTGTCGGGTAACTTCTATGATCAGGATGGTATTGCTATGGGTTCTACCTTTCGTCGCTATTCGTTGCGCAGTAATGCCGATGTGAAGACCGGCGAATGGCTCAAGATGGGAACCAACACGATGCTGACCTACGAGGAGGTGCAGCAGGCCGAGGAGGGTTCTTACACTCTCTACACCCCCATCTCGGCAAGCCGTTTCATGCTTCCTTATTGGAATCCTTACAAGAAAGATGGCAGCATTGCTTCGTCAAAAGATGGCTCATGGAAAGGAACCACGCAGAACCCCATCGAGTGGATGGCGACCAATCCGCAGGAGATGGAGAAGTATAAGTTGCTGAG
>JAZOPX010000189.1:0-8426 GCA_045655845.1 Bacteroidaceae bacterium
TTCTTGATGGCACGCTCGATGTTGTCCTTCGGCATGTTCTCGTGACGCGCTGTGGCGATGATAGCACGGAGTGCTGAGTTGTTGTCGGGGTCGGGACCACCAGCCTTTACGGCAATGGCAATCTGCTTACCGATACGTGTAAATGTACGGGCCATGTTGCCCCATCTCTTCAATTTTCTCGCTTTGCGAAATTCAAACGCTCTTCCCATTTTGATTTATTTTTAATTATTTGTTATTTCTTTATTCTGGATATCCCGGAAAGTCCGGAGTTGTCAGCGATACCCGCAAGCCCCCTCTTCGGGAGGGGGTGGGGAGGCTTTTTCTTTATCTCAGTTTTGCTCCCAACTGTTTCTCGAATGAGGTGATGAACTTGCTCATGATCTTGTCGTTCTGCTTGTCATTGAGTGTCTTCTCCTCATCCTGCAGGATGAAACTGATGGCGTAACTCTTCTTTCCAGGCTCGAGGTTCTTGCCTTCGTATACGTCGAAGAGTTCTACGGCCTTGAGCAACTTGCGCTCACACTCGTAAGCAATGCGTTCGATATCGGCAAACTGCACGTCCTTGTCGAGCAGGAGAGCGAGGTCGCGCTTCACAGAGGGGAACTTGGAGAGTTCGGTGTAACTCACCTTCACCGACTTGATGGCCTGAAGCAGATTCTTCCAGTTGATATCGGCATAGTATACCTCGTTGTCGATGTCGAATGCCTTGGTGATTTTCTTGCTCACGATGCCTACGGTAGCCAGCAACTTGCCGCCACGGGTGTGGTAACTGAGAGCAGCCGAGTAGATGCCGTCGGTGAGGTTACCTACCACTACGCTGCGCAGGTTGAGACCGAGGCGGGCGAAGATGTTCTCTACGTATGCCTTGAGTTCATATACTGTGGATTCTTCATCGGCGTGTGCCCATGAGCCGCTCACGCGCTTACCGGTAAGCCAGAGTCCGAGGTGGTAGTCTTCGCTATAGCATGCGAGCACCTTCTCGGCATCCTTCTTCTCCTTATTATAATAGTAGCAGTTGCCATACTCGAAGAAGCGCAGGTCGGCACTCTTACGGTTGGCATTGTGTGCGATACTCTCAAGACCACCGAAGAGGAGGGTCTGACGCATCACGTTGAGGTCGTTGCTCAGAGGGTTCATGAGGTTCACCAAGTTCTCGGGACGGAAGGTCTCGTTACCATCGTAGTAGGCGGCCTTGGTGAGTGAGTTGTTAAGTATCTCGTTGAAACCGCAACCCACGAGTTGCTCGGCTACGAGTTGCTGCAAGCGGTGTGAGCGGTCCTCCTTACCCTTGGTGGTGAGGCTCGACTTGAGGGCGGTGGGAATCTCTACATTGTTATATCCATAGATACGTAGGATATCCTCAACCACATCACAGGGACGTTGCACATCTACGCGATAGGGAGGTATGCTGAGCATAACACCCTCGGCAGTCTCGTCCTCTATCTTCATCTCGAGGCTGGTGACAATGCTCTTCACCGTTTCGGCAGGGATCTCCTTACCGATGAGTGAGTTGACGTAAGCGTACTGGAGGTCTACTTTGAAGTCTGCGATGGGGGTGGGATAGTTGTCGCTAATCTCCATTGACACGGTGCCACCAGCAAGTTCCTTGATGAGGAGTGCAGCCTGCTTGAGCGCATAGATGGTGATGTTGGGGTCGATGCCACGCTCGAAGCGGAACGATGAGTCGGTGCTCAAGCCATGGCGACGTGCAGTCTTACGTACTGAAGTGGGGTTGAAGTAGGCGCTCTCAATGAAGACGTTCTTGGTCTCCTCGGTTGTACCTGAATCCAAACCGCCAAACACACCGGCCAAGCACATGGGCTCCTCAGCGTTGCAGATCATCAGGTCGCGCTCGGAGAGTTTGCGCTCAACGCCGTCGAGGGTTACAAACGGAGTGCCCTCGGCGAGTGTCTGCACCACTACTTTGCCACCCTTGATCTTGTCGGCATCGAAGCAGTGGAGGGGCTGTCCATAAGCGTGGAGAATATAGTTGGTGATGTCAACGATGTTGTTGATGGGGCGGAGGCCGATGGTGTTGAGTTTATCCTTCAGCCACTCGGGGCTCTCCTTTACGGTAACACCTTTGATGCTCACGCCAGCATAGCGGGGACACAAGTCTGCATCCTTCACCTCGATGGCGATGGGGAGTTCGCTGTTCTCTACTGCGAAAGCCTCGTCAGAGGGACGGCAGAGCGAGGTCTCGTAGCCATTCTGCAAGAGGTAGGCATAGAGGTCGCGGGCCACACCGTAGTGTGAGCAGGCATCGGCACGGTTGGGGGTGATGTCCACCTCAAGCACATAGTCGCTCTTGATGTTATAGTAGTCCTTGGCAGGTGTGCCGGGTACTGCATCGGCGGGGAGCACGATGATGCCGTCGTGAGAGGTTCCAAGACCGATCTCATCCTCGGCACAGATCATACCGTTTGACTCTACGCCACGGAGTTTGGACTTCTTGATGGTGAAGCACTCGTCGCCATCATAAAGTTTGGTGCCGAGTGTGGCCACAACAACCTTTTGTCCGGCAGCCACATTGGCTGCGCCACATACGATCTGTACGGGGTCGCCCTCGCCGAGGTTTACGGTAGTCACGTGCATATGGTCAGAGTTGGGGTGAGGCTCGCAGGTGAGTACCTCACCGATGACGATGCCCTCGAGTCCTCCCTTGATGGTCTGCACCTCCTCCACACTGCCTGTCTCAAGGCCTATTGAGGTGAGCGCAGCAGCCACCTCATCGGGAGTAAGGTTGAAATCAACATATTCTTTCAGCCAGTTATACGAAATGTTCATATTGTATATTTATTTTGTAAAATTCCTTTCAAAACGAATTATCTTGCAAAATTAGTGCAAACCGAGAGAAATGCCAAATTTATTTGAGCATTTCCGAGGTGCCGCCTAATTTCAAGCAGAGCAAAGCACTGATTAAAGATAGTGCAAACCGAGAGAAATGCCAAATTTATTTGAGCATTTCCGAGGTGCCGCCTAATTTCAGACCGCAAAGCGGGCTAAAGTAAATGCAAGGTGAGCGAAGACGCAAATTTTCCTGAAGTATAGCTTTCCCTTGCGGCCAACGACTTGAATATTAACAGAGAACTGTTCTAACTAAACAAAAAACCAGTCAGCACCCGAGTGCCAACTGGTAAAAAAATCATTCGTAAGAAAACAATGCTATCTATTGCTCCAAGATACGGAAATCATCCGAGTCAGTCAGTGAGGGGAACTTGTCGCGATATTGGCGCAGCTCATCCATCTTCACCTCATAGGTAACGACCTGCTCCTCATTATCGTCACAACGTGCCGCCACGAAGCCGAAGAAGTCGATAGCTGCCGTTCCACCATCGTAGTTGCACATGGGGTCGGCACCTACGCGGTTGACACCAATCACCACGGCTTGGTTCTCTATGGCACGAGCGCGCAGCAAGATGTCCCATGCCATGCGACGCTTGTCGGGCCAGTTGGCTACATAGAGCGCCACATCGTAGTCGTCGCAGTTGCGTCCAAAGACGGGGAAGCGCAAGTCGTAGCACACCTGCAGGAAGAAGCGCACACCGCGAAACTCCACGATGACTCTCTCTTTGCCCGCCTCATAGTGCTTGTCCTCACCCGAGTAGCTGAAGAGGTGTCGCTTGTCGTAGTGTGTCACCTGTCCATTGGGCTCTACGAAATACATGCGGTTCTTATACCCACCTTCGGAGGCGATGGTAGCCACGCTGCCCACGATGGCTGCATCGGTTTCGGCTGCTA
Source organism: Bacteroidaceae bacterium (assembly GCA_045655845.1). Lineage (GTDB taxonomy): Bacteria > Bacteroidota > Bacteroidia > Bacteroidales > Bacteroidaceae > UBA1189. The sequence continues at coordinate 3,742 of JAZOPX010000189.1, forward strand.
CGCGACGCATCCATTGTAGAGTGGGGCCTTCCATGGGCTCTGCAATACGCTTGGGCTCCATACAGAAACCTGTGGTAAACATCTCGGGAAGCACATATACATCGGTTCTAGGGGCACTCTTTATCAACTCTTCGGCATGACGCAAGTTCTCTGTGGTATCGCACCAGGCGAGGTTCATTTGGATAAGCGAAATTCTCATTGTCTTTCTGTGAAAGTATGGGTTATTTCAAGTTGAAGAATGTGGTGAAGGCCTTGCAAGCATACTCGTGGTCAACTATAGTAGCTGTTTCGCGCACTGAGTGCATACCCCACATGGGATTACCCATGTCGACTCCGCGCATGGGAAGTTGTGAGGTGAGGATGTTGCCCAAGGTAGAGCCACCGGCCATATCGGAGTGGTTGACGAAATATTGGCAAGGCACCTCGGCCAAGCGGCATATCTCGGCAAAGACAGCAGCCGACTCAGCATCTGTAACATACTTCTGGTTGGCATTGATCTTAATCACAGGACCGCCACCCATCACGGGGTGGTTTGTGGGGTCGTGCTTGCCGGGATAGTTGGGGTGCAAGGCATGAGCCATATCGGCCGAAATCATGAACGAATGCTCAAGGGCACGGTACAGGCCATCGCTTGCACAACCATCGTTGGTGACTACGCGCTCCAGGAGATTGCGTAGCACGGGTGATGCCGCACCTTGCTTGGTGCCGCTTCCTGTCTCCTCGTTGTCGAACACGGCAAGTACCTGGGTCATGGGTGTAGCGCTGCTGTTGAGCATGGCGTGGAGGCCTGCGTGTACCATCGCGAGGTCGTCGAGGCGGCCACATGAGATGAACTCATTGTTCAAGCCTACAAGCTCAGCTTTCTGTGTGTCGTAGAGCGAGAGGTCAAAGTCGAGGATGTTCTCCATCGCTACGCCCAGCTCTTCGGCGATAGTCTTCAATAAGAGGTTGTTAGCCTCGAGCTTGTCGTTGATGATGCCAAGGACGGGGAGCATATCTACCTGCTTGCTCAGGTGGTTACCTTCGTTGACCTGGCGGTTAAAGTGGATGGCGATGTGAGGTATCACGAGCAGGGGGCGCTCTATCTTGAGACGGCGCACCTCGGGCTTCAAGGGGTTGGTGCTGCGCAGGAGCACACGGCCTGCGAGCGACAAGGGACGGTCAAACCAAGTGTACAGGATAGGGCCGCCATACACCTCGGTATTGAGCTTTACCACACCACCTTCGGTGTACATCTCTGCGGCGGGCTTCACTCTGAAACCGGGCGAGTCGCTATGGGCGCAGATGAGCTTGAAACCTGCCTCCGAGGGATGTGCCGTACCCATACGGAAAGCAAATACGGCTGAGTTATTCTTGGTGATGAAATATCCCTTTCCGGGTACCAGCATGGGGAAAGGCTTTCCTGCATCAAGATGGGTGAAGCCTGCAGCTCTCAACTGCTCTTCTACGTAACCTGCTGCAAGGAAATTGACGGGCGATGCATCGAGCAAGGCCATGAGTTGTTGTGCAATGTTGTTCATATCTATAGCTATTTTATTGTTTTCTATTGCAACGACAAAGATAACACATTTTGTTACAATTCCTCGTGTAATTTGTTAATTTTTTGGGTGTGATGGCATTGTCTCTTCTTGGTGAAGGAGAAAATATAGAGCATTGTTGTTTGTTAATTGTGAACAAATACCTATCTTCGCGGTATCTTTGTGCCGTAGAATCTTCTTGTTATTGGCACATTGGGGGAACAACTTTGAAATATGAATGAAAAATTTTAAATGACTTTTATACTATGAAGCCTTCAACGAAACGTCTTGTTTACATCCTTCTTTTTGGACTGATAGGTTTGTTGGTTCTTTGGATTGCGTTTAGTCGTTCTTCATCCAATCTTGCGGATTGGGAGAACTACGAGCCAATCAGCGAGTTTCAAGCCCCGTTTGAGGCATTGAATGCAGGTTTGACAGATGAGCCCCCCGTAACGAAGGTGGAGGCTACTCTCGATTCTCCTCAATCGGCTCCTGGGGTGAAGACGCAACAGGGCGAAGTGGTGGTGAAGCCCGTGGATCCTGATGAGGCTAAGCCGTTGCCACCGACAGAGAATACCGTTAAGCAGGAAGAGCCTAAGGTGAGTGCTCCGTCCTCCAATCCCGACGTTATCGTGAAGTCATCCCAGTCGTCTGAGCCTAAGATCTCGGCTAAGACGACACCTTCTGCAGTAGGTTATTATGACATTGAGGAAACGGTAAGGATTATGCACGGGCTGGAGTTGGCACAATCTCAGTCTGAAGACTTCTACGCTTTCCTTGAGTACATGGCCCAGCAGGACTATCGCTTGGTTGCCGATGATGTGCTCCAGTCGAAAACAAAGCTTCTGGCTATCTTGCAGGAGATGTTTGTCCTCGAGAAAGAGCATGAAGAGCTGAATGGCATATGGGTCTTGGCCAAAAGTTTTGGAGCGGGTGCTGACTCCTTTCTGAGAGAGACCGATACAAAAGGAGTGATTACTACCCTTGCCGCAACAGCAACAGGTAACCTTGCTGCAATCCTCTGTTTGGGCAATAGTGCCGGTCTCAAACAGGCAAAAGCGGCCGTTTTTGAGAAATTCGACGAAGAGATGGAACTCAAGCGCTCCTTGTCCAAGAAGATTGATGAGTTGAAGATGGCCTACATCGATTATCTCACCGAGTTTACCCCTATCTACAATAAATACATGGAGGAGTGGGATAGACTATGTTTGGATAAAGATAAGGCATATTTCGATTTGTATGCAGGAAGGATGACCGATGCCTACAACACAACTGAAAAGATACTTGACAACTATCCGAGGAACAGGGAGGCTTTGCTGCTGAAATCATTGAGCCTGATTAATATTGGTTCGGGATATATGAATCAGTCAACCGATGCCAATGGGGTATCCATCTCTCAGGAGGTGAATTATATCGATACCCAGGAGATGACTGGCGAGTGGAACGAGTACTTCGTTGAGGCCGACGTTACTCTTGATCACTATATGGAGGCTTATCCCGGATATTCGGCGCCGGCATTGGCATTGAAGGGTCTGCTTCATCTCCGGTTGGGTGAGAGTTCGCGTGCGATGTCTTATCTTGACCAAGCAGCCATGGAATATCCCCGTCAGGCAGCTCAGCTTACCGATTTGTTGGATTCGTATAGAGTGCGCACCTATCTTAATCAAACCGCTGAGGGCCAATACCTGCTCAGGTTGTATCGTTCGACGATGGAGGGATATGGCATGTTTAGCCCCAACCTCCTCAAGGCGCAATATTATGCTCAGATAGGTGATTCTCAGAATAGCCAGACTGAGATATACAACCATTTCTTCCGTCGTGGCAACCAAGGTATATATGATTGCTTGCTTTCTGACATGCAGTATTGCGAGAATTACCTGTATGGAAGTTTCAAGGAACTGCTCATGGAGCGACACTATCTGGACATCTACATCAAGGCGAATGATGGTCTTCTCTCTTCGGGCGATGAGATCAAGGTAGCTATTCACAATCGCTCCGATATTGACCTGGAGAACGTGAGAGCTTTCCTCTGCATACACTATACGGATATGTACACCGATGAGTATGACGTGGTAAAGGTCCCTGCGGTCAATATCGTGTCGCATTATGAGAAGAAAGACTTGGGAACTGTAAAACTCGACCATCCTGGTAAGACGACCAAGGATATAACGCGTATCAGAGCCATCATCATGACAGATGATAAAATCTGTTGGGTAGATGAACCGAAGTATAAGCAGAGCAGAGGACTTAACTTGTCTTCGAACTCAGCTTCTCCCTCTTCCTCTTTGACAGATTTGGCCAAACAAGACTTTGTAAAGGAGCATCACCTGGAAGCCACAAGTTTGGAGGAGGCGATCAAGACAAGTATTAACGTAATTGCTCCTGCCAGCAAGAACAATGCTTCGTTCGTAGGCAAGATGACCTCAAACATCACTGATATGATCAGTAGACCCAACAAGAATCTTAAGATCGAATTGCCTCGCATACTCTCCTTCATCGACCCTACATTCTCTATTCATGAGATAATGGATACAGAGAAGGCCGTGCTTCCTGTGCATAATTACTTGGCAGGTTCGATCATACGTTTAGAGTTTGACTATAAACCGAAAGAGGAGGAGCTGATACCTCTGTATATATACAGCTCATTTGCAAACTTCAGAATCGATATTGTCCTTAAGGATGGAAAGTACGAAGTGCTGGACGTGAGTTCCTTATAAGGCAAGTCAGATAAAAGAAGAAGGTTGGCACACATGCCAACCTTCTTCTTTTTATGTTATGCCATTAGGCTAAGTCGCGATACTTGAGTAGCGGGTTCTTGGCTGCTGTGGTCTCGTCGAGACGGCGTACGGGGGTGCTGTGGGGGGCACTCTTCACCATGTCGGGGTCGGCGATGGCCTCTTCGGCTACGCGGTGCATGATGTCGATGAAGTCGTCGAGTGTCTCCTTCGACTCGGTCTCCGTGGGCTCGATCATGATGCTCTGGTGGAAGAGCAAGGGGAAGTAGATCGTGGGCGCATGGTAGCCATAGTCGAGCAGACGCTTGGCGATGTCGAGCGTGGTCACGCCAGTGCTCTTGTCGGCCAGGCCGTCGAAGACAAACTCGTGCTTACACACCGTGTCGATGGGCAGGTAGTAGGCATCGCGCAGGCTCTCCTTCACGTAGTTGGC
>JAZOPX010000190.1:0-9615 GCA_045655845.1 Bacteroidaceae bacterium
TGCGGTCGGCACCCAAAGCAATGTCAAGCACCTCGTCACCATCCTCGTTGATGGTAGTTGCCACACGGAAGCCCTCGGGAAGACACAAGTCCATCTGAAAGGCTGAGAACTCCGTCTCATTGGAGAGGGCCACCGAAACAAACGCAGACTTCCCTTCCATAAGGGCTACGTCGCTCGCTGTCAGGACATTTTGAGCCTGCAGGGCACAAATCGCCCCTGCAAGTCCTAAAATCATGCTGAATAACCTTTTCATGGTTCTCCTTATCTTACGATTACCTTACGACCATTTACCATATATATTCCTGCAGGAAGAACAATGATATTCTTACCCGTCTCGACAGCACCCTGCTGTACTAACTTGCCAGTGAAAGTATAAATGCTCACTACAGTATCGGCACCACACTCTACCACAACTGCACCATCTTTGCCATACGTACGGAATGAAGTCTGATAATCGCCTTCTATGTCAGTAACATCGGCACGCATCATTATGCTGACATCAGTTGCACGATGCTCTGCACCTCCTGATGTAGTAAACAACCCATCGGCAAGGAGTATTTCGGCATCGACCGGCTGGCTGTCCGAAGTCTCCAATACGAGATTCAGCAATGCACCCTCATTGCCTCTGAATGCGGCATTATCCATAGCATAGGCTACAACACGGGTAGTACCATCGGACAAAGTATTCCATGCCACAACATGCCCCACCTTTGCGCGGTCAGTAAGCACAGCCTCAGCAAATTCCATACCGGCAGGGAGAACCACATCCAACTGGAAGGCACTATACGCTTCACTATTGTTCAGCGCCACAGGAAGCGCCACACGACCATTACCCATCGCACCAAGCTCACCGACACTCATCTCGGGAGCAGCCACCACACCACGATTACGCGCTGGAGCCATAGCCGAGTCATCACCCAACACCAAACGCAATACACCTATTACATCGCTCATGGTGATAGCATAATCGGCATTCATGTCGGCCACAGCGGCATTGAAGTTGCCCTGTTCCTTCTCCAATACAGCATTGACCATCATCACCACATCGGCCATCGTGTAGTATCCGTCGCTGTTGACATCACCGGGCTTGACACTGTTGCCTTCAACAATGTAAGTAAAGATGCCCTCACAATAGCCTTGTTCTGTAAATTCCCAAGTTTCCGGGTTATAGCCATATTGTACAACAATCTGTGACAGGTCAAGGGTATATGTACCTGGCTCTGTAAGAGGAGTAGTGACAATCTGCCAATTCTCGTCATACGAACCTATCACATACTCTAATGTTGTCAAGGATAACGAAGAATTCCAGTTTTCCATCATGTTGATAGCATTGCCCTTGTCATCCATCAAATTGATATTGCCTGATATTGCCTGCCAGTCTTCATCGTATCCGAGAGCCACTTGCTGATCGTACTCAACCTGAACAGCAACGAGATAGCCCTGCTCGTCAGTAACAGGTGTCACACTTACAATCTCCAAAGGAGCTGCTGGAACAGAATAAAGTTCAACAACAACCAAAAGCTCCTCATTCTCAACGCCATCCATAATGAATGAGCCATCAGGAACGCAGAATGCGTAAAAACCCTCCTCGGTGAATTTCTCATCAAAGGTTGCAAAAAACCTATTTTTCCCACGCTTATGCTTTTCTATAATAGCAGTCAACTCTTCACCATCGGGAAGAGCGACAACACATACAGCACCTTCGACCAGCTCAACGTTCTCGACATTACGAAACTCAATATCAAGTCTATTGCCAAGTTGCAGTCTCCTATCGCCATCATTCAAATAACCATTCGTATCCTTAAAAGAGTATGAAGGAGTGTTGTCTACGATTTCAAAATACAGAGACATGTACTCACTCTTCGAACCATCTTCACCGACAAATGCGCCAAAGTAGATATCCCAATAATACAAGCCTTGAGCAGCAACCGGATTCTCCAGCTCCACAGTAACGGTCTTTCTGTCGTCACTATAAACCACTTCATCCTTCAAGGTTAACTGATTGGTCCAAGTCGAATCCCAAAGAGAGAACTTTGACAAGTCCACGCTATCTACTACCCTATCAAATGTAAACTGAAGGGTCTCCAACTTCTCCACTTCACCATTAGCAGGAGTAACATTTACTATTTCCAACATCTCTACGACAGTAAATGTAAATGTCTTCCCTGCAAACTCCTCACCATCAACACCCTTGATCATACCGGCGGGAATGGTATAGGTGTATATACCTGGAGTAAGCGACACACCGCTCTCGAATTGAAGTTGAACCATATTCTTGTCATCCTGCCATTCATCCTCATAAAGACTTGTAGCAAATATCTCACCAGTCATGGTATTCTCTACCTCAATGCCACCTTCGGGCATGCTTACAATAACTTCCTTGGCAAAAATGAATTGGATGCGGTCGATTGTCTTCACAGATGCACTATCATAGGGCAGCACATACAGTAGCTCTAAAGAATTGGGAACTTCTTCCTCTACACATACTGACAATCTGCAAGAAGCAAATACTCCATTAGCGGCAGTAGCCCTGATCTCAACCTCTTCCGTACCAGCTGCGACAACGGTTACAAGACCACCCTGATCAACCGTCACGAGTTTCTCATTGCTGCTACTCCATACGATACCCTTGTCTGTGGCATTATCGGGATTAACCATAGCCTCGAGTTGCAAAGTAGCGCCCACCTCATTGAGTTCGGCCCGACTATAATTAAGGGTCACTTCAGTAACTTCAACCCTAGGATATACAATAGAATCCAGAACACTAGGAGGACCGATTACCATCTCGCCAGGGAAACTGTGACTCTGATTATGGCCATTGCTGTTAGAACGAGAGAGCATCCTGAAACTGAATGCATCGTAACCACCATTGGGCAGAGTCACCTCAAGATAGTGAGCTTCAGCAGGAGCATTCTGCCATGCAGAGTGGAAAAACGAGTTGTAATCATTGTCGAGAAGGGCTTCGATACCACCACCATCTGGAGTATGGTTCAAGGCATTGTGGTCAGCATTAGACGTGACGTTTTCTGCCGTCAGTTTAATTTTCTCACCATTGGCATCAAAAAACTCCAACTCAGAAAGGCAGAAGTAAGAACTCCCGATCTTGGAGGCCCCCACGGTGAGGCGCAATTTCTCAGTCTTACTTCCAAAACGATACAAGGGAGAGGTGTAACCCATAATCTTCTTACTCTCGTCAAACCATTCAGCTCCCTCAACCCAACCATCCTCAGCTCTATTGAGATAGACAGGCATTGGGGTGAAAAAGTCCTCTTCAGTCAGAAGGTTATCTTCTACCTCTTGAATCGCATTCTTTATCCTAGCGATGTAGGGGAGAAGGTCATTGGGATTAACCGTTCGCTCCTCAATAGGGTATTCAATATCCATCTCATACACCGCTATGGTATCACATACCTCAGCTATGAGATGCTCCAACATATCCAACTGATCTCGTGTAACGCCACCAATCTCGTCTAGTTTTTCACGCAACTCGAATGTATATACTTCCAGATTCATCCATACGTTATATAGAGAGTCTATGGCAACATCACCGGCTGCCCAGGTGAGTTCCTTACGCAAAATGGCCAAATCAGCACGGTTCATCTCGGCCATTTCATAAGCCTCTTCCGCATAATAGAGCACTTCTTTCAACATCTCCACCCAATCTGGGGTCCATTCTTGCGTCCACTCGCTGACGTCCTTGTTGGCGATTAGCCAAGCATCTTCAATATCTTTCTTCAAGTTCTCGTAATCTATTGCCGACTTCCTTGCTAATCCAATTCCCCAGAAAAGATCCTCATTATCGTCCCATAACGTAGCTGCGGTAGTCGCATTACGTCTAGCCTCATACACAGCATCGCTTAAATTGCACAAAGTATCTACATTCATCTTGACAGACAACATAGTGTCAGCAATCTCAACAACCATATCCATATCTAACTCGGCCATCGCATCAAGAGCGTCAGCCTCACTCATGTCACCGAAGTAATAGAGCGTAACATTGTCCCATACCACATAGTTTGCATTGGTATTCTCCACTTTAAGGCCCACCTGCAGCGTACCATCGGTAACCGTAGTAGCCACATTGAATTTTGAGCTGTGAGCCCATTTATGTTTTTCTCCAAAATCGGGATTATCGGTAGCAACGGGAACCTCATTGCCGTTGGCAAACAGAGATACTCCATGAATTTCTTCACGGTTACTCCAATATCTATATTCATTTTCAGAGACCTTTTCTCGCGCACTTTGTTGGGTTGCACCCACATATGCGCCGAACACATATGTTCCATTAGGAAGGTTTTCTATATTTTGCATAGTGTGGCTATCACCCAAAGGAAGATTGACATTACTATTCCATGCCTCTAACACACCTTGGTTCATCCCGTGAAATCCGACTCTTAAAGAAGGATTCTTGGTATTCCGCATCAATGGCCTATCACCTTCCGAAATCCAAAAGCTCACACCTTGCTCCATATCTGCATTTTGCAGATACTGGGACGTCACATCTCTTACTTCAGCCGAAGAAGTTGCAGCAACACACGTAGCCACCAATCCTACGCATAAAATTCTAAAAAAACGATTCATTATTCTATTCTCTATGATTAATATCACACATTGGTTGTATATTTTTGATAATCAGCCGCACATTTCCCCTAATCCGCTGCAAATATATGTAAAAAAAACTGAAAGCACAACATCCTTTGAGAACACGAAAAGCTAATCAAGCAAAGAATCAAATTATTCGGCCATCATCCACAATAGTCACAAATGTTAGTTCTAAAAAAGAAAAAGCCACCCCGAAGAGGAGTGGCTGTGTGTAATATCTACCTCCTGGCAGAAGGCCCTATACCCCTTGGCAGTGAGGCAGCGCACATGCGACGAATGCCAAAGTGTGCAAGAGATAAGAAAGAAGGTTCAAATCCTATTCCCGCCCTCTCAGCCAAAGAGCAAAGAAGGGGTCGTACAAGCAGTAGGAGCCCTTGTCTTGGGTAATAAAGTCCTTCTCCAGCAATCCCCGTACGGCCGCGTTGACTGCACTGGCCGTCTGTAGACGGTACTTCTTGATGAACGTCTTGCCCGTCACCTCCTTGGCTCGCCCGGCATGGGCAATGGCCTTGAGTACCTCACGCTGCTTCTCTGGAATCTTCTCCAGCAGCATCTCATAGGTCTCAGAGAAGAGGGCAATGATATAATCCACCGCTCCCTGTACCATAGAGGGTGTACATACCTCACCCTGAGGTGTCTTCAGAAATAGCACATTGAGCACGCGCTGGATGCACGAAGTCACCGCATCAAACTTCACATAGACCTCCCTTACCACATCGGGCTCTATACATTTACCATACTTAGCGAACTGTAACTGGGCAAACTCCACATACTTATCCACAGCGATGGGCTGCAGGTTCATGATGAGTACCGACTGGTAGAACGGGCGCGAAGGCGATGTAAAGATTTCGCCCATCAAGTGGCGCTGCGAGCCAGCAAAGATGAATGTGGCATTGATACATTTCTGCATATAAGTACGTAACGTAGCTTCCACATTGACACCATCGGCATACTTCGTTATCTGCTGAAACTCATCAATGGCCACCATGCAAGGCCTGTCGGCTGTATTCAGATAGGTAAATATCTCATCGAGCGTGGCTGCAGGATTGGTAATGTCACCCAATCCGATACTCCACAAGGGAGTGCCATTGATATCGTACGATACCTCGGAGCGTACCGAACGCAACATGTTCAGGAATCCCTCCCACGCACTGCGTCCTTTGGGCTTGAGTTCATCCAATATGGCCTTGCCAAACACGTTGACAAAGTCACACATGCTGGTCGTGGCATAGATGTCGATATGAAAGGTATAGTACCTGTCCTTTATCTCAGGCTGACCGAAACAGTGGTGTATCAGGTCTGTCTTTCCCACACGTCGCGGCGAGATCAGTGCCATATTATTACCATTGGTCGTGAGTTCAACCAACTGACGTGTCTCGTTCACACGGTCACAGAAGTACTCCGGACCAGCATATCCTTTAGTTACAAACGGGTTATCCATACGCCTACCACTTTAGAATCTGCACAAAGATAAGACATATTCTTTTATTATCCTAATCAGAATAATCCTATTTAGGATAAAATACATACAATTTGCAATAGATAGCTGTAAATGAGAGTTTCTATACAGGATTAGCACATAACATCCCCCCCCTGGCAGAAAGCCCCATACCCCTTGGCAGTGAGTCGGCACTCATGCGACGATTGCCAAGGGTCTTCTCATTGTCAACGTGGTAGTTAGATAGAAAGGTACGGGCGCATGCGCCTCGGCAGAACGGTCCTATAGCAATTTCACATCCGTCCCTTGGCAGAAAGCCTTTTGTCTCACACAGATTTCACGAAGCTCACGAAGACTGCATCGCAAAAGGCTCGCAGTTGTCGGCTTTGCCGCCGACGCGAAATGAGCGTCGGTTGCGACGACTGCCGGTTTATCGGCATAAAGGAGTGCAGTTTACTGCTTATTTGCAGCCGGATGGCAAGCACCAGCGTAGCAAGTGCTCTTCGTGAGCTTCGTGAGATCTGTTTGAAAATCAATCATTTGACATAAGAAAAAGAACCGTGTTCATAATGCGTATTCCCTGTTCTATCAAAGCATCGTATTGATTGACGGCGACCATCTGCGCAGATGGTCGCCTGCATCCACGCGTATGGTCGCGACCATTCGCGCGAATGGTCGCCATCAAGAATAGCATTGCACAAAGCGAAATTGGAGAAAAGACATACGCGAAAACGCGCTTAGACACTGAGTTATTATCTGAGTATAAGGCACTTGAATTCGCTATCGTCGCGTAGTATCTTTGCATCGTAAAGCACATCTACGTAGCATATCAATTGCAGAACAAACGCTCTGGAGGCTATCGTAACTTTGCAACGAAAACAATACATATATATAAGAAAGACTATGAAAAAACTATTTGTAAAAGCCATCGCATGGCTGCGAAGTAGAGTAACAGCCATGGCCAAGAGGGAAAAGGGAAGAGTGAGAAGAGAGGTATTAAACAACACGAGCAGTGTAAGAGGCGAAGACGCCAGCACAAGACCAGCAGTGGTCGCGTATAACCAGACATCGTTTGGTCCGCCCGTACCCCCGGCAGGCCACGGCTCTACGCTGCTCCTTGCTGAGGAGTATATCAAGGAGCACTACCACGTGCGCTACAACCGCCTGAGCCGGGAGCACGAGCTGCGTGAGAGAGGGAGTGGTACCGCCAAGTGGCAGGTGCTCGACGAGGCACTCTGCTGTACACTGCTGATGGAGATGCAGCACGCGGGCATCGGACTCACCAAGCCCTACCTGGTGCGCACCGTAGTGCGTGGCGACAGAGGGGTGGAACGCTACCACCCCGTATGCGACTACCTCGATGCACTGCCCGAATGGGACGGGAACGACCATATTGACGCACTCTTCCGCCGCATCACCCACGACGAGCAGCAGCTACTATGGCTGCGACGCTGGCTGCTGGGCATGGTGGCACAGGTGCAGGGACGACTGGGAGGGTACGGCAACAGCGTATGCCCGCTCCTCATCAGCCGCCAGCAGGGATGGGGCAAGAGCCAGTTTGCCAAACTCATCGTACCGCCCTCGCTGCAGATGTTCTACACCGACACCTTCAATCTCGCTCAGGAGGAGACCTGCCTGCGGCGTATGGCCTCGTACTGGCTCATCAACGTAGACGAACTGGACCGCTTCTCGACCACGCGAATGGCAACACTGAAGAACCTCGTGCAACTATCGAGCATCTCCCTGAAACGTGCCCATCGCGGACAGATGGAGGAACTGGAGCGCATGGCCTCGTTCGTGGCCACCAGCAACCGTCGCTACCTGCTGCGCGACGAGACGGGCAGCCGCCGCTTCATCTGTGTGGAACTGGAAGCGCCTATCGACGTGACGACGCCCATCGACCACGACCAACTCTACGCACAGGCCTTGGCAGCCCTCGAAGCGGGCGAGCGCAGCTGGTTTGACGACGCGGAGACACGCCTCATAGAGGCACACAACCAGGGTTTCTCGACCCAGCGCGGTGTGTGGGATCTGCTACGCCAGCATTTCGAGCCTTGCGAGGCCCCCAAGAGCGCCGAGGAGCGACAGGCAATGCTATGGCCTGCCAACCATGTATACGACTACCTGCGCGAGAAATCACCTTCGGCCATGGAGGGTATCGAGCGCACTACCTTCGGATGGTACCTCAAGGAGATTGGCGCACACCAGGTGCGTGTAGACAATCGCCGCCTCTGGGCGGTACGCAAGGTGGGGGTGTGAATTCTGAATTCTGAATTGTGAAACGAAGTCGACGCACAAGCGAGCTTGACTCTGCTCTCGCTGCGCTACGCCATTATGTAACCTTGTCGCATGATGGCTTGCTTGCTCGGCAGAGTACAAGCAAGCTTGACTCTGCCCTCGCTGCTCTACGCCATTGCCAGGGGGTAATCGTGAATCATTATATAGCTGTCTACACTGATTATCAAGTACAAAGAGCCCTAAGAAGCTATTTCTGCCAAGGGGTACCCTTGGCAGAGCAAAACAGCCCACAGAGACACTCAATGATGCCGCTTCGTGAAAAGTTATACAGAACAACATTAGGTAGAATAGCCTTTTCGACTTACCTTTGCAGACACATCAACCGCACCTATGCACCGAATAGCACTCCTACTCCTCTCAGCCCTCCTCCTCGCCTCGTGTACATCGATCCGCTACGCAGGTGTAAATCGGATACGTGACTACGACATCACATCTCCCCGGCTACCCGAGGCCTTTGACGGCTACCGCATCGCCTTTGCATCGGACTTTCATCTAAAAAGCAAGTTCAAGGAACGCCAACTACGTGGTACAGTGAAGGCTTTGCAGGCCCTTGCACCCGACGTGCTGATGCTCGGCGGAGACTACCAGGAGGGATGCGAATATGTGGAACCGCTCTTCGACGAATTGGCCAAGGCTACCCCACCCGACGGCATCTATGCCGTTTTGGGCAACAATGACTACGAACGATGCACACAGCTCATACGGGAGACGATGCGGGCAAACGGGATACAACTTATGGAAGATTCTACAGCATTCATACACCGCGGAGCCGACAGCATCATCGTATGGGGAGCCAATGCCTACGCAGGACGTTACGCCACAGCACCACAAAGAAATAGCGTTGACAACAAAAACAGATATCAAGACACAGGAGATGGGAATATACTCCTCGAAATCAAAAATCATAAACTAGAAACAAAAAATTCCTCCCCCTTTGTCATCCTCCTTACCCATACCCCAGACTACATTGAAGAGCCAGAAGCAAACATAGCCGATCTCGCATTGGCAGGACATACACACGGAGGACAGGTAACCCTCTTCGGTCTCTACGCTCCCGTCACAGCATCAATGTATGGTATGCGATACCGCACAGGACTAAAGCATAACCACCAAGGCACCCCCATCATCATCTCCAACGGACTGGGTACTTCGCGCAGACCTATCCGAATGTTTGCTCCGACAGATATCGTCATCGTGACATTAAGATGTGAATAAAGAGCCAAGGTCATATGCACTAATCTCTACACAGTCACAACACACAACTGCAACACGACAGA
>JAZOPX010000191.1:0-2888 GCA_045655845.1 Bacteroidaceae bacterium
CACCACATCAAGCTCGACTACCTGCAGGTGACCAGCGGTGTAGGTGTACGCTCAGTAGCAAGCCTTGGCTTGAAGATTGCTGGCGAGTCGTTCGAGGCCGCTGCCACCGGTAATGGTCCTGTCGATGCCGCCATCAGCGCATTGAAGCAGATCATCAAGCGCAACATGACCCTCAAGGAATTTACTATCCAGGCCATCAGCAAGGGCTCTGACGACGTGGGTAAGGTGCACATGCAGGTGGAGTACAACAACCAACTCTACTACGGCTTCGGCGCCAACACCGACATCATCGCCGCCAGCGTGGAGGCTTATATTGACTGTATAAATAAGTTTAAGTAGAGGACCCAAACAGAGACCCACCCCATCCCTCCCTGTGAGGGAGGGGGTACGGGCTCGCTGATAACACAATACGAATTAATTAAGTCTCATTTATTAATAAAAACAACACGATGCAGCAATGTCTGCAGGTCCTCCCTAGGAAGGATTTAGGTGGGTCTCCCTTATGGCATATAAAACGGCTTCACCTGATTGGTACGAACTTCTTAAGAGCTTCGCGCGCGTGAATCGAAAGAATCCGACAATGGCAGAACAGGTTCTTTGGGAGCATATTCGCGACAAAGCGTTAGGCACAAAGTTTCTTCGCCAACACATTATAGGAGATTATATCGCCGACTTCGTCTCTCCCGAGCAGCATCTTATCATCGAGGTAGATGGAGCTTATCACGCCGAACGTCAGCAAATGGAAAAAGACGAGGATCGCACCGAAGAGCTTAACAAGATGGGATTTAAGGTGGTGAGATTCACTAATGAGGAAATTCTAAACAACGTAGAATCAACAGTAAAAACTATAAAAGCATATATTGATTATGAATAATGAAGAAATGCAAGGTCAACGCCCCCTCCCTCACAGGGAGGGACGGGGTGGGTCTACTTTATTCGACAAAATCTGGAACGCGCACATCGTGCAGTGCGTTCCTGATGGTCCCACACAACTTTACATCGACCGCCTCTATTGTCATGAGGTAACCACACCGCAGGCGTTCGACACACTCAGAGACAAGAACATCCGCGTATTCCGCCCCGACCATGTGGTGGCAATGCCCGACCATAACACCCCGAGCGATCAGCAGGAGCGCATCGATGACCCCGTAGGACGCAAGCAGGTAGAGACACTCGCTGCCAACTGCGCCGAGTTTGGCATCCGCCACTTTGCCATGGGCACCAAGGACAATGGTATCATCCACGTGGTAGGTCCCGAGAAGGCACTCTCACTGCCTGGTATGGCCATCGTATGTGGCGACTCGCACACCTCTACACACGGTGCTGTAGGTGCCATTGCCATGGGTATCGGCACCAGCGAGGTGGCTCAGGTGCTTGCTTCACAGACCATCCTGCAGAGCAAGCCCAAGACCATGCGTATCAATATCGAGGGCGAATTGGGCGAGGGCGTTACCGCCAAGGATGTGGCACTCTATATCATGGCGCAACTCACCACTTCGGGTGCTACGGGTTATGCCGTGGAGTATGCCGGCTCTACCGTTCGCAACATGTCTATGGAGGGACGTCTGACCCTCTCGAACCTCTCTATCGAGATGGGCTCACGCGCAGGTCTCATCGCCCCCGACGAGACCACCTTCGCCTACCTCAAGGGACGCGAGTATGCTCCCAAGGGCGAAGCATGGGACAAGGCCGTGGAGGAGTGGAAGCAACTCTACTCTGACCCCGACGCCGTGTTTGACAAGGAGGTGACCTACCGTGCCGAGGATATCGCTCCCCGCATCACCTATGGCACCAACCCCGGTGCGGGTATCGCCATTGACGAATGCATCCCCACACTTGAAGAGATTGCAGAGGAGGACCACGCACAGTTCCTCGCCATGCTCGACTATATGCAGTTTGAGCCTGGGCAGAAACTCGAGGGTACTCCCGTCGACTACTGCTTCCTCGGTGCCTGCACCAATGGCCGTATCGAGGACTTCCGTGCCTTCGCCTCTGTGGTGAAGGGCAAGAAGAAAGCCGAGGGCGTGGTAGCATGGCTCGTGCCTGGCTCATGGCTCGTCCGCCAGCAGATTATCGATGAGGGTATCGACAAGATACTCGAAGAGGCAGGCTTCGAACTCCGCCTTCCCTCATGCTCATCATGCTTGGCTATGAACCCCGACAAGGTACCCGCAGGCAAACTCTCCATCTCGACCAGCAACCGCAACTTCGTAGGTCGTCAAGGACCTGGTGCACGCACCATCCTCGCCTCACCTCTCGTAGTGGCCGCATCAGCAATCACAGGAGTAGTAACCGACCCACGTAAAATGTAATTATTATGGCAAAACAGAAATTTGACATCATCCAGTCAACCTGTCTCCCCATACAGATTGACAACTGCAATACCGACCTCATCATCCCTGCCCGCTACTTGGCAAGCACCACCCGTGACCCCAAGTTCTTTGGCGATGCCTTCATGCATGACCTCCGTTACGACGGAGAGGGAAAGCCCGTGGCAGACTTTGTAATGAACCGCCCCGAGTACAGCGAAGTACCTCGCGAGGGAGTACACGAGATTATCATCGGCGGACAGAACTGGGGCTCAGGCTCCAGCCGCGAGCATGCCGCTTGGGCTATCGCAGGCTATGGCGCACGCGTGGTCATCAGCAGTTCGTTTGCCGACATCCACCGCAACAACCTGCTCAACTGCTTCGTGCTTCCCGTTATCGTAAGCCGCGAGTTTCAGCAGGAGTTGTTCGACACGGTGGCCGCTAACCCTCAGGCTGAGGTGCGCGTAGATGTGCCCAACCAAACGGTTACTAACCTCGCTACCGGACATAGCGAGTCATTTGACATCAATGGCTAC
Organism: Bacteroidaceae bacterium; assembly: GCA_045655845.1. GTDB lineage: Bacteria > Bacteroidota > Bacteroidia > Bacteroidales > Bacteroidaceae > UBA1189. Next base: position 2,846 of record JAZOPX010000191.1, read on the forward strand.
AAGAAGTACTGCTTGATGAACGCCCTCGATGACATCGACTTCC
>JAZOPX010000192.1:0-49283 GCA_045655845.1 Bacteroidaceae bacterium
TGGAGGAATGCATCGCGGCCAGGCACCCAGTCGCAAAGGAACATGCGCTTCGACATCAGCCAGAGCTTGTAATAGCCGATGCCTGGATCCATCTGGCGGATCTGCTTCACGGCATCCACGATGCGCATCACGCGGGGGAGGTATCCCTCGTCACGCTTCTGCTTCTTGTAATAGGCCTGTTTGCTTCGGTCAAGCAGCTCACAGCAATACGTTATAGAATATCCCGTATTGCCGTTCAGGCGCTCTACTGCTTGACCCCAGCTTTTTTTCGCACCTTGATGCCTTGCTCCTCGATTACGTCGATGAGCGTGTTCAGAGCCAGGTTCTTGTCCTGACTGTACTTCAGCTCCTTCTCCAGCTTGGCTATCTGCCTCCGCTGGGCCTCGATGAGGGCCGACATGGATGCCACATCCATCGGCATTTCTTCCTTCTTCTTTGCCATAGCACTGTCCATTTGAACCGTTACCGGAGGCAAAGATGCACATTTTTCGTGAATTTCCAAAGGACTCAGACAGGAATGTATCCATCCTGACAACGTACCCACACTTGGAAGGTTATATTTCATGGCGATTTCCTTCCGTGATTTACCACTTTGCATGTACTCGATGCAAATACTGCGCTTCAAGGAGCGACTGAATTTTTGTTTTCCCATAATTCTTAAATGAGTTTAATAATTTAACATTTAAGGCGATCTGGGAGTCAACCTATTTCAGTACAAGACACAATCTTTTCTTATCGCTATAGGCTTCTATGCCGTTGTTGGTATTGTCGATTTGGTATATCGTCACCTCAAGCGTCGTGAGCGTGCGGCGACCAAGCGTGAGGAGCCTGCCGATGATGTTGCCGATGCCACCAAGGAGATGATCACCAACTGGGTGAAGCAGAAGATACAGCACGCTATCAACAAGAAGGCCATCGAGGCACAGGAGGCTGCTTCGCAAGCTACAACCACGTCTATTGTGCAGCTTGGTGAGCAGGCAAAGGCTACGGCTGTACAGCAGAGTGAAACGCAGATAAGCACCACCAAGGCAACGCATACTGCAACGAATATTTCTACCGAAGCGGACGAGACAGTCGCTAGTGGTGCTCTTAACATCGCACAAGGTTCGGCAAAGACTATCGGACAACTCGGATGGTTGGGTATTCCCCTCGTTGCCGTCATCACGGCCCTCATCGGCGGACTCATATCCTGGGCTATGGGTAAAGCGAAGGGTGCCGGTAAGGCTGCCACCGACGCAGCCCCCGCCGCCACCGGCAAGGTGGTGAGCGGAATGCTCGCCTACGATAGCGGTAACGTGCAGAGCGTGCTCGGCATCGACGGCAACACCTATGCTGCCCATGTGGGCGGACTGGGCAGTGGCAGCGGCATCGTCACCGCCCCCACCCTCACCAACGTAGGCGGGCAGGCCGCCATCGTGGGCGAGCTCGGTCCCGAGGTAGTCATCGGTCGCGCCACCACGCGAGCCATGATGCAGGACAACCCCCGCTTGCTCCACAGCCTCGTACAGTTCGACCGCCTCCATTCGGGACGCGGCTTCCGCACCTACGACAGCGGCAACCTCACCGATTTCGGTGGTGTTGATGGCATCGACAACCCCATGGCAGCCACCATCGACCGAATGAACAGTGCCATCGACCGACTCAACCGCCGCCTCGAAAAGGACATCGTAGCCCACATCGTCCGCAAAGAGGTAGTGACAGAGGCCATCGACGGCATGTACGAAGAGAAGCAACGAGGTCGCAATAAAAACCTGACACGGTTGCTGGGATAGAATAGGCTATCATAGGATTTCCTATGGTATCCTATGGCGTCCTTGTCCCTAATAAACAATGACCCCTATTTACCTTTGAATAAGATATGAATACTATCATTAACACAGAACGTATAGACCTGCACATGCCGCGTGACTGGAACACGATGACGGTCTCCGAACTGGAGACGGTGGCCCGAGTGCTCATCAATGCCACGGCCAGTGGGCGCGATGCGCAGGCGGTGAAGGTGGAGCTCTTCCTCGCCCTCACGGGGCTTATCGTCATCGAGGGTGTCAACCCCGCCAAGCCCGTCGAGGAGCAGTACATCGTGGTGGCACGCACGGGTCATGCCGAACGGCTCAACCTCTACCTGTGGCAGATCGACTACTGGATGCGTGAGCAGATGAAGTGGATAGACCAACCCTCGACGCTCATCACCTGCCCGTACAAGGAGTATGTGGTGTGGTCGTGGCGCGGACGACACAAGTACGAGGGGCCTGCCACGCTGATGCAGAACTTCCAATGGAGGCAATACCGCCTCGCAGGCGAATACTACTCCTACTTCATCATGGAGAGCAACCGACTGGTGGAGATGCAGAAGCGCGAGGGCGTGAGCGAGGCCGACCTGAAACGTCAGGCGCACGCCGTGGCCCGAGCCAAGGGTATGTTCCTTGCTACCCTCTTCTGCCGCAAGGTGAAGTTTGTCGATACCGAGACACGCCTCGTCAAGCGCGACTACGCCTATGTGTCGTGGCAGTCGATGAAGAACTGGCGCGACTTCGTCTCGTTCCCCGACGTGAAGTTCCAGGTGGTACTGTTCTGGTGGAGCGGCACGATGAAGTGGCTGGAGAAGAAGTACCCCAAGTGCTTCCGCAGTAGCGAGCCTAAGAAGCACGCCAAGACCGACCCTCTCACCCTATACACCCGTCAGACAGCGACGATGGAGAAGTACCTCTCCACCAACGAGGAACAACTCAACCACGAGCTCTACACCAACGTGCTGCAGCACATGCAGGACATGGTGGACGAGAGTGATAGGATGAAGGAGATGAGCAAGAAATAACGATAACGAAGACGATAACGAAAACAATGAGTCATCTTTCTGTTAAAATCAACAACCATTACCTCACGGTACCCGAGGACTTCTCGGTGGACTTCGAGGACGTGAATCCGCTGTGGAACGACTACGAGTCGTTTGCAGCCGACATCGAATTGCCTGTAGAGCCCAATCGTGCCGTGCTCACCGATGTGGACACCATGCAGAGCGACACCCGTCTGTCGAGCATCGACGGACAGCCCATGCAACTCATCATCGACGGTCTTCCCTTCCGCAGCGGTAAGGCGCAGACGCAGGAGGGCGAGAGCATTACCGACACGGTGATGCTCTCAATGAGTCAGACCTCCGAGACGTTGGATGACATCGTAGCCAACCTCAACTGCCGCGAGGTGCCGGTGAAGGATAAGATACAGATAGGCGAGAAGATAGGCAATGTAAAGATAATGATGGCATACGCCATAGGTCTTGTTGTTGAAGAAGCAGGTTCTATCAATACTTATGACGTAATAAATCCAGAAAGCAACGACCATGTTTTCACATTGAATGTTGATTTGGAATTACAGGCATTAGGTTTTTCTCTTCCAGCAATAGCAAAGACTGAAAGCAATAGCTTAAAAGCTGTAATCGAGAATGGAAAGCCTGTAATAGAAAGGTCGTTTATTAATGTTGGATTAGATTACACAGGTAGCCCCTATTGTAATGCACGAGTGTGTTATCCGCATTATCTGAAAGAGGCTGATGGTACGGTTAGTGATAAGTTAAGCACCAAAGAGATATTTGATCCATATTACGTCCTTAATGCTGACCGCCCTCAATCGGGCATTTGTTTTTATCTCTTGTATTTCTTGGATTGCTTGTTTGCTCATCTTGGATTTAGATATGAAAATAGCAACCTAACGTCTGTTGGGGATATGAATAAGCTATGCTTCTTCACGACACACTGTAACTATGATGTTGAACGTAAATATCCTGAAAACACAGATTACGACTTACAGAATCTAAAAGAAATAAATGAATGGTTGAGTAGTAGGGGTACAAAAGGTTCTCTGTCGGTTGCGGCAGACAATCAGACACAAGAGATACAGAGCATATCTATTGATAGGGGTAATGGAACTGAATTGCTAAAGACAGGTATCAATGGTATCAAGACAATGTATACAATCAACCATGCTGTTAACTATCTCATTGGAGCCAACATATTGAACATGTATGCCAACAGCGACAACTTCCCTAACGCGACGGTGAAGAGCATTCTCGACTCACTGTGGGCAGGCTGGGGCATCAAGTTTATTACCGACTATGAGCAGCGCAGCGTGTCTCCCATCTTCATCCGCGACGTGCTGCGCGACACGTCGGCACCCATCGAGATGGAAGTGCAGCTCATCAGCGTGCATCGCGTTAACGAGAAGGTTAGCGGAATACGTATGCGCTACAGCGCTGAGAGCGATGCCAAGGAGCAGGCACAGAACATCAAGGAGGGTAAGCGAGATTATGATACCGACTATGACTACACTGATTACCGTAAGGTAAGTACATCGAAAACCTATCTCGACATATTGAAAGTGCAATCTATAGCGGATACAACTTGCTATATCACGCCAAACACAGGTAATGCCTATCGTATCAAGGTGGATAGCGATGCCAAGACTTTCGGAGAAATGCGCCCTACCGCTTTCGAGGTGGGTGGATATAAGGGTGTAGAGATTGGAGATTGCTCGGAGGTTAATAAAGACTATATAGAAGAATTGACTATTGACCTCACTCCCGTATTGATGACCGATGTTAATGGGAAGAATGAGCGTTCTATAGTAGAAGAGAGTTTTGGTACAGGAGATACCGTAGGTAATGGGCAGGTAATCATCCATAGCAGCAATATGGATGAAAGGAAACAGGTGTTGGCCGCATTTGTAGATGAAGATATGTGGCCTGAAAATATGAAGTTCGAGCTTAGAAACCCGATAGGTGGTAAATATGTTGATTTCTACCTCAAAGGAATCCTCACCACCGATGAGTGCTACGACCCCTCATCGACCGATGACGGTAACTCGCCCCTGCAGCACTACGACTGGGGCAATGCCATCTGCATGATGCGTGGCGGCGGTGCCGATATGCAGATACAGAAGTACGACTACAACTACGATGGCTGCGGCAACTACAAGTGGCGCACCACGGCAGGTGACTACACCATGAACCCCGACAGCATCGACAACTGGGGCAACGACTACGACTACAACGGCACTTCAATCGAGGGTATCGGCGACGATGAGCGCTTCTCGCTCAAGATACAAGCCTACAAGGAGGTGAACGGGCAGATTCTTTGCAATGCCGACGAGGTGGACAAGGATGGCAACATCACCCGCAAGGTGCGCAGTCGCGGATTGAAGGACACCTTTATGAGCGAGTACATCCATTGGCTGATGAACCGCAAACTCGTGGAACTAAAGTTCCGTTGTGAAGCCGCACAGCTCGTCGGTATCCAGTGGGATAAGCGATACCGCATCGGTGAGTACGTGTTCTTCTGGAACAAGCTCAACTACACCGCTACGGCCAAGGATGGCATTGGGGTGGTGACGGCGCAAGTGTATATATAATAGAGGAGACCCCCTCTAACTCCCCCTCTATGGGGAGGATTCAGAGTCCACTGATAAAAGAATAGTAATACAAATGTATAACCCTTAAATACTGACCCGAGATGCCCGTAAGCCCCTCCATAGAGGGAGGGGTTGGGGTGGGTCTCCAATTATGGCAACAAAAATAGAAATCACATCGGGCAGTCTGCTCATCGGAAATCCTATCATGGTTAGCGTAACTGCGGAGAGCGGTCTTTCTAATGCAACCTTCCATCGCGTGAAGCTCATCGTCAAGGCAGCGTTGTCTACCGACGGGACAGAAAAGGAATATCCGCTATCTGCCGTAGCAGGCAATGGAGAGATCGTAGAGTTCGACATCTCTACCGTACTGCGCAGCGCGGCATCGAAGTACAAGTACGAGTACGCCACATCGGCAAGGTCGTATCCCTATCTCGCCTATACCCTCAAGGCATACGATGAGTATATGCTCAACGGCATATTACAGGAAACTGGCGAGATGATTTACAATGGCGGAACAAAGTCGTATGCCCTCATGGGAGCCTTCACAGCTCGCGAACGCTACCTATCAGCGAACGATACAAAAGATGTAACGTCGTTTACCCGCAAGCCCATCTCGGGCGAGGTGTGTGCCCCTGGCGAACTATTCATCTACCCCAATGTGGTGTCGGCTCCTTTGCATATAACAAGCACCCTAACCAGTGGTCCCTCCGTGTCTGTTGCTACCCTTGATGGCAGCGGTGCCAAGACCTATGGAGGACGCACCATCTATGTAGATCCCAACGCAAAGGATCGTATGCTCTTCCAGTTCGTAAATGGTTACGGCGTGGTGGAGACCATATCGGCTGAGATGCTTGAGGAGGTAGGAAGCCGTGGCACGACCGAGGTGGATGAGGTGACATCCCCATCCTCATTCGGCAAGCCGCATAGCAGCGTATCCCGTAGAGACGAGCGCAAAGCCGTATACAAATGTTCGTCGGGCTATATAAATAAGGAGTGGGCCGAGTGGTGGGCTACCGAGTTCTTGGGCGGCGATAAGTGGCGCAAGGGAGGTCGCTGTAAATGTTGGGTGCTGCTCGATGGCAACTGGCTCCCCTGCACCGTCGTCCCCGACGAGGACATCACCCTCTACGACCGCAGCAAGCCCGGGCTTATCCACGTGGACTTCGAGGTGAGAGTGCTGTAACTTGTCCCCACATAGTCAAGTGCGTGATTTACTTTTGTGTAAACATTAACGAACAAACGCAATGAAAAAATGAACACGATTTTAGCGGACATAGGTCAAATGTTGTCAGTGATGGTGGTGGCTATGGTTATCGTACTGATAGCAATGATTATTGACCTGGTGAGTGGCATTAACAAGGCTCGACAGAATGGCATTATACGTTCTTCGTGGGGACTGAAACGCACGATGAGCAAGTTTATAATGTATGAGGGAGGTCTGCTTATTGCCGCAGGGGTAGACATCTTGATGCACTCGTCGCACTTGTACGATTTGTTGCACCTACACGCATTGCGTGGTGTGCCGTTCGTGACTTGTCTGGTGGGTGCTTTTTTGTGTGTGGTGGAGTTTCTGAGTGTACGCGAGAGTGCCGACGTGAAGACCAAGAAAGAATTTGCTGATACGGCATATATTCTCAGTCAAGTCATAAATAAGGATGAGTTGGCCAGTGTTATTAAGGAGGCTATCAAGGAGTCGAGAACGAAAAAGCAGTAACCTATGAGAATGGACGAATACCTGGAGCGTTGGGCAGAGAAGTATAAGCCCATATCGCACATACCGAATGCGGGGAGTAAGGAGAAGCGGTACTATCGTATCGACGCGATCACCTCTATGCAATCGTTTACGGCTAACCTCATCCATGCCAAGTCGCCTTCGCTGGCTTATGTGACACAGGTGGATGCTACGCTGGGAGGTCAGGGCGATAAGTTCCTGATGATTACGCACAGGGTATTTGTGCTCGTCAAGCAGGAGGGCGCGACATTGCAGAATGGTGTCACCGAGGAGTTGGCAGCTACCGATGCCAAGGCGTTGGGTGCCGAGATAGCGCAAGACCTGCTCGCCTACATCTATCACGACAAGAAGAATGGCAACAAGGACCTGGACGGCATCGACTTCAAGGGTTCGGTCATCTTCACCACGCCGCAGCAGTTTAACGGCTGGTGGCCAACAGAGCTTACCTTCAACCAAATCGTATCGCGCAACCTTTGCGTGAACCAGGAAAAATATAATGATTGACCCGTTTATGAAATACTTTACCATCGAAGAGCTGTGCAAGTCGTCCACAGCGGACGAACTGGGTATCAAGAATACTCCCGACGCGGTGGCCATTGCCAATATGCGTGAGCTGGTGGAGAATGTGCTCGACCCACTACGCGAAGCGTGGGGAGGTCCCATCACGGTGAAAAGCGGATTTCGCTCGAAGGAGCTAAACATTGCCGTCGATGGTGCTACCAATAGTCATCATCTCTATGGTATGGCGGCAGATATCACCGTGGGTACGAAGGATAAGAACCGAAAGTTGTTTGTCCTGGTTCAGCAGTTGGGGTTGCCCTTCACGCAACTCATCGACGAGTATGGATACCGATGGGTGCATATATCTTACGACCCGCAGGACATACGAAAACAGATTATACACACCAAGTGAACTTATGCGAAAATCTTTGTATTTCATAGCTCTGATTGCCACCCTGCTCACCTCCTGCCGCACCGTGCAGGAGGCAGAGAGGGAAACCGTCTATCGCACCGACACGGTGGTCAGCACGCAAATCGTGACGGTGACTACCCCACCCGACTCGGCAAGCTTCGAGGCATTGCTCCGTTGCGACAGCGCCGGTAATGTACTGATAGATGCACTGGCTATTGAGCAGAGCAAGAATGCCCGGTTGCAGTTCGAAATAGACAAGTTGAATAGACTCGTAGCCAAGTTCAAGACGCAACCTGACACGGCCAATATACCCGTGACAGATACGACCATCACGACTACCGAAACCACTAATGAGAAGAAGATAGAGATTGTCGAGGTGGAGCGAAAGCGCACGATATGGGAGTCATTTTTAATCGTTTGTGGCTTGATTAGTTGCATGATTTTTTGTATCTTTGTTATTACATTATTTATAAAAAAGTATCTTAAGTTATGAGTTGGTTTAATAGAAAGAAAACCGAACCCGAAAAGAGTTCGCAGACAGAAATGCTTCGCAAGATTAGCATCATGACGAACCTGATGCAGAACGGCCTGCTGTTCATTGACATCAAGGAGCGTCGTGTGGTTATCTCTGACACACTGGCTGTGTTGTTCCTTGTAGACAGGGAGAAGTGGATCAACTTCCTCGGGAACCTGCAGATGTGGTTCGTGTACCAAGCCTCGCAGATGGGCTGGCAGAAGATATTCCACGACGTAGAGGTAAAGGCCGTGCGTGAGGCACGCAAGAAGTTCGCCATGCTCACTCCCTTGCAGGAGCGCACCATCCGCAACGAGGCGCGTATGGCGGTAGACATCGACCAACTGCCCGCACCCAAGCTCGAACCCTACGACTTTATCATCAGCAGCGATGTGTCGCACGGAAGCGAACCCAAGATCTATGCCGTGGGCCGCTACGAGAATGGCAAGTTTGATATGGTGGACTATGATGAGTTGAGAACGACGATGTAATTTTACTCCAATTACAACAAAGGGCAATAGCAGCGGAACATTTCTCCGCTGCTATTGTTGTATATAGCGAAAACGAAACGGATGCGATGCGATTTACACCTCATTCGTTCGGTTTTCGCTCTTTATAGTTCGGTTTTCGTTTGTAAATATAAACATTTGCTGTATCTTTGCATCGGTTTTCGACACATCTGCTTCTTATGAGTATATTTGACGTTCACATATCGGTATATAACGGTGTCACCGACAACGTGGGCACAGTGACTTACCTGAGCAACTTCCTCGGGAGCAAGCGTCATGTAGAGCGCATACTGGCGCTACGTTCCGAGACGGACGAAGCGCGAAAGAGAGCGATGAAGTTGTCACTCCCTGCAGCCACCGTGTCGGGCGTGTTTCATCCCAAGCGGAACGATAAGAACCTCGTGGCGCATACAGGATTCATCAGCATCGACATCGACGGTAAGGATAACCCAGGATGGACAGCAGAGAATATGAAGCAGGCGCTCGCCTGTCGCTCCGACGTGGCCTATGCAGCCTTATCTGTAAGCGGAAACGGTGTGTTTGGCATCATCCCCATCGCCTATCCGCAGCGACATGGCGAACAGTTCGATGCCTTGCGACAAGAGTTCCTGATTGACTACGACTTGAAACTCGACAAGCAATGTCGCGACACGACGCGACTGCGCTTCCTCTCCTACGACCCCGAGCCCTACATCAACGAGCAAGCTGATGTGTATGAGGGTGTCGAGGTGTTTCAGCGCTATGAGGCACAGCCCAGCCGCACGGATGCTGAGGGCGATGAACGCAAGGTGCAGATATGCGTGGAGCGTATCCTCGAACGAGGTATAGACATCGCAAGCACCTATGAAGAGTGGCGCAACCTGGCCGTGGCATTATCCAATCTCGGAGAGAACGGACGGCACTATTATCATCTGTTGAGTAGCGTCAATCCGAAATATCGTGTGCAGGATACGAACCAAAAGTTTGATGTAGCGTTGAATGAAGCGAAGCCCATAGGACTGGGTAGTTTCTTCTACTGGTGCAGTCGCTATGGCGTAACCTATAAGCGCGAACAATTATGAAGAAGTGTTACAACGCAGGTAAGATCAGTGGCTTGTCGTACCTCGATGCGTACAACAAGTTTGACCGCTACGACAAGGATATAGAGCGTATGGGTATGCTGCCCGTAAACCCGATGAAGGTTGGGCTTCGCCCCCGCCGCCCTTGGTGGATGCACCTCGTCTACGACCTTGGGTTGCTCATTGGTTGCTCGCATGTAGTCTTTCACCCCGACTGGGAGGAGAGTCGTGGCGCACGCATCGAGCATTGCGTGGCCAGACTATTAAGAAAGAAAATCATATACCTTATATAATATATGCTAATAGACAAGAAACCCGACCTCGATAGAAATCGCCCCGGTGTAGCGGAGGCTATGGCAAAGCAGCGTAAGCGCGAGCAGCGACTACACCCCTTGCGCATCAATGCGCAGACGGTTATCCTCGTGCCGCGAGGCAAATGCAACAAGGCGTATGCCAAGGAGTACCAGAACCGCATCAACCGCGTGAGCCTATGAACATACATTATCACGATGGCTGCTTCGGTGGCTATTATACCGTAGATGGGAAGGAACTGAAAGACTTCACCGAGGAGGAGAAGAAGAACCTTTGGCTGCGGCTCGTGAACTATCTTCGCTTGAATCCTGATATGGAGGAGTTGAACGACTTGCTCGAATTCGTCATGGAACGACGTGCATCTGTGAGGCTGCCGAAGAACCCTGCCCCACGTGCGGGCATTGGGAAGAAGATATTGACTTCAATATGTAATTTTTAATTTTCAACTTTTAATTTTCAATTCGCCTTGCCTAACGTCTATCTCCGAGTACCGCATTATGTAGCCTCCTATTTCCGTAACAAGAACAGGAGTCAGCGTATCGCCGTGGGTGGTGTCATTAGCATCGACCCATCGGACCCGTTGTATGCCACATTGGTTGACAAACTTACCTGCAACAGCACATCCGTCAACCAGGGTTACTGCTTCTGTGCTCGCCAGTGGAAGAGGATGATGATGGGTCATGCTCCTAACGAGACGAACCTGAAGAAGCCACCCATACTGAAAGAGTTTGAAGACGAACTTACCCTTTCGGACGACGAGGTTGCCATTCTCTCAGGTTTGAGTGCGCCCCGCAACTCCGACAAGGGAGAATATCTTTGTATCTCCGTGCCGAGGGAGATATGCAAGTTCGGGCAGCAATTCATTGTCAACGAACATTGGCAACTGACCGACCATGGAGCCAAAGCGATGCGTTTAATGATGACAAACGAGTTTTGGCGTGCGCTGTTTTCCTATCTGGACACGAGACGAGAGATGTTGAGCAATGTACGAGATAGAAAGTTTGTGGTGATTGAGGGGTTGGAGTCATTCATGGAGCGCTACGATATACGCAATTCTACCGAGGACCAGCACGAGTTGCAGACCCTCAAGCGTGGAATGAATCGTAAGCGTCACGCATTCAAATTCAACGAAGAGGACTACGTGGAGCACGGATAAGGCAAGAAAAGTGTTAAAAATACAAGAAAATCGCGTCCTATTTGTCCCTCGCTTGTCCCTAACCGCAAAAAGAGCAATAATAAACACTAGATATGAACTGTAAAGAGACTTTTTCAGACATCGTGGCCGTGTGGCCATTGCCCAAAGGGAGAATACCTTATGCCATTCCGTTCAATGTGCGCAGACGCGAATACACCTTGGCGGATATGGGGTATAGTAGTTTATCGGCTTTCGAGTCGGTGCTTGCGAGCGTTGACTACTACGCTGTGAGTGAGCGCAGTGGAGGTGCCGAGTGGGTAGAGATTGAGGAGATGCAGAGCACCGTGCGCTCAACCACCAAGCAGACGGTGGCAGGACGTTATCACGAGATTGCCTTGTCGCTGATTATCAACGAGAAAACGAATAAAGCCATTGAGATGGCGGAGCGGTTGGAGAGCGAAACGCACGACTTCGTGATACAGATTTCGGACGGCTCGCTGCTGTTGCTTCGCACGGTGGACGATGTGTATCAGTGCGAGACGAACGAGGAGTATGCCTCGGACTATGCGCTGAAGCACTCTATCAGGATAGAGAATGTAAATGGAATCATAAGACTAACTACATAAATGTGTTTTTCATAGATAGATATTAGTTTACTTGGCGATAGCCGAGAGAGGGTCGGGCTGCCTGTGAAGGTGGCTCGGCTTTTTTTTATACCTATTATATATATACGCGCGTGAGGGTTTCACGCGCTTTTTTTGTCCCCACTCCGCTCGCGGCTGACATTAGTTTTGCCACAGAAATTCAGCGAAAAAGATATGAACGACCTACTAACAGAAATAACGAGTGAGCGGCATTATCTGCTTCAACATGCGGCTTTCAACGCTTATCGTCGCAACATTATGCGTGGCGAAGAAGCCAAGCGTGGTGTGCGTGAGGAGAAGCGTCGTTCGGTGGCTCGCTTCGATGCGGGTAAACTGGTTACAGACTATCACCGGTTGACTGACTTTCGTGCTTACGAAGACGAGTGGGACGACGATGGTGACACGCAGAATGTTCCTTCTGAAGATGTGAAGTATATCAACATCCTTCGCTTGACAGGTCCGATGACCCGTGGCGGTGGAGAGTGTTCGTATGGTTCGCTTGAGATGCGCGACGAGTTGATGCGTGCCGCTGACCGCGACGATGTGGTAGGTCATGTTATCTACTGCCGCACTCCGGGTGGTGCCGCTACTACTCTCCTCGACTTCCGTAAGGCTATCGAGTATATCCACAGCAAGGGCCAGAAGATTTACATGTTCTGCGACGGCACAGTGGTCAGTGGCGGTGCTTTCCTCTCGGCTATGTGTGATGGCGTATACGCTTACAACGAAGAGGACGAGATTGGTAGCATCGGTCTTTACACCGCTTTCTTCTCATTGCCCAATGGTGCTGTAGATGCCATCACACAGGAGACCTATGTGGAGGTGTATGCCGACAAGAGCACCGAGAAGAACCGTCCGTACCGCGACGGTGGAGACGAGGAACTTGTGCGCAAGGAGGCTAATGAATATCTCGACGAACTCCTCGCTGCGATGAAGCAGGACCGACCTTCTATCACGGAGGAGCAAATGAATGGCGCGATGTTCAAGATGAAAGACGTGGTGGGCACGCTCATCGACGGTATCTGCACGCTGCCCGAGCTGTGCGAGAAGATCTATGCCGACTGGGCTGTATCGGCCAACGCATCCGTTTCGGGTGCCGCTTCTGACGAAAACAATCAAGCAAGTATTAACCCTAATAGTAACCCAATGAACGAATTTAAGAACATTGCTACTGCCCTGGGCTATGAAGAGCCTATGGCAAGTCATGTGGAGGACGGCGTGCTCACATTGCAACCCACCGAGGCCGAGGCTTTGGACGGCAAGTTGCAGGAGATGGCAGGCTCTGTGGAAACTCTTTCTGCAGAAAACACCACACTGAAGAAACGTGAGGTAGCGATCACTGCATCGCTTGCCACCATGACAATCGAGCGCGACGCTGCTCGCAAGGAGGTGGAGGAGTTGCGTGCCGCTATGGCCGAGTCCGACGAGAGTAAAGTGAATGCCGTTCGCGACGAGATGCAGGCTACTATCGACAGCATGGCTGCCGAGAAGACCGCGCTCGAAGAGGCTAAGGCTGGTGTAGAAGCCCAGTTGAAGACCGTGAACGACGAGATGGCAACCCTTAAGGCCAACGCCGACGCAGCAGCCACCAAGGCGGCTACCGACATGGCCGAGAAGGAGCAAATCATCAGCGACCTGCAGGCACAGCTCGCCGAGGCACAGAGCGGCATCGAGAGCAAGGTAGACGCAGGCGAGTCAGCCGCCAGCAACGGTCAGGCTGCCGGTGCATCGGTGATGACAGGCGCTCCCGCATGGGACCCCAACAAATCACCTTCTGAGAACCATGCTGCTATGCAGGCTTACCTCGACGAGCAGCGCAAGAAGGTACAGTAACAGAGAGAATAAGTAGAAGTATTCTCTCTGACGAACAAAAGCAAAACAAAAACAACTAACCCTAATTACTAACCCTTAAACAAAACAAACAACATGGCAGATTTCATTGGAATTTCCGCTCTTCAGGAGATTGCTAAGAAGTTTTCTCCTCAAATCCTCGTAGGTGCTGCACACTATCGTCCTGACGTGTTCACCCGCATGAAGATCAAGGTCGAGACTGGCATCCAGTTCCAGTCTGTAAAGACTATCATGCTCCGCAAGGGTCACACCACAGAGCGCAAGGTAGTAGGCGATCCCTTGAACAACACCATCGGTCATCTTATTGAGCGTAAGTGCGTTGCACACCTCGCTTGGGACCACTTCACCGACAACAAGGACCGATACATCGAGAAGGCAGTGGTGGATGCGAACGACAACACCAAATTCAACTATCCTCTCTCTGAGCTCGCGATGACGGCTGCTCTCGCCAACTACGGTGAGAACATCTTCGACTGCTTGTGGCACGGTAACGACACCATCGACAAGGAGGATAAGACCAATCCTTTGTGGTATCTCCACCTCTACACCGGCTTCATCACCTACTTGGGCAACGACATCGCCGCAGGTCTCATCAACGCCGTCAACGGCAACTTGGTGACTATCGGCGCTATCGACGCTCCCGCAAACAAGGACGATGCCGATGCCTTCAGTCAGTTCGTGAAGTTCCGCGAGAAGTGGCACAGCAACCTCCAGAACGCACCCGAAGTGCTCGTGTACTGTACCGAGGCTACCGGTTACAACATCGCCCGTGCGTATGCCAACTCTAACGGCAACCACATGTTCGTGAACTACGCTGCCGACGGCTCGTTCAAGTTCCCCGAGTGGCGTAACATCACCGTCGTGCCCGAGTCATCACTCGGAATCGGCGATAAGCTCATCGCCACTGTACCCTTCAACTTTGAATATGAGGTGGATAGCTTGAACAGCAATTCATTCATCTCTGTTCGCGAGGGCTCAGACAACGACCACTGCGACATCTCTTACCAGGTGCAGTCTATCCAGGGCGTGCGCGTGCTGAACATCAATGCTTCATACTTCTGTATGACCACTGGTTCGCTCCAGCCCGTTGCCATCGCAGGCGACTACACCAAGGACGTATTCGTAGTAGGTGTGAACTCTGAGGAGATGGGTACTGTGACCGTGAATGGTGCTGCCCCCGACAACACCGTAGGCTACGCTGCTAACACCTCACTCGAGTTGGCTGCTTCTGCCAAGAGCGGTGCCGAGTTCGTGATGTGGTCTGACGGTGTAACAAGTGCTACTCGCACTGTAGTGACCAAGGGCCAGCCCGGTGGTGTAATCGCTATCTTCAAGAAGACTGCGTAAACCCACGGAGCAAGGAACAGAGGGGTACGGGGGTGAAGCCCGCACTCGCGCGGTGAGCCCCCTCCTTCTTCTCCTCCTAAGTAAATAAGTAATAACGCTTTTATCTCATAAGAATATGCCTACTACAGTAACATGTCCTACTTTGGAGCACATCTTGAATGCTGACCAGTGCAACGAGAACCTTGCAGGTCTCGGTGAGGTGGTGTACGTGGGTGTGAAGGCCGACTTGGCCTCTCCCATGGTGGCTACCGACAACGTGTACTCTGCTCCCACCTTCAAGAGTGGTAAGGGTCTTTTCAAGATTGAGTGTGCCGACGAGGCTCAGGGTATCACCGGTGGCTCTCTTGGCTACCGCAAGGGCTTCAAGCTGACTCTTGAGTTTGCTATCGACGCAGTGAACAAGATCATCGCGAAGACTGGCCGTGCGCTCAACAACCTCGACCTCTTCTTCATCGTTCCCGACGGCGAGGAGTTCCAGATTATGTACGACCCCAACCGCAAGTGTAAGGCCGATGCCGACGGCATCCAGTCTAACACTGGTAAGGCGGCTGCCGACGAGCGTCAGACAACCTGCTCGTTCACGCTGTCTCCCGTGAAGTACCCCAACTACTATGTAACTATCGAGAACATCGAAGAGTTGCTTGAGGGTGCCGAGGCTGAATAACCCTTAAATTCATTTCTATCTCCCCGTGCGGGGCGCATCGTTCGCGGTGCGCTCCGCTTTTGTTTTGGGGGGCATCGCGGTAATCATAGGGAATCCTAGGACCTCCTAGGATATCCTATGCTATAGCGGTGCAAATCTTGTCCCTACTGCGCAAATGTGAACACCGATATTTGTAGTGTTTTTAATGGTGCACCGCGTTGGTGCGGTGCTTAAATGTAATTATTTATGGCAAAGGAGATGAAATTGTTTCGGGTGATGATGCCCGAGGAGAGGCTGGAGTGGATCCAGCGTTTCGCCGAGTGGCGCGACCGCGAGTATGCGGTGCTGTGCGGTGTGGGCGAGTATTGGTCGTCGGAGCATATCGCGATGATGGAGCGTGGCTTGGACTTGCTGATGGCGTGGCCGTTTGCGCGTGACTTCGTGGAGAAGACGCTGATGTTTCGCGACTACGCGCGTCGCATGGCTCGCCTGCAGTTCTATATGGAGTTGATATCGAAGGAGCTCAGTGCGCTGTCTCTGCCGCTCGATGCGGTGCCCAGTGCACCCCGTCGCCGTGGCCGTCCTACGAAGGAGGAGTCGGCGCAGATGGAGCGCGAGCGTGCCGAGCGTGAGGAGCGTGAGGCTGTAGCTAAAGTGATTGCTGGGGAGCGTAAGGTGGCGGTAGCGGCTGCGGTTACGCAGGGCGATTTATTCTCAGAGAACTCGGAGAGCTCGGAGAACTCAAAGCCAACGGCCAACAGCCAAGAGCCAACGGCCTCTTCCACTGCTACCCCTATGGCCGCTGCGGTGGCGATGGCTGCGGGCGATGGCACTCGCTTGCACCTGGACCAACTGGCATGGCTGATGAGCGACGGGCTGCGTGCTCGTGTGGCGACGGTGGCGATCCTGCGCAGCACGGCGGCGGCGGAGAGCAATCAAGCGAAGGCGTTGGCGGATCGTGGCGTGGCACAGGCGATCATCGAACCTCACTCGCTGGCGGCGGTGGATGCGTCACGCGCCGTGCGTGCCATCTACGACGATGTGGATAGCGAGTTAGCAAACATCTACGCGGTGCTTTCCGTGGATGGCGACCACCTCGCGGCATGGGAGCAGCGCTGTGCGGATCAGGGCATCACCATCGCGCAGTTGCAGGCGGTCGTGAAGCCGTACTGGGAGAAGATAGGTTGCCCCTCGGCACAGAAGGTGGTGTCGCCCGCCGAGGAGGAGAACCGCCACGAGCGTGCGGCAAAGATTCATCGCATACGGTGGTACTTCATGCGCAAGGACCGCAAACTGACGGCGAAGCGTGTGGAGACGATGCGCGAGTACATCAAGGAACTGCGCGACATGGGCGTGGGCACGGAGGAGTATGAGGTGATACTCAAGGCGACTGAGGAGGCGCTGGCGGAAATGGAGACCCCCTCTAACTCCCCCTCTATGGGGAGGATTCAGAGTCCACTGATAAAAGAATAGTAATACAAATGTATAACAATTAAAAACGATGACCCGCGATGCCCGCAAGCCCCTCCATAGAGGGAGGGGTTGGGGTGGGTCCCCCAATCCATGTACATCCAACCCTGTTGCATCGATCGTCAGCTGCCCGAGGTGTTGCGCAAGCAGAAGATTAGTTTCTTCCAGAGCATGGGCGACTGGACTACACAAGACCTCATGAAGGCCGTGTCGTGCCTCGTCATGGAAGATTGCGTGGCTATTATGGCCATCTATAAGGTCGACGTGTATCTGCTCCGCACACTCCGCACCTACCTCGCCAAAGGATGGTACAAAGGCGTTGTGCTACTCACCCATGATGACCAAACGGAACTCATCAAGGGAGAGTTGTCCGCATATTTGCCCAAGGTGTGCTATGCTCACAACAAGCAAATCTATGAGAGTGCTTTTCAGCTCACCAACGGTCACCAATTCCTCACCATCATCGGCGATCTACTCCTCGAGAATGATATGCACTTTCACTATTACTCAGCGTCCTACGATACCAACCGTGAGCGCTTCTATGAGATGGCTTCCCCCTTCTTTGCCCGTGTCAAGACCTCGCCCGCAATCAAGGCTGAGGATGAGTGGGTCAATGCAGTAATCCGTAACAAATACTAACTCTTAAATACCGACCCGCGATGCCCGTAAAGCCCCTCCATAGAGGGAGGGGTTGGGGTGGGTCCTCACCCTTATGGCCAAAGTCAGTGACAAATACCTCTCCGTCGTCGACAAGTTCATCTTCAATGGCTTGTCGATAAAGCATGTGGCGATGAACGATGAGCAGAAGCTGCGCACGATGATCGTCTACGAAGCCTACCAAGTGTGGATGACTAACAAGCAGATACGCCCTACCGACCTGTGCCGTCGCATCGCATCGCGCATCTACGGCGATATGCTCCTCCGTGCCGACACCGACGCCACCTATGCCGCACTGTGCGACAAGCTCGACATACGTCCCGGTGTGCCTCGCAGCTACGACAAGCTAGCGAATGATGTTGAGACCTTCGACTACCTCGTAGGCCGCTTCAATGCCCCCACAGCCAACATCGAGAAGGCCAAGGTCATCGATGCCTCCGACTGGCTCATCGAGGAGGGCATGAAGAACGGCAACGACCGCGCCGTGAAGAATGGCGTAGACATCAAGATGAAGCTCCACCGCGACTTCGACGAGCGCGAGCAGGGCTACGACAACATTGCCAATACCGATATCAACATCACGGGCGATGTGTCGGTAGTGAAGCCCGACCGCCAGAACTACACCGAGGAGCAGAAGCGTGCTTTCGCCAAGCGCTTCGGCCTGCCCGAGCGCGAGGTGGAAGAGCTCATCCGCAATGCCGATGGCGTGTACGAGACCGCACCTATGGAGCAAGAGAAGGAGTTTGACATCTTCGACGAACGGAATGGTAAATAGTAAATTGTAAATGAAGAGAGACGTCTACATGAATCCCCTGCAGCAGACGATGTACTATGCAGGAGCACGCGACAACCGCCTGTTGGCCGCCCGCCGTTTCGGTAAGACCGACGGCTCGCTCGGTCCGCAGACAGGCCGCGTGGTGCAGAGTATGCCACAGGGCGCAGGCATCTGGATGGGTAACAGCACCAAGCAGCTGCTCACCCGCACCGTGCCAGCCACCTTCGCCGCCATCGAGCGCTTCTGGGGACTGCAAGAGGGGCGCGACTTCTGGTGGGGACAGCCGCCCAAGAAACTCGGCATCCCCCGCCCCATCATCAAGCCCAAGGACTGGAGCCGCTGCATATCGTTCTATAACGGTTTCGTGTGGCACCTCGTGTCGTTAGAGGTCCGAGGAAGCGCAAACTCCTTGACAGTCAACTACCTCATGGGTGACGAGTGCCGATTCATGAGTAAAGCGAAAATCGACGCTGAGGTAATGCCCACATTATCAGGTATCACACACCCCTTGGGCGACTGGCGCTTCACCGAGCAGAACCCCTACTACAAGGGCACCTTCTTCGCCTCCGATGCAGCCCTCTCGCAGCGCGACAACTGGATGGAGAAGGAGGAGGAGAAGTGCGACATCACCATCGAGGACGGCCCCTTCAAGGGCCGCACACCGCGCCAGCTGCAGGACGAGCTCGTGCGCTACGCCAAGCGCATCACCTTCTTCAACGAGCTCTTGCGCAATGCCAAGAATACGGGCCACGAAGTGCTCACAGTAGCGCCCGACAAGCGCGACGAGATACGCCTCATAGCGCAGGCCTGTGCCGACCGCACGGGTGCCTTCCGCGTACTCCCCAACGCAGGTGTCAGCAAGCACAACTGCGACATCCTCGTCAACTACAACGTCGTCACCGCCGACGACGCCCACCTGCTCTACAACCACGAATACCTCATCACCCCCGACGAGTATATGGAGCTGCAGATGCTCCACCGCTCCGACACCTACAAGCGCCACATCGACCAGCTGCGTGCCAACACCTTCGCCTTCTGGCGTGCCAGCACGCTCGACAACATAGACCTCCTGGGCGTAGACTACATAGCCAAGATGAAGCGCGACCTACCGCCCGTGGTATTCGCTATCTCCATCCTCAACATGAAGAAGCAGCACGCCTCCGACGGCTTCTACTCTAAGCTCGACATCGAGAACGTCCACGGCTACGTGCCCGAGTCGTGCCCCGCCGTCGAGGATGCCATGCACCTCAAGATAGCCAGCACCGTCATTGGCGGTCAGCAGGTCACTACCGACTACCTCACGCCCGACTTCGGCGAGCTGCAGAAGGTCAAGACCTGCCGCATGGATGGCGACTGCCGCGACGACAAGGAGCTGTATATCGCCTTTGACTTCAATGCAAACATCAACTGGGTAGTCACCGGACAGGTGTACCACAGCCCCAAGGTGGGCCGCGACGCCCTCCACGTCATCTCTTCCATGTACGTGAAGAACGACCGCAAGCTGCGCGAGCTGTGTCAGGACTGGTGCCGCTACTACGCCCCCCACAAGGCCAAGAACCGTCGCGTCACCTTCTTTTACGACCACACCGCCAAGCACCGCGGCTATGCCATCAGCGGAGCGCAGGACTTCAAGGACGTCATCATCGAAGAGCTCACCCGTGCCGGATGGGAGGTCAATGCCGTATACATGGGTCAGGCACCCGCCCACGAGCTCAAGCACAAAGACATCAACGAGTCGCTGGCAGGCATCGGCTACCCCTTCATACAGTTCAACACCGAGAACAACGAACCCCTCATCGTAGCCATGGAGAACACCGCCGTGAGCATTGGCTACGATGGCTTCAAGAAAGACAAGAGCAAGGAGAAATACGTGGAGACCGAGGTAGACCCCTTAGAATTGCGTACCGACGGCACCGACGCCTTCGACAACCTCTTCTGGGGCGTCAAGTACCACCAGTTTGCCATGGACGGCATCTGTATGCCCCGTATGGGTGGCCGATAGGCCGACGGATTTTCTAACGTTACATTGTTTCCAGTCTAACGTTACTTTAGGGTACGAAGTAACGTTACTTTAGGGTGTAAAGTAACGTTAGACCAAACGTAATCTAACGTTAGACCAAACGCAATGTAACGTTACATCAGACGCGATGTAACGTTACTTTTTTTGGCCCCATCTGCGGGGTGAAGATTTTCTAACGTTACATCAAAAATTGGCCCTCGAAATACTTGACAAAGGGGGTCACGATGTTGTATCTTTGTAGTGTAGACAAAACACAAACACTAAACCTAAAACTTTAACTATGGCGATTAATTATGCTGTAAAGAAGTGCCCCAACCCCAAAGGCATAGAGGGCACGGAGTATTATGCTCCACGTGTGGTAAAGGTCGATGACTACACCATCGACGAGTTAGTAACCGACATCAACGATGCCACAGGCATGAGCGACGTAGACGTTCGCGCCGTGCTCACTGCCCTCGGCAAGCAGATCCGCAAGGGCCTGCTCAGTGGTCGCGTTGTTGTCATGGAGGGCGTAGGCCGCATCTCTGCTGGCTTGAAGACTAAGTGCTTCTCCGCCGACACGATGGCCGCTTCGGACTTCAACCCCGCGTACTTCATCAAGGAGGTACACATCAACTTCCGTCCCGATGTGAACATCCTGAAGGAGTTGCGAATGAAGCGCACCCTGCGCCGTATCTCGTCGGAGGTAATGGATTAAGTCTATCCCTCCCCTACCACGCACTGGCGCTGCCCTCACGGGCGGCGCTTTTTTTATATCTCCTCGCGCACGCGCCCGTTTCCCGAGGCGCAGTTTGCCCCGCCCCACCATATTGCTGGCGTCAGCAAAAAGATACCATATCGTTGAAGTCAACGAAATGGTATCAGCAAAAAGGAGAGGACACACGTTCTCTCCTTTTCTTCAATTAAATGAGGAAGAATTTGATTTTTTGAAGTCGCAAATTGCGACCTCAAACAGAGGAGGTCAAAGATACAAACCTTACGCCTTCACCGAACAGGGCGTACTAAAGAGGTCGTCCCTGCATCCACTCCTTGATGGCGGCTATCAGTTCCTTTATTCTGTGTTTCATCTCTATCGTTGTTGAAAAAAATATAACAAAATTGTTATTTTTCTTCGCTTATTGTTTGGTAGTTTATAACAAAAGTGTTATCTTTGCAGTGTATTTAATAACCAATAGTTCTTTTACATTATGAAGTTTTCAGAGTTTTATCGCCTTCTTGAAGCCCGAGGCTGGGTAAGAACAGAAGGAAAAAGGCACGCTAAGTACGTGCATCCCGACTTTGAACACTTTGTTCCTGTGGGTAGGCATCCATCGCACGAGATTCCCAAGGGTACACTTGCAGCGATGAAGCGACAAGCAGGAATAAAGGATTAAGGGGTAAGGCATCCGCTTCGGCGGATGCCAATTAAATACAACTAATACTTATTATATTACAAGGAGATGGAAAAGTTTAGAGCGATTATCGAACAGGCCACCGATGGTGGCTATTCAGTGCGCTGCGAAGAGATTGCAGGCGCATTTGGTTACGGCATGGATGAGGAGGAGGCAAAGGCCGACTTTCTCGATGTAATAGCCGAGCAGTGCGAATACTACACCGAGAAGCACGGACATGCTCCAGTATGGGAAAGTGTGGAGTTCGAGTATGTCTACGACCTCCGCGCATTCTTTGCCCTTTTCCCATTTATCAATGTGTCAGGCTTTGCCCATGAGGTCGGCATCAACGCTTCACTCATGCGTCAATACAGCAAGGGTATTGCTTTTGCTTCAGAGCGTCAGCGCGACAACATAGAGCGTGGCCTTCGCCGCGTGGTTAATAGGCTTGCCGCTGTCAAATTCTGATATTCAAGTCGGGAGACTTCAATATATAAAAGAACTTATTAAATACACCGAGAAGGGGAGACCGTGAGGCCTCCCCTTTCTTATTTTCCATTTATAATCAGCGAGTTAACATCTCGCTCGTTAATATAGTAAAAATAATCGAAATATAAGTGATTATTTTGGAAAAATATGCAAAAAACATTACATATTCCTCTTTTTCTTATTGAATTGTTGGCTAAAATCGGTGTTAAAATGCTGATTTTCAACATTAGCAAGCGTAATAAAGTGCCCGATTCGCACTGTACACCAGCCGCCACGCTACGGAGGCGGTGCTCGCACCGACATCGATAGTGCTCTGCATATATGCTTGACGGTGCACCTATGTAGTACTCGTCAATGCCCTTGTCCCTATTTTCGTATGCGTCTGCATTACCTTTGTTTCATTAACAGCAACAAAAAAAACAATATGGGCACACGCAGAGAGCGAGTAATTCAGAAGGATGCCAAGATGAAGGCGATGACCATCCCAATCAACGAGAAGTTGCATTACTGGGCATTCGACACTATTGAGGCTATCCGTCGCAATTTCAAGACGCAAGGTATCTTCCCCGTGGGCGAGCCCTATCCTGGCTACAAGGAAAAGAACGATAAGGTAAAAGGCAACTCGTGGAAGAGTACGGGTGCCGGTTACGACTCTTTTTATTTCCATGTGCTAGCAGCAGCAGACAGTCAGGATCTCGTGCCACCCGAGGTGGCAGTGAAGTTTATGTACAATTACTATCTGAAGTTCGTGGACATGGGTGTGATGAAGGGATTGCCTGCGGACAGCGTGGTGCGTTCGTCCAATGCTGTGTCCGACCGATGCTTCTTCGAGACTTGGGATCCTAAGACGGGCCACACCCATCGCCCAGCCATCAGCATGGAGATGGAGTATCAGACGCGCCGCCTGATGACATACATGGCTCATAGGTATGAGTATGCTGCCAAGTCGGCTATCATCGAGGTAGTGGATGGATTTGAAATAACAATCAACAAATAATATATAAGGAGTATGGCAAGAAATACGTTCACCAAGGCCGAGGTGATGATATTGCTCAACGGCACAAGTGCTAACAACACATTGGAGGAGTTGCGCAAGCGTTCGGAAAGCCTTACCAAACAGCTCAAAGATATGGGCGATGTGTCGGCTCTTGATCCTGAGAAGTTGAAGACATGGGAAAATCTGCAACGCGAACTGACGGTTGTGGATAACGGCATCAAGAAGTTAGGTAACAGCATGAAGTCCACGAGTGATATCATCAACAACCTTTCAGGATCTTCATTGAAACAGCTCCGTGCAGCTGCTAAGGACCTGCGTACGCAGATAAACGAGCTATCAGAGGAAGAGATGGACAAACTGCCTAAGTTGCTTACAGACCTTGCTTCGGTAGAAAACCAGATAACAAAGATCGATAACAGAATTGAGGACGCGAAGAAAACGCTTGCAGGCGTTCCTAAAAATGTTGACGATATCACCGCTAGGTATAACGACCAGGGTAAATCCATCGAAAGTGTGATGAGTAAGTTCGGCAAGTACATGCTATCGGTATTCGGCTTGCAGGAGGCTTTGGGCAAGGCCAGTGAGGCTTTCGACAAGAACATCGCACTTTCTGATAAGTTGGCCGATGTGCGCAAGGCTACCGGGCTGACTAAGGATGAGGTAAACGAACTATCCACCGTCTTGCAGGGACTCGACACGCGCACCACGCTCGAAGGTCTCAACGAACTAGCCTACGCAGGCGGACGCATGGGTATACAGGGAGCCGACAACCTTTACGGCTTCGTGAAGGCTGCCGACCAGCTCAATGTAGCCCTTGCCGAGGACTTGGGCGAGGGTGCCATCGAGACCTTGACCAAGATGGCCGATGTTACGGGCTTGATTGGTGAGATGGGTTACGAAAAAGCATTGCTCTCGCTTGGTTCGGCCATCAACACCCTCACATCAACAAGCGTTGCCGAGGGTGATGCCATGGTCGATATGTTGTCGCGCCTTGCAGGTGTGGGTGTATCGGCACAGATATCTACTGACGAGTTGCTTGCCCTCAGTGCTGCCAGTGACGCAGCAGGATTGAGTGCCGAAACGGCATCCACCGCACTCAGTCAGTTTATTGTAAAACTGAAGACTGACACCGAGGGTGTAGCCAAGGCCGCAGGCGTAAGTGCCGAGGGCTTAAAGGCTATGCTCGACGAAGGTCGCACGATGGATGCTATCGTATCCACCTTGGAGGGTTTGTCAAGCAAGGGTGGACTCGAAGCCTTGGCTCCCGTGATGAAAGACCTTGGCGGTAGCGGTTCACGCGCCATCACGTTCATCTCTACTCTTGTCAACAAAGTAGACAGCCTAAAGAAGATGCTCGACACCTCGAAGAGCTCGTTCGATGCTGCTATCAGTGTCACTGACGAATACAACGTGAAGAATGAGAATGCTGCTGCCCTACTCCAGCGCATGAAGAACGCCATCACGGAAACATTTGTCAACTCCAAGATGGTGGAGCGCATCGAGGGATTCCTTCGCACATTGATGGAGTTGCCTGAGGTGGTGGAGAAGAATAAGGCTACCCTCATTGCTGCCCTCATTGCCATCACTGCCGCACTCACTCGCGTAGAGTTCAAGGTAAATGCCATCTTCCGTCTTGGATTGGGGAAATCGCTCGCAGTGCTCGGCAAGCGAATACTTGCGCTTGGTGGACCGATAAAATCTTTATTCGCTCTTATGGCTGCCAACCCTTGGACCGCCGCGGCAGCGGCCATAGGCATTTTTACTGCCGCTATGGTTGATGGCGCACGCAAGGCCGACCACATGGGACAAGCCATGAAGCGTGTGAAGAAATTATCTAAGGAGAATGCAGACGAGATAGGAAAAGAGACGGTAAGGGTATCGCAACTCTTCGATTGGCTCAAGCGTGCTGAGAAGGGTACTGAGAACTATGAAAAAGCCAAGCAGACCATTCTCAGTAATTATGGCCAATATCTCAAAGGTATGGGCGATGAGATAGAGAAACTGGAAGACATTGAAGGTGCTTATAACGCTATCACGATAGCGGCCACTAAGGCCGCCAAGGCACGAATGGCCGAAAAGGGTTTGACATCGGCCAACGAAGCATACGCTTCAACCACGGGCGATATATATACCGATATCTACGACACCATGGAGAAGCAGACCACAGGTCGATTCAAAAATAAGAAGCGTATATATAGCGACGAGGAGATTGACAGTTTTGTCACCCGACTACGCCCCATTATAGATATGGGTGGTGAGATTCCTGCCGAGATGCAGAGCATCATAGACAGTTTCACTCGCACCGTGACCTATACAGGCACAGGAGGTTATGCACAAACAGTACAAGTCAACCCCCTGCAGGCGTATGTGGACAACTTGCGTAATGCCAAGCGTGCCTTGGACGCCGAGGTGAAAGAGGTAGAACAACGATTCGGAAAACTCGAAGAGATATTGCCCGGCACAGGTGTAGACGGCAACAACAATACCACTACCACCACCACAACGGTAGAAACCCCCGAAGAGAAGAAGCGCAAAGCCCTACAAGCCGCCAAGACTGAGCAGCAAGCCGCGATGGATGCGCTCGAAATTTTCTACAAGCAGCAAGAGCAAGTAATCAACGATTCGTACATCAACCGCGAGATAACCGCCACCGAGCGTGAGAAGCGGCTGGCCGATCTTGAAGCAAGAATGCTGCAGTCGCGCATCGCTGTGCGTCGCGCCCTGCTTGGCGAGGAGGGTGCAGCCGAAGAGTGGCAAGCAGAACTCTCGCGCATGGATGACGCGAACCTCGCCATCTCTGACGAGAATGCAGCAGTCCTCGCTACTCTCTACGGCAAGAACCTACACCAGATAGGCGAAGCCCTGCGCAAGTTTGGCGACAATGAGATGGACGGCATACGCAAGAATATGGAGCAGGACCGCCTCACCATACAGACCAACGCTGTGAAGATGCGCCAGGAGGTAGAACAGATACTCCTCGAAAACGATTTCACAGGAAAGGTGACTCAGCAATATATGGCGGCCATGCAGAAACTCAACCTCTTTTTCCCCCAAATGGAGGAAGACATGAAAGCCAGTGCCGAGTGGCTGATGCAGGGATTGCACGAGATATATCCCAAATTATTCGATGTGGACATCCTTACCGAAGAGGGTTTGAACGCCTTCCGCAACATGGTACTCAACGCCAAGGGAGCCACCGTAGAGATGGCCACACAAGGTGCCGACGCTATGCGCCTACTCTATTACCAGATACTCGAGTATGGCGATGCCATGGAGAATGCTAACCGCCAAGCCCGCAAGGCAGGTCAGCGCGTGGCCAACGAGCGGTGGAGGCAGTCGGGAGGATTGGCAAGGATGAACGCTCTTGACACCGACGAGAAGAATATAGATACGATGCAGAGCACGTTGTCGGGCGTAGGACTTATGAGTGAGGCTGTGGCCAATGATGCACAGATAGAGCTGTACCGCAAGCGCGTTGAAGCGCTGCAGGAGCTGCGCGACCTCACCATACAGAACAATGGCGACATTGAGGATGCCAACAAGAAGTTGGAGGAGGCTATGAACGACCTTTCTGAAGCCATGGTAGACAAGACGCTCGCTATGCTCGAAACCTTGAAGTCGTTTACCGACACTCTGCCCGGATTTGGCACTGCGCTGGGTGAAGCCTTTGCCACCGAAGATGCTACGGAGCGCATGGAGGCATTGCAAGAGGCTACGAAAGACTTTGTGCAAGATCTCGGAGAGGCCACCAAGGAGATGATCGTGCAATGGGTGAAGCAGAAGATACAGCACGCCTTGCTGAAGAAGTCGATGGTATCGACCGAAAAACAGACACAAGGCG
This sequence comes from Bacteroidaceae bacterium, assembly GCA_045655845.1. Taxonomy (GTDB): domain Bacteria; phylum Bacteroidota; class Bacteroidia; order Bacteroidales; family Bacteroidaceae; genus UBA1189. Next base: position 27,678 of record JAZOPX010000192.1, read on the forward strand.
AGATTACCGACACGCAGAAGGAGGGCACCGAGGCGCAGACCACCATTGCTGAGGTAGGCGGTAATCTCATGCAGAACATTGCATCGAAGGTGAAGGACTTTGTTGTAGGCAAGAAGAAGGAGCAAGCATCCGAGAGTGTACAAACCGAAGCATCCGAGACATCGGCCAACGCTACATTGGGTATTGCGTCGGGTGCTGCCAAGACGGTAGGCGAACTCGGCTGGTGGGGTATTCCTCTCGTAGCCGTCATCACGGCATTGCTCAATGGCTTGCTCTCGTATGCCATGGGCAAGGTGGGCAACCTCTTCACAGGCAAGAGTGCCGACGCAACCGCAGCTCCCACCGGAAAGGTGGTGAGCAGTATGCTGGCCTACGACAGCGGCAATGTGCAGCAGGTGCTCGCTGGCGGACGTGTATACTCGGCTCGTGTGGGTGGCATCGATGGCAGCGGATTGGTGACACGGCCTACGCTCACCAATGTGGGCGGACAGGCTGCCCTCGTAGGCGAACTTGGTCCCGAGCTCGTTATCGGTCGCGCCACCACACGTGCGATGATGCAGGATAATCCCCGTTTGTTGTCGAGCCTGATACAGTTCGACCAACTCCACTCAGGCCGCGGCTTCCGTGCCTACGACAGCGGCAATGTGCAGTCGATGGGAAGTGGCGATAATGACAATAAAGAGATGATATACATGATGGATGGGATCTATAAGACGCTTGCTAGACTTAATTTCCATTTAGATAAAGGAATTGGAGCTCATATAGTTCGCAAGGAATTAACAGAAGATGTCATTGACAGTTTGTATCAAGAGAAAATGAGGGGAAACAATAAAAATCTGAAAAGGCTGTTAGGTGAAAAGTAGATTAGGGAGAGCGTTGCTCTCCCTAATCATTTTATAAGAGTTCTATTTCTCTTATTTTTAGATAGTGCTTGATTCTTTTTATCAGGATTTTGTTGTCCCCACGCACCCTATCGCGTCGCACATCTTTCAAGAAGTCTTGATAATCCTCTTTATCTTTGATGCCACCAAAATAGATGCGGTTCACGAAAGAGATGAAGAACTCGTCATCCTCATCCTTTGAAGACTCTCCATCGTATTCTTCATACCACTCAGGATGAGAGTAAATCATCTGTCGTGCATAAAGCGAGAGGAGGTATCCCCTGTGCAGGATGTCATCTACGAGATCCTGGCCGCAACCCTCGATAGGCTCTACATAGAGGATGTCGGGTTCTCTATCAGAGATGGGTTGGTCTTTGCCGTCCGCAGTCTTCGCGAATACGGTCAATTCGATGATAGGCATTTCATACACCTCATCGTTCACCACCTCTGACACCTGACATAGCGTATAGTTTGCCGAGTGTCCGGGGAAGATACTTTTTGCTACCGTTGCAGCAATACTAGACGGCATATATCCGATGCGTACGCCATTGACATGAACGGCTACCGCATTGCAGTCATACGGATTGTAAAACTCAGGAACGAGCAGCACAGGGTCGCCCACCTTGATGTTCTTGATATACTCCTTACCCTTTTCATCGGCAAAGTTGGTGCCTTGTACATTGAATGTGAGGAATCGCGTGTATCGGTCGGGTTGCTTCTGCTCCTCTACCCTTTCGCGCTCTTTGGCTTCCCTCTCGGCAGCCTTTTTCTTCTCTTCCTCCTCTCGTTTGGCTTGTTGTTCAAAGTGCTTTACTAACTCTTCGCGGCTTTTTTTATTTTGGGGTTCATTCCCAGCAGACAAAGCAAATGCGAACAAAACAATCACCGCTAAAATAATCGCAATAATAATCATAGTTCTTTAGAATTAATTGTTATACATATATTATATATCACTCTTCCATTTTGAATCTGGTTCCACACTTGGGGCAGGTGATGGTGTTATCTGTTACCTCATCGGTGCTGTACCTCGTGGCCACTTCGCGGCCATCTACGAAGAGCTCCCATAGTTCCACCCCAAGCGCTTCGGAGATTTTGATGAGTGATGGCATGGATGGTTGCCCGTTGATGATTTGGTAAAGTGCAGGGTAGCTCATCCCTATTTTTTCTGAGAACTCCTTTAATGTATACCCTTTTTCTTTGATTAGATGTTTAATTCTTGTTTCCATTTCTTCTTCTTCTTAAATTTTGGGCAAAGATACTAAAATATAAATACATTTAGAGTATTCTTAATATTTTTTTGCTATCATACATAAAAAACTTAATAAAATATTTGCACACATTAAGTATATACTTTATCTTTGCACCATCAAAACAACCAAAACATATAAAGCAATGAAAAGAGCAAGCAAATTATTCGTGATTTCGTTAGTCGCCATCTTGATGGGCGCAGTGATCAACAACCGCGAGGATGCCACCGTTGGAGATAATATTCTTTCGGTAACATCGGCAGCCATTGCCGCCCTTGTCGCCTACCGAGGTCACCGAGAGATAGAGAAAGAAGAGGCAGAATCAGTAAAGAAATAATACCCATATATACGGGGCGGTGCGTCGTCCCAGGAAGGAGGAGGCGTAAGACTTGCCATGGCAAGCAGCCTCCGTTGACAGCCGAACCTCGAATGTGAGGGAATGCAACACTGCGCGAAGCAAAGCACCACATCTATGTAACCTATACTGCGACAGGAGCAGTCATCGCCTGCGTTCGTGGAGAACATGTGTACACCCTCACCCCAATCATGGTGAGCGATGAGGGCCGCGTATCGTTCGGAAAGACTAAGAAATTCTAATTAGTAATCTATAAAATAAAACATCATGCAAGCAGACGTAACAAAAAGCAAAAGCACCTCTGTAATGGTAAGCAGAGAGGGATGCAACGAAGTAACCTACAAGGCATCAGTTTTTGAGGAGAAGCCTGATACTATCTGTATTGACATCTATGGATGCTACGATGGAAATAAAGTATCGGAATACCTCGAACTCCCACTTGCTGACATGCCCTACTTGGTGGATTTACTGAAAGAGTATTGCTGATAAATTTCGGGGCGGTGCATCGTCCCAGGAAGGAGGAGGCGTAAGACTTGCCAAGGCAAGCAGCCTCTGCTGAGAGCCGAACCTCGAAAGCGAGGGTATGCAATGGGGTCCCGCAGAAATCACAGAAAAGCAATGGAAACAAAAGCATATAAATATAAGATTTATCAACTCAATGCCAACAAGACGAAGCGCCTCGAAGAGTTGCTACGCACGGCAGCATGGGTATACAACCATAGCCTCGCGGTACTACGTACCTACTACCGTATTTATGGAAAGTCTTTGTCGCAAGGCAGACTACAGGCGCATATTGCCAAGATGAAGCATCGCTGTTATCCGAAGTGGAACGACCTGAACGCACAATGTGCGCAGCAGATTATAGACCGCATATATGAGGGATACAAGAAGTTTTTCAAGAAAGAGGCGAAACATCCTCCACAGTTCAAGAACTGGCGGAGATATAGCAGCATCACCTATAAGCAAGACGGATACACTGTAGATGGGAATGTACTCACGCTCAATAAACAGAAGCTACGTCTCAAATTTCACCTATCTCGACCTATCGAGGGAAAGATACAGACTGTATGCGTGAGCCGCGATGCAGTGGGCGATTGGTGGGTATCGTTCACCGTGCGCAAGGAGGAGCAGCAGCCTACTATGACACGAACAGGCAAGGCCGTAGGCGTAGACTTCGGCCTGGCCCACTACCTCACCCTATCGGATGGCACGAAGATAGAGTCACCCCAATATTTGAAGGCGATGCTTGATGAGTTAAGAAAAAGACAACGCAACCTATCGCGCAAGGAGAAGGGCAGCAACGGACGCAAGAAAGCCAAGCTCGATGTGGCACGACTGCACAGGCGCATAAGCAATCTTCGCCGCAACTTCCACTGGGACCTCGCCAATAGACTGGCATCAGAGTATGACACCATCTGTATAGAAACGCTCGACATTAAGGGTATGCAGCAACGATGGGGTCGTAAGGTGGGCGATATGGCTTTCTCGGACTTCACGAGTATTCTCGCCACCGTATGCAAGAAGCAGGGCAAGAACCTCGTAAAGATAGATATGTGGGAAGCTACGAGTAAGACCTGCTCGGTGTGCGGACACAAAGCCGAAGATCTCTCGCTTAACATTCGCAAGTGGATGTGTCCGGAGTGCGGTACTCGCCACGACCGCGACATCAACGCAGCGAAGAACATCCTCCGAGTGGGGCTAAACTCCCCCACTCCACCATAATAGAATAATGGGCGGTGCATCGTCCATGGAAAGAGGAGGCGTAAGACTCGCCACAGCAGCCTCCGTTGACAGCCGAACCTCGAATGTGAGGGGATGCAATGGGGACTCTCAAAAATCACAGAAATCACAGATTTACATAATTACGTATTTACTTATTTGTTATTCGTAAATACTTATTTACTGATTTCTTTATTTCTGTATTTGAGTATTTCTTTATTACTTATTTACGTAATTATGTTATTAAACATATTACTTATTTGTGTAATTACGTAAATACTTCGTAACTTTGCATCGCAAAAATAAACCTAAAACATACGATTATGGCAATTAAAGCAAAGCAGTCCAGAATGGGCAGCATGATGGGCGTGGACCTAAACAGTGTGTCGCGACCTGTAGAGACACCGGCGGTGGAAGAGAAAGTAGAGACTAAGGAACCAGCGAAGGAGACGGTATCACCATCGACGAATGCAAAAAGTAACAATGGATTTGGCAAACCAAAGTTTGAACTCATAGCTGGCGCCAAGGAAATGAAAATCAACTTCCACTTTCCTATAGTGCTATACGATGAGATCTGTACCGTGGCACGCAAGCAGAGGAAGAGCGCTAAACAGTTTATCAGCGAGATACTGCTCGAAGAGATGACTACTAAATACGGATTCCGCGTTTAGGTAATTATTTATTTACGTCTTTACATAATTACTTATTTCTATCATTACTTTATTAATCATTTACATCATTACTTAATTATGGTAATAAGTATTATCAATCATAAGGGTGGAGTAGGCAAGACTATGACCACTCATAACCTGGGCGCAGCATTGGCTCAGATGAAGAAACGTGTGCTGATGGTGGACTTCGACCCGCAGTGCAATCTGACCACGCATTGTGGTGTAGATACCAGTAATCTGGTGACAACCATCTCAGATTACCTGAACGATGACAATAGGGAGTATTTACCTATTGAAGTAAATAAGTATTTACACCTTATTCCTTCTGCCGACGGGCTTGATGCCGACAGTATGAATATGGCGGCCATGGACGACCTTGTAGAAGCAGCCACTTTGCTGAAGAATATTCTCGGAAGAGTAGGGGAGCAGTACGACTACATCTTGGTAGATGGTGCTCCGGGTAGCGGTATGCTCATGCTTAATGCGCTGTATGCTGCCGACGATATCATCATCCCCATGAGCGACAAGGACTCTATGATGGGTGTAGCCAAGATTGGCAAACTGATGCAGGCCAACCGTCTGCATCCTCGTGCGCACTACCTCATCACACGCCACGATGCCCGCTTGTCGCTCTGCAACGAGCTGCGCGATCACCTTATATCCGAGTGTCCGGAACTCACCTTCCACACCATCATCCGCAGCACCGAGGCTCTGCGCCAGGCAGCGTGCAATGGTCAGGACGTGTTCACCTATGCCCCCAAGAGCAACGGAGCCGCCGACTACAAGAGCTTGGCCAAGGAGGTGGCTGGGAAGAGAAGTGGGAAACTTAGTTGAGAGTTATAAACAAAAAAAGACAAGACATAATGGAAAACATAAAAATTGAGCATAGAGTTTTTTTCGCGGAAGAAGGAGTTATCCTGTCTGTAGGAAATGAGCCTATTTTGGAGTCTGACCGAATATTCACATTCGATTTAGAGTGCGAAGAGTCCGAAGAGAGTTGGAAGAGATATTTCACTAAACTAATCGAAAATATAACCAACGACATGAAAGGACGAGAATTTAAGGTGACATTAACAGTAGAGGGAGAGTCCCTCTGACTTAACACATGGGGACTATGTGTTGTCACAGAAATCACCGATTTGTAGAAACTTGAAGATTCTTGAAAAACTTACAAACATGAGATACTACGTAAAGATATATAACGAGCGTTCTGACGAGATGATAGAGGTTCTTGTGGAGGCAGACAGTGAGAAGGAGGCCATTGATAAGATTTTTTCTTTGGAAAAGGCGCAAGAGATGATGAAAGACTGGGATGATGTCACAGAGGTCGAATGCCACCCCATCAAGGATGCTGTGCTCGACAAGGATCGTTTCCTCCTTCAACCCTCCAAGGAGGATGGCTGGTATGTGCTCACCGACACACAGATGCTCATCACGCTGCGCTTCCGTGCCGGTGACTACAACGGCTCACAGAAGGTGACATTCCTCGATGACAGCCGTATCACCAACCCCTTGGACATCGCCACATCCCTGCGCCTCATGGGCGACTGGATACAGAAGTATCATCGGGAACTGATTTGACGATAACGATAACGAAGACGAAAACATCGCTTATAACGTGGAATAACCTAAAATACTGGAAATATGAATACTGTGAATTTTAAGACTTACAAGGCTATTCGTGGACATTATAACGGATGCGACGACATCGAAATAAAACTTCCTGAAGGTATTCGTTTGGTGTTCAAGGATGGCGTATCTGGTCACGCGAATCGTTTGCGCATGGGATATAATCATTATATGGCGTTCATGCGAAAGTCAGATTGGCCTGAAGAGATAGCTACAGAGATAGCAAGAAAAAATCATTGGATGACCGTCGATGATTTCGATGACCTAATACTTCTTGGTGTAGATTACATTAAGCCGGTCGATCCGTTGCCCATATATACATCGGAGGAGATGATGATAGAGTTTGGGCTGAGTAATTATTACATTGTCGTCAATCGGAAGAAGCGGTTTGATGAGGATAAATTTAATGCCATCAAAGATACTGTTTCGGGTGTCCTTGACGAGGAGAACATCGCACGTATACAAAAAGAATGCGAGGAATGCTTTGTGCCTGGTAAGTTGAGCCAAATAATTAAGATAAACAATATAGATGGTCCCTATTCGGTGACAGCGTTTCGTGTCGTTAATTACGATATAGCGCAAGATAAGCCTTATCTCTTTATGGGCCTTGAAAGGGATATGTCATTAAGAAGCATGATCTCGGACGGCGGTTCAAGCTACGAGGACAGGAAGGTTGTAAAGGATGCCGACGCACTCTTCTTTGAGGCCGAGGAGAATGTGCTGAAGTTTATCGGAATTTGATTCATGGGACAAAAAAGGAAGTTCTCGTCAACGATAGAAAGATTTGAATGCACAACTTTTTCCCTTCGTGGGACAAAAACGGAGCTCGCGAGTAAAAAAGAATAGAGAATTAAGGTGTTTTGAATAGAAAATGATGGTATGTGGCGCTAAATATGGTGTGAAATGGGTAATTTGTCCCACGAAAAGCGAACAAACGCGGCGCGAAAGCGTTATCTATTGTTCGCTTTGTGGGGAATTTGTACCATCAATGACCATTGGCGAACTGCGCAGTGAACCTTTTAGCTGCTATTTTGTTGTAGAAAGTTCCGTTTTTGTCCCACGAAACGATATTTCCTCCTCTTCATCCCCAAAAGACGAAGACTGTTTCGATCGATTTTTTTTGAATAGGAGGAATAAGAAGAATAGAAGAATAGCGGAGCGTAACTTGCTGATAATGAAGAAAAGTTTATCGTTTCGTGGGACAAATTCGGATGGGACGGGACATTTTTGGAATAGAACGGGACTATTTGCCATTTCCTTTGGGACGTTTTCTGCACGTTTGGGACAAAAACGGAGTAGGGGAGGGCTTATGTGACAAAAATGGAATAGGTACGGGACAATTTCGGTATAAAAATCGGTTTTTACTCCGTTTTTGTCCCATAAACAGAAAGAGATATGAAAAAGAACAAAAAGACCAAGAAGCAGCAGACAGTGCTGACACGCAAAGACATGACCAAGCAGCCGATAGGTACGGCATTGCGTGGTGTGGTATCGGACAGGATGGCTGGTGTGGTTAAGGTGATCTTGAACACGAAGCTGGAGCAGGCGTATAACGAGATGATCGTGCGTCATGCCAAGGGCGAGCCGTTCGGGCAACTTTCGTTGTTTGCCACTGAGGAGGTGAAGGAAAAGTACCTCGGCGACAATAAGCTGATATTTGATATTGACATGAGCGAACTCACCACGGACCCGAAACGATACCAGGAGGTGTTCAATGCGGTGTGTCAGTTGGCTTATGTAGATGTTGTGGTACCTGTATCTACAACTAAGAAGGATGGCGAAGTGGAGCAGACCTTGTTGGTGACGAAGATGTTCAACCTGCTCTTGCGTACCAACATGGAGGAGACCATTGATGAGCATGGAAACACGATATTCAAGTATAAGAGAGGAATGAAACCTATCGTAGGGTTGGCGATGGAGAAGGTGGTAGCAGAGTATATCTACTCGCTCGACAAGGGATACACGGATATATTGCCGTTCCCCGTCATCATGTCGAGCAGCAAGTATTACCCTAACTTCTACTCTTACTTGTGCGACTTCAAGCGCAACGACCCTTGTGAGGTTGTGGCGAGTTATGATGAGATACGCAAGTTGGCCGGACTGGGCACAATAGAGGAAGATACCCGCAAGGGCGAGGAGGAGATTATGGAAGAGGCAATGGAAGCTCGTCGGAAGGCAGAACTTGCGGGTACACCTGAGTTGGCACCTACGGATGAGCAGATAGAGGAGATGAAGCGCAATAACTCGCGCTACTATATCGTATTCTCGCAGTTCTTCAAGCGCATACTGAAGCCTGTGATGGAGGAGATGAAGGAGAATGCTGAGGATAACATCTCTGACATCTGGTTTGAGGTGGAGAAGATCTACACCCATGGCCGTGCTAAGAACCCGGACAAGTTAAAGTTTATCATTCATCTGTCGGATTTGGGTAAGGAGTTGCAGAATGAACGCGAGGCCACTAAGGAGGTTATGGCGTTGGAGAAACGACTGCGCAATGAGTTTAAGCAGACGAATCAGCAGGTGAAGAGGATAATGAAAGATTCATTTAAGTTCCGTGGCGAGCTGAATCGAAAGTTGAACGAGTTGCGTGCAGCTCGTGAGGCGGGCAAGATAAAGATTGACTCCGACGAGGGTGCTTACTGGAACGTGGCTATTACGAACTTCATCGAAAAGACTCGTATGGCTCACGAAGGTGAGAAATTGCAGTTTGCCGAAGCGGAGATCATCGTTGATGCTGCCCCTGCACAACAGGCACAGAAAGCACCCAAGGCCGAGACGCCGGAAGAGCGGTGGGGTAGGGTGATGCGACAATGGCGGCAGATGATCACGGCTGCAGAGTGGCGGCAGATGTTTGACCACTCATCGGCCATTCGTCCGCTATCGTTCGAGGATGGGGCGCTCACGCTGGGTGTACCCGACAAGAACTACTACGATTATTTTTGCGAGAAGTATTATGCCGCGATGAAGCCTCTCATCATGGAGGTGTTTGGTGAGGTCGCTGTGAAGTTTGATTATATAAGGTAGGGTGTAATGACGTTCTACTAAACGTCGGCCACATGTTCTACTAAACGTATAAAAGACGTTCTACTAAACATCATCGACACGTTTAGTAGAACGTCTTTTTATGGGACATAATAGGAAATCAAAGGAAAATTTCCCCTAATGCAACAGCCGCTCGTTTCACAACGTGCGGCTGTCTTGTTAAAACCAAAATTTAAAACTATGTCAAATACTATGCAACGAAAAGAAAGTCTTTTTATATACCGCAGCGAGTCTCACGACGGGCTGCGGAGGGCTGGCACTAAACACAAACTATAACTAATACCATGAAAGGAGGCCGTGCCAGCGAGCGGAACGCTTTCCGCTGAATGCTTACAAACATATTTTACAAACACTTAATAATTACTCGATTTCCATATCCATCGGTTCGTCGGTCGTGTTCTTGCCTGCGATCATCACTGCAACGACAGCGAACAACAGCAGAGTGACGGTGAACACGATGGGTGCGTAGATAGGGGCGAATACCCACCACCAGGAGAGTGACTGCCACAGGGTGAGTTTCAAGACGGCAAGCACTACGGTGAGTGCGATGAGGTAACGGTGAAGGTGTTTCATAATCATAGGAGACCCCCTCTAACTCCCCCTCTATGGGGAGGACTCAGACATCGCGGGGGATTTTTTAGTTGTTAGTATTTATTATTTCATTTTGTTTATTTTCTTTTCCCAGTTCTTCAGGTTGAGCGCTTGTCCGTAGATGCAGTGAGGCTCTATCTTGACTTTCGACTTATACGACACATTGCCGTCGAAGGTCATAGCGCATTCCTTCTCTATCTCTGCTGGCTTCATCTCGCCCGTTTGGGTGTTGTATGAAAACAGCGTCATGCCTGGCTTGCGTCGGGCCTTACCAATCAGTTTGTACTCTTGTTGCTGCTTGATGGATTGCTCTATGCGCACATCATCTTTTGAAAGGTTCTCGGGAAAATCGAATATTTCCATATATCTTTTTTTGTTTCACGCAGATCTCACGGATCTCACGAAGCACGCATTGCTACCGCTCGCGTGTGCCATCCGGATGGTAGCAAGGGCGAAGCGACTTGCATTCTGTGTAATTCTGTGCTTTCTGTGTGAGAATAATTCTTATAGAATATAATAGGTGATCCGTTAAATCCGTGTAATCCGTGGTTAGTATCAGCAGTCAGCCGTAGGTTTCACATTCTTTGCCTTGCGGCTCTCGTTGGCGGCTTGCCATTCGGCTTCGTCGATGGCTGTCAGCGAGAGGTCGGCGCTGGGCTGGGGCGAGATGATGTAGATGGTGTCGTCTACATTCATGATGCCGGCGCGGAACTGGCTGTCCTCGATGCCTATCAGGCTGTTGAGTGTGCCTTGCGGTACCACGGGCAGGGAGAGCATACGGAGGAACACCTGTATGGCGCGGTCGCTGCCCTTGACGGTCATCACGGTGCGGAACTTGGTGTTGGCCATAGCGTCGGTGATGGCTTTGTCCTCTTGCTGCGAGTTGGTGCAAGCGTTGATGACCTCGCTGTCGAAGCCCTGCAGCACGATGTGTGCGGGAGCGCCCATCGAGAGCATGTTCACCACCTTACGCTCGAGGCCATAGCGTTGGCCCAAACGGTCGAGTGGGGGAGTGGTGAGCGTGATGCCTGCCATGGCGGCGGCTTCCTCGCGGCTGAAGAGGTAGCTCACCTGCGCGAAGTCGTACTCCGTCTTTCCCACGATGGCCTTGTCCTCATACTGCGCTGCCTCGTCGGCAGACACGGCGATGGTGTGTGTGGTCACGTTGGGGGTGTAGGCCATGTCGTCGGGGCTGTCGCCCACCTGCACTCCTACCCAGTTGGTCTTGTTGATGAGTTTGTTCTTGGGGAACACGAATCCTGCGATGCCGCCATAGTCGGCCTCCGTGGCTGGGTAGTACTCCGTGGCTCCCACCTCGCGTGCCAGTTCGTCGGCAGCCGTGTCGGCCTCTTCGATGCGCACGAGCAGAGCCGCGAGCTTCGCTCCCAGTTCGGTGGTGGCACCGGTCTTGTAATGGTATGTCTTATTCATTATATATATAATTTGGTATCAATAGAAACACGCGCAAAGGTCGTTTGGTTTTGCAAAGATAACGGATATTTTCTAATATATCGGAAACCAAACTAAAATAAAGCGAAAAGTGTAAAAATAAACACGAAAATCGTTGCATATAATTCGGAAAGTTTTTACTTTTGCACCCGAAAAGCAAACTAATAATGAATACCGCTGGAATCTCTACCCATACACACCCTCGCTCGTGGCGAATGCTGCGAGGCCGACACGCTGGCAGCGTGGGCACCAAGCGCGACCGCACGGGCGACTACGAGATTATGCTCCTCACGATGGACATCATCGTCATCGACCAGATACAGACCTATGCGAATCGCTTGAAATCCTACTGCGAGGAGAAGGGTCTGTACCGACAAGAGGTACAGAAGTACGTTAACACCATCTGCAAGATTATCGACCGCCTATATACATTGGTATTGGAGGCCGACGTGATCAAGTTTGCTCCCATGTGGCGGCACGCCTTCCCGCACTTTGTAGACGAATACCTTGCTGAGGGTGGTGGACTGGTGTTGAAGTTGCAGGTAGCTTATCGCGAACGTTGGGATGACGAGGTGCAGAAACTCTACTGGGCCGAGCGCCAGGTGACATCGTACAATCATGCTGAGCAGGGTGAACTTTTGTCGCTCGCGTATGTTGTAATGATGATGTCGCAGATTGCCGAGCGTGTGTCGGAGCGTATCGTCAAAGAGATATTCACGGCAGAGTACGGATTCTTTATGAACAAAATGGCTGTTCCGCTAAAGTTACACAAAGAGCTGCAGCGCTGCTGCAAGGCCATATCGGCCAAGTTTAAGTTGAAGGACGCATTCAAGTGCTCTGAATATCTGCAGAAACAGCTGGAGGATATACTCGCACGTATCACCAACCACCTCGTAGGCATGGATAACCTGCGCCTCACTACCGACACCATGGCCGTGGCCATGCAGGAGTATGTGGACTATGCCCTGGCACGCATCCGCATGATGCAGGTGACGTGTACTTATGACGACAGCGCGATGGACCACCTCGTGGCTGTGTGTGGGGCGAACCTCACGGCGAAGCTGCTGGGCGAACTCAGCGAAGTAGCCGTAGAGGACGATGCCGATGCGTTCGATGTAGCGGGCAACATGCTGCCCCTGTCTGACTCGCCACGGCGCTGAACCGCGCACGTAAATTGTTTTTCGATAGAATGTTTGTGGAATGAGCAAAGAAGATACCGAAGGCGCGAAAGTCTCGATAGAGGATTTCGTGAGTCAACATAAGCTGACAGCGTTTGTCAACACCTATGCCGCAGTAGATGCCGAGGGGCATGGCGTGGAGGTATTCAACGACTCGAAGCTGCGACAATACTTCCAGGCGTTCCCACGCAACATCGGCGACCCGCTCAATTGGTACCTCGATGCGCTGAGTCGCAACGGATACGTGATGCGCACGTCTATACAAGGGGAACCTGCCATCTTCGTCCGTCGCAAGGTGACGGCACACGAGACATCGATGATCGACACGATGTTCGGTGATAGAGAAGCGCTGATTGTAATTAACGATAACGAAAACGACTAATCATTGTTTAACATATAAAACAAACAACTATGGATATGAAAGAATTTTTAGCCCTCATTGGACAGAATGCAGGTAATGTAGAAACCAAGGATACTGAATCAGTTTTGTGTATTGGTCGAAGTGCAGAAAAAGATGGGGGAAGTCTCTGTTTTGTACAGGGTAGAGGTAAGGATTTGCTCACATTGCTCACTATTTCATGCTTCGAGAACAGTTATCTAAGGGCTCTCGTATCGGGTGTTGCTCAGATTTTGAATGAGACACAAAAGAAAGGTGTCAAAACTCTTGCGGACTTGGCTGAGGATTTCAAAAACGAAGCAGCCTCTGATGAGTCGGAAGAGAAATCCGAATCAAGCGAAGAATAATCTTTGTTTTGCATAGTATACAATAAATTGTTTATTCATGAGAAATTATTTGGTCCCTTGCGGTGCGCGACGTATAGCAAGGGTTTTATAAGAGATCTTTGAAACATTGAAATAACTCTCCGCATGTGGACGACGCTGTGCCGCTCCTTGAAATCTGGCATAAACTGATCATCGTCGTGGCGCAGCAGGTAGTCCTGGACATAACTGTGGGGTCCAATGCTTTCCAATTCTTTCGAGATTGGAAAGGGTTAACAACTTTCCACCATTGGGCCTGAGCTTATCGGAACGTAGGAACGTGCGGAGGAGATACCAGCATGGTGAAAAATGGAGCACGATGATTACTTCTGGCAGAATGACTTCGTGTGGGCCTCGGATAGCCATGCCGGTATCGGCATAACGGAAACTGCCATACCTGGGAAATGGCCCTCGCAAGAGGATGAGTAGGGAGAATAAGTGTCCTGCCGAACGTAAGTTCACGGTTAATCTGGAATATCCTGAGTGAAAGTTTCCGTTTCTCGTGGGTGGCGTATGTAGGAACGCGCTCTCTTCGGAGAATAGGTAGGGGGAATAATGTGCAAGTCGTGCGTAAGCATACGGTACTCTGGAATACCCCGAATGAACACCCACCTGTGGATGGGCTACTGATTGCAGCAGTGGCCGTGGCCGTAGAGCGCAGGGAATAAAATCAGTAGCACCCCCGACGGGTGTCGCATATGGAATACCTGCCGAAAGTCCATCCGCAACAAGAGGGTAGGGCACCTGGTTCGCAACGGGGCCGCAAGGCATAGGAGAGGAAATAGTGTGTTGTCGATCCGCAAGGTCTCGCATCGTGTTTAGAATACCTCATCCCAATCGCCCTATCCTTTTTTTAATAGACAACCCAAGCAGGAGGAGCGGCACATCGTATGCTTTTTCACCAGTTCCGTGCGATGTAAAGACTTGGCCGCCGCTCCCCTGCTTACCAAATAGAGTAATTATAAAACGTACAAAAATGAACGAGTATGAATACTTGCCCGACTGGGCGATATTGAACGAATGTCCACTGATGAGTAGCGGAAGCAACGATATGCGTTAATTTATTTATTGTTTTACTTAAATACGCCGAAAAGGACGGCGTTCCGGTGAGAGTCCGGACGAGGTGTAGTTAATAAAGGCATTTGCTAATATTGCTATCATCGACAACTTGATGACCGATAATTATTAAGTATCACAGTAAACATGCCCACAGCGGTGGGGTGGTGTGAACAAAAGTTTGACATTGTGCATAAAGAATACTGGAGTTCCACAGTTAACGCCTTTTATGTATATATGTGCTTTCCTCCTGCCCGTGAGGATGGGAGGAATACGAGCTGATAAATCCCCTGAATGGTATGGGGAGGCCGCGAGCGGCATGGTTGCAGGGTTCGATTCCCTGTCGGCTCACAAAAAAAAGAGAGTGATATGGGATACATCTACAAATGGATTGAGGGCGAAAAGAACCTCCACGACTATTGCGCCAAGCGTTTCGGTGAGCAGCCACGTTTCATCGAGACCATCGGTAGAGTGGGTGAGGCGAAGGTCGAACTCATCTACAAGATGAAGGAGGGTCACGGCTATGTGGCAATGTACCTGCTCTATATGCAGCATTCCACGGGAACGATATGGGATTTTAACGATCTAAGAAGAATGAGTTATGAAGAAATCAGAGCTGATAGAACGTCTATTGTCGATTGATGCCGACGAGGTGTATATCCTCGATGGTGACTACGAGTACGACATAGAGCTCGAAGAGCACGAAGACATGTTCGATGGGTTCGATACGGTGTACCCGGCACGTATCACGCTGAAGGCGTCCAAGGCTGAGAAGGAACAAAACGGAGTGTTGTAACCACTATGGCAAAGAAGAAATACAAAGAAAAGGTAAAGACAGTAGTCGTGCAACCCACCGACGAGCAGGTGCGACGTGTCCTCATCGAGAATACACCGATGAAGGAGGAGATGGAGTCGTGGATGGGCTGTAAGATGTTCACGCTGTCGTGCCTCACGCTACATGCTACCCTTGACGATCTTATCAAGTACACCCAGCAGTTGCAGCTGGAGTGCGTGCCCGAATGGTTTGCCGACAACCGCCAGATGCGCGACTTCATGCACTGTTATCTGGGTGACATCGAGCAACTGCTCAAGATGGTGCGCGACTTGAAGTTGGTGCGCCAACACGAGGATGAGGAGGAGACCCCCTCTAACTCTCCCTCTATGGGGAGAACTTCGAGCATCGAGTGGAGTGATAATGAAATTTGAACCACGGATTACACGGATTTAACGGATTATGGCAAATATTACTTGGTATTCTTATAGGTATTTGTATTACTTTAATAATATTTTTAACTTAATTTGGTATGATGCAATTTGTGCTTGGAGGTGATGACCAACATTATATAACTGATGTATTGGATGCGTATCCCAATAAGCGGGAAAAGATTCCTATGAAGCAGGTTCATGAGATGCGCAGGAAACTTGGGTATGGCGTAAACTCTTGTATGCAGTTTTTGAAGAAGACTGATACTGTAGATGAAGCAATAAGTCTCTGTAATCGTGTCTTGTTAGAGGCTGTAAAGCTCCAAGAGAAGAAGGAGTTTGAAGAATGGAAAGAAAAAGGTCTTATAGAGAACTTTGAGGAGGGAATGGGGTGTAATGAATTGAAAGTTGAAAAAGACATAGGGATTTCCACTTTTCGCTCATTCTGTAAAGGCTTCCTACCATTCTATATGAATTTGTTCGTCAAGAACGATAGCGATATAGGCGTAGGCGAGTTGAGCAAATTAAGGGTGGCATTAAGTGGTCAGTTTAAGGCTGAGTGCGACATGCTTACTGACCCGTTTCTAAACTTTATGTTGCCGTTCCTAGACGAACTTGGCATCAAACTAATGTTTGACAAGGATAGATCTCCACGCAACGACTCGGTAGCCTTTTCGCGCACGGAATGTTTGATAGATGAAGGCAAGAGACTCGTCTTTAGACATTATCTGCTCGAAGAAGACAAGTGGAAGGCCAAAGTATATTGTACCGATTGTAAGGGGTATAGTAGAGGGATAAGTGTAGATATGTGCATGTTAACACCAAATCCTCATCCAGCCTGGAGATGTGATTTTTTTGAACCAAAGGAATAGATCATGAAACTAAAAGAACGATTGCGCATTGCTTGGCAGGTGCTTACGAAGGGGACTTGCGATGAGTTGGATAATGCCATTGAGAGGCATGAGTTGTCAGAAAAGAAAATGCTTCATTGTGCGGAGCAGTTTCAGTTTGCAGTCAAGACGATACAGCCGTCAAGACCGCGATGCTTCATCAATGTTGGCAACGGTTATATTGATGAGATAAAGTTGCCACACTTGGAGGTCCCTGTGGTAGTAAGCGACATCAATACGCCGACTCATGCTCGTCTTGAGGCCGATATTTATCGTCTGGAATATATAGAGGCAAGAACAGGATTTATGAGTTCTGCCGAAAGGAATGCCGACAAGATTGAGTGGATAAAACTTGAAGCGGCTAAGAGTATCGCAAAGACCTTGATAGAAAAAGGAATCATTCACATGGACGAAGAGTTTCATCATAACGATTATTACTCTAAACGATTCAAATTTTGGGTGCCGATGTATCGCATAGATAGATGAGCGATAATGCTAATTATGTTTAATTTGGTAAGGTTATGAATGAATTCCTATCTAACCTCTCCCACCTAACATCAGTGGTTGGGACCGTCTTCACGGTGGGTGTATGGCTGATTATTTTGGCTAAGATAATTTATCCAAAGCTGTATGCCATAAAGTACATGGTACATCTTGCACAGGTGGTGACCTATGCTTTGGTGGTGACGACTGTAATAATGGCTGTAGCCGCAGTGATATAATAGAAAATATACACCTACATTTTTCTTCGTCTACATAGGCTTTTTGAAAAATGTAGGGCAAGAAAAAATTTAATCTACATAGGCTTTTTGAGGGAACACGAAACGAAGTTCGCTGGCCAAAGGGAAAAGCAATTGCCATGAATTAACCGTAAATTATCATAAATATGAATTACAAGACGTACAAAGAACTTAACGAAAGCTCTATCGAGCAGTGGGCTGCAGAGTTGGATGAAAAGCCAAAAGGAAGATTGCCCGATGAAGAGATAGGTAGTTTCGTCAGACTGACGGTACACGAGAAAGTGTTTGAAGATGACAAGGATGGGAAGTTTGCCGAGTTGTGCAAAGGTTGGAATGGCGTGGCAATCATCAACAAGCGGCTAAAGCTGCATACATTCACGATGTCGAAGGCTGCCCAAACATTTATGGGTTTGCTTATCGACCAACCAGGCAAAGCAGTTATGGCACTGAACTATTTTCAGTACAAGTGTGCGAAGATGAACATGTGGCGTATTGATATGACTTTGCTATGCAGCAGGATAATCCCCGACGGATGGTTTTCCGAAGATGTGTTGCGTGAAGCGTGGGAAGCACAGAAGTACGTGAGCGAAAACGACGGTTTGCTGAATATGCTCGACAATCCTGCGTATGGTAAATCAATCGGGATGAAGGTATGAGACGGTTTCAACGTAGACCATGGCGCATCGTGCGAGTGACGGTGTGTGGAAAGGATGTAGAGTTTTATCCGTGTGTATTTGTGTAATTCGTGGGAGATATGACCTACACCAGAGACATTGACCACTGCCCAGGTAACGACTCTGATGACTATCCAATAGTCATCAGAGTCATTATACAATGAAGGCAACGTCTATACCGAAGAGTTAAGAAGTGACGGTCAGTTGTGTGTTGGCTACAATGGCGAGTGCATACTCTTCCCCTCCAAGGAAAACCGCGATTGGAGCACGTTCAAGGTGCAGAAACCGAAGTTTGACATCATTTCTCTGCAACCCTTCGACAAGGTGTTGGTGAGGGATGGTATGGATGACGATTGGCAAGCAGACTTATTCTCTCATAGAGAAGATAATTATAAGTCTATACATATTTTGTTAGTTGAAAAGCGATTTTTCTGTATTGGCTCCCATTGGGCTCAGTGCATCCCCTACAACGATGACACCAAGCACTTGATAGGTACAACGAACAAAGCTCTGACTTTTATGTTACTTGGGATAAAGAGTAAGAAGCCATGCCGTATCGTGCGAGTGACGGTGTATGACAAGGAGGTAGAGTTTTATCCGTGTAATCCTTTAGTAAATTAGAGTATATGGAAAGAGATTATGTTGTGACAAAGAAGATTCGGGTTGTGGGATGTTTGAACTGTCCCTACTTTCGCCCAATGGGTTATTTTGAAGAACATAAAATCAATGCCCAATGTGCACATCCAAGTTTCAGAGGTGCTCAAATTGACATAAGCACTGAAGACATTCGGGATCCACAGTACATGCCGGATTGGTGTCCGCTGGAGGTGGAAGTGCATTGCTGTTGTTGTACCACTACAGATGTAAAACTATGAGCAGAGAAGTTGAAGAGCGTGTAAATATGGCTGTGCGTGAGCAGTTGGCGCGTGCAAATGCGTTGCTGGCCGAGAAGCATGGCATTGATCCTACGAATGAGGCATACAGAGAACATAAGCGTGTCATGCGCTATGCCAACGACCATCATGTGTCGATGAGCGAGGCGGTACAGATGATGCGCAAGGAACGGAAAACGAAGCGGAGAAGTAAGTTTATTTGATATGGAAAGTGTATTGTTTATTTTGTGTGTGACCACACTATTTACTGGCCTGTCTACGGTCTTTTTATCGGTTCTTCACAGCATACTCAAAATACGGTGGCTTGAGATTGCATCAAAGTTGTGTTTTATCATATCAGTATTTCTGTCATGGATTCTTGTAATAGTGTTTCTTGTAGTTTTAGCTAATGAATACTTATTAGTCAAAGGTAATTTATGAATAATGGGTTTTACCACGGATCACAATAAATAATTTTAGTTATGACCCTCGGACAATTTAGAGAGATGACCCAGTACCTACCCAACTCCGTGGAGCTGAACATCGTCCATGGGGATGAGTACTTCCCCGTAAACTGCTTCGTAGGTCGTGGCAACACGCTGGCGCTGTCTCCAGGAGGCTACGACAAGATGGCCGATGCTGAGAACACGTTTGTTGCCTTGGCGAGGCTGGGAAGAGAGAATTTCACGCAGCAGTATTTGAATACACCTAAATAATATGAGTAAAAAGATAGAAGACAAAAATAAAGTTGATAAGAAAACTATATCGACTTACGAAGAAATAGACATATTTGATGTAATTAAGGAAACATTGCTATGCAAGGGCGAACAGGTGTGCTCTGATGATGGGTTCATTCAGAAAAAGTTGCTGGAAGATTCAGCCTTGTATTTATATGATTTGAAATGTAACGCAACAAATAAGCTGTTTGTTGGACTTACTATTGATAGGTTATGCTTGAGGAACGGGTTATGTCACGAAAGAAAAGACACTCTCGTAAAAGTTCCTTGTCATATATATAACGAAGTAAAGTCTATCAATGATCAATATAGAAAATCATGCAACCAGGATCAATAGTATATTTCGGGACCAATGGTCCGAGATCGGGACATCATGCCGATGTTATCTTTGGAAGCTTTGACGGATTCGAGGAGCGACTTGCTGTTGCAGAGAAGTGTGATCGCTTCAGCGAAAACCGGAATATATGTGAGTTGTGTACCAAAGCGAACTTCTTTGTATATAGAGACGTTGAAGGTACATACTTCGGATGCTTGAGGTCGCCCGATGACATGCGCCCCGGTAGCATAACCCTGGCATTTGCCTACGGTAGACATGCCGATGCAGACGAGATGATAGAGATTATTAAACAATACCCATACCTCAGACATCGCTTCATGGCGGTATGCAGTAAGTATGGGTGGGATAATATATTTGAATGATATGTTTGATTACAAAGAAGTTTACACATTCGAGAATCCTCGTGCCTATCTCGATGACCAAGCGTTCTATACGAATAGGACGAATAATTATAAAGGCAGTTCCACGAAGCATGGCTGCAACTTAAAGGCTGTCAAGGCGCGTAGAAAAAAGAATAAAAACAAGAAAACGCATAGGAGGTAAGAAACATGAAATTTAGAAAAAAACCAGTAATTATCGAAGCCATTCAATTTAGCGGTTACAATCCAACAGAAATTAAAAATTTTGTAGGAGATTCTTGTGAAGTAGAATACAATGATGTCGCGTATCAAGCAGGTGCGGGACCAATGACTGTTCGTGTATTCATTCATACTCTCGAAGGCGATATGATAGTAAGTCCAGGAGATTATGTGATAAAGGGTGTAAAGAGGGAATTTTACCCTTGCAAACCAGACATATTTGAGCAAACCTACGAACCTATAGAGCCTTAATCATGACTAATGACCTTTCGTATTTATTCAGAAGATTTGACCCTGAAAAGGTCGCATTAAAGCAGAAGTATCACGAAAAGAAAGAGAATGCCAAACGGCATAAGAAGAATAAGAAAGCGCATAGGAGATGAGAGATAATCTATTTAGAGCAAAGGTAAAGTATCCGAAGTCTTCTACGGCTTTTATCGGATGCGATAAGAATGAAGGCGAGTGGGCGGTAGGAGATTTGCATGTGAGGGCAGCTATACCTCATATCCATAACTTATGGAAAAGGTATCCTATTAATAAAGATACCGTAGGGCAGTTCATAGGACTTCACGATAGCAAAGATAGACCTATCTTCAAGGGCGACATCATTCAGTCCGCTATTGAAGGCTATAACTCGAAGCACGAGGTTATATATGTAAAAGAAGAAGCTGCTTTCAAAGCAAGAATAATAGGTTCGCCTATCAACGAGCATTGCTCTCTGTCTAAGGAATGGATTGAGAAATTCCAAAAAGTTGTCATCGGCAACATCCACGATAATCCCGAATTATTAACCAATGAATAATTATCTCACGCAGAAAGCACAGAACTCACAGAGGCGAGTCGCTACGCCCTCGCTGCCGTCCGGAAATATAGGACATCTCCAAATAAATTTGCTCTTATTTTTATCGTTTATGAATAAATAAAGTCTGGTTTCCTCACGAAGGGTGTTCCACGCTTGATGACAGCAAACATTCGTAGCAGTAGTTTAAATTTAATGG
>JAZOPX010000193.1:0-10804 GCA_045655845.1 Bacteroidaceae bacterium
TGCACTACCGCTATACTCAAGATAAGGAGTTCCTTGCGAAGGCCTTCCCTGTGATGTGGGATTGCGCCAAGTTCTGGTTCCACCGCTTGATTGACGACCGCGGTTTCGACAATACCAAGGACGAGCAGGAAAGAGTGCGCAACTACACACCTGCCTATAGCTTCCAGCCCGACGGCACCTACGTAGCCCCCAATGAGTTTAGCGCCGAGCAGCACGACAACCAGACTGAGGACGGTACTGCTCACGCTCAGCAGATGATCTACTACCTCTTCATGAACCTCAAGGAGGCTATCGATATCCTCGGTGGTAAGGAGGCTGTGAACCTCACCGATGAGGACATTGCTACACTCAATGACCACCTCGCGAAAACCGACCAGGGCTTGCACACTGAGGTGTACAATGGTTCTTGGGGCAACACTTATAATGGTGTAAAGAAGGGTGAGAAACTCCTCCGTGAGTGGAAGTATAGTCCCTTCGATATCTCTAACGACCGTGGCCACCGCCATATGTCACACATGATGGCCCTCTTCCCCTTGGATCAGATTACTCCCGAAAGCGAGTACTTCACTCCTGCGGTGAACTCACTCAAGCTCCGTGGCGACGAGGCTACCGGATGGTCGATGGGATGGAAGGTGAACCTCTGGGCACGTGCTCAGGATGGTGACCACGCCCACATCATCATCAAGAATGCCTTGAAGCACTCTACCGACTATGGCACCAACGCTGGTGCAGGTGGTATCTACTACAACCTCTTCGACTCACACGCTCCCTTCCAAATCGACGGTAACTTCGGTGTATGCTCAGGTATCGCCGAGATGCTCCTCCAGAGCGCACACGACTACATCAACATCCTCCCCGCACTGCCCGCAGTATGGGAAGCCAAGGGTAATGTGACCGGCATGAAGGCGATGGGTAACTTCACCGTAGACTTCAACTGGGTAGATGGCAAGTGCCAGAAGGCTACTATCGAGAGCCATGCCGGTGCTCCTCTCCGCGTACGTTGCAAGCGCGGCGCTATGGACCTTGCCAAGGCTATGGTTACCGTGGATGACGTAGAGGTGAAGATTTCAATCGACGAGAATGGTATCGCTACCATCCCCTGCCAAAAGGGTAGCAAGGTGGTTGTAGACTTTACAGCCGAGAACACCGGTATCGATGCTACTGAGGCCGAAGTGAAAAATGCTAAGATCTACAGCATCGATGGTCGTGAGGTAAGCAAGATGCAGCCCAACACCATCTATATCGTGGATGGCAAAAAGGTAATGGGTAAGTAATAGTACTTACGTTACATATACAAAACAGAAAGGTGAGGAGGGACACGCGAGTGCCCCTCCTCATTGCCTATATAGATGTATCGCGCGTGACGCGCGTGAGGCAAGATAAAAAATATTAAAATATTTTGTACTCCAGTCGGTTTGCACTAATTTTGCACGATAATATATATCATGCAATAAAAGGCAATTTAAGAAATATGAAGAAGTTATTATTCGCACTGTGTGCCACAGTAATGGGTGGAACGGCGATGGCGCAGATGGATGACCCCATCGTGATGACCATCAATGGAGAGGATGTACGCCGCTCGGAGTTTGAATATTCGTACAACAAGAACAATACCGACCTCGTGGTGGACAAGGCTTCGCTCGATGAGTATGTAGAGCTCTTCGTGAACTACAAGCTCAAGGTGGCTGCAGCCAAGGAGGAGCGACTCGACACGATGGCCTCTTTCCAGCAGGAGATGGCAGACTATCGCGCCCAGCAGGCCGAAGAGTATCTCCTCGACTCGGCATTCATCGAGGAAGAGGCGCATAAGATATATGATAACACCGTCGAGAGCATCGGCCCCGATGGATTGTTTCAAGCCGCTCACATCCTTATTCGTTTGCCCCAGCAGGCCTCTGCTGCCGAGCAGGCACGTGCCAAGCAGCGTATCGACTCGCTCTATATGGTGCTGAAAGGCGGTGCTGACTTTGCCGAGGTGGCAAAAGCCCATTCAGAAGATCCCGGTAGTGCCCGTGATGGGGGTATGCTCCCCTGGCTCTACAAAGGTCAGTTGCTCGAAGAGTTCGAGGTGGTAGCCTTGGGCATGCAGCCCGGAGAGTTGAGCCGTCCTGTGCTCTCTCCCGTGGGATACCACATCATCTACATGAGCGGTCGCAAGCAGTTCGAGCCCTATGAGTATCATCGCGAAGGAATCCTCGAGTTTCTCGATCAGCGCGGCATACGCTCTGCGGCCAAGCAATCTATGGGTGTGAAGTTGGCCCGCCAGATGGGTGGGGGCATCACTCCCGAGCAGGCTCTCGACCGTGCGGAGAGGGAACTCGATGCCAAGTACCCCGAGTTTGGCTTCTTGATGAACGAGTTCTACGAAGGATCATTGCTCTACGAGATCAGTGTGCGTGAGGTGTGGGAGAAGGCCGCGCAAGATGAGAAGGGACTGGAGAAGTACTTCAAGAAGAACAAGAAGAAATACCGTTACGATGAGCCCGTATACCGTGGGCTCGTGGTGCACTGCGCTTCAGAAGACATCCTGAATGGAGTGAAGAAGGTGGTGAAGAAGAAGCCACAGGAGGATTGGGTGAAAGAGATCCGTGCTGCCTATAATAGCGATTCGCTGGTACAGGTACGCATGGTGCGTGGCCCCTTCACCAAGGGCAAGAGCGTACATGCCGACTACTATGCCTTTGGCGTAGGTGAGCGTCCCGATACGGTTCCCTCATTCCCCTTCACTGGCGTAGTGGGCAAGATGCAGAAGAAGGGCCCCGATACCTACGTAGACGTACGAGGTGAGGTGACTGCCGACTACCAGGCACTCTTGGAGAGACAATGGATAAGCAAACTGCGTAAAAAATATTCCGTAGTGCTTTATCCCGAGGCTTTAGAAACAGTAAATAAACATTAATAATGAAGGTCAGCAACTTGTATCAAACCCATCTTCTACCAATAAAATGGGTAAGAGTGGGTGTCCTGTTCTGCATGATTCTATCTTTGGCATCATGTCGTCAAAAGGTAGAGCATGGAGGAAAGCATCCATTGGTGCAAGTGGGCAACGAATTTCTCTACCAAGAAGATATGGTACAGGCACTACCCTATGGGGTTACTAGTGCCGACAGCGCAAAGCTTGCTCAAGAGTTTATGCAGAAATGGGTGGAGGAACAACTACTGTATGAAAAAGCCAAGCATAATGTTCGTGGCGACGAACGCATAGAGCGTATGGTAGAGGAGTATCGTCGTACCCTTGTGATGAACCATTACGAGCTCCGTCTGTTACAACAGAAAGTATCGGAAGAGCTTCCGGAAGAAGACCTGCAACAATACTACGAAGAAAACAAACAGCTCTTTATACTCGAAGAATCGGTTGTAAAAGGCGTTTTCATTAAAGCACCACTTGCTTCGCCGGGATTGAAGGAGCTGAAAAAATGGTACAAGGAGAATTCCGACGAGGCCATGGAGCAGTTAGAAAAATATGCTTTTCGATATGCCATCATCTACGAATCCTTCTATGAGCATTGGATGCCCATATCGGAACTTGAAGGTAAGATTATTGTCAACTTGGAGGAGACAAGCAAAGATTTTGATAGCCAACGAGATATCGAAGTCAAAGACAATGAATATTGTTATCTCCTCCATATCGAAGAATTTGTAGCAAAGGGTGGAGTAAAACCTTATGAACTTGCCCGCCATGAGATTATAGATCTTTTAGCAAACTATCGTAAGGTGGAGCTAATGAATAAGATTAAACAAGATTTATTTAATGAGTCCATGGAAATGGGCCGAATAAAATATTATGGTAATGAAACAATGCAAACTATGGGCGACACTATGCGGCATACTGATGACAGCTATGCCGGTGGTAGCACAAGATAACATAATAGATGAAGTGCTTTGGGTGGTAGGAGACGAGGCCATACTGAAGTCTGATGTAGAACAAGCACGTATATTCTATATGATGCAAGGGAGACCCATTGAGGGCGACCCCTATTGTGTGATTCCAGAGCAACTAGCGATACAGAAACTATTCTTGAATCAAGCAGCCATTGACAGTATTGAAGTAACCGATCAAGAGGTGCTTAATGCTGTAGAAAGCGAGATGAATGGCCGAATAGCCCAAATAGGCTCTCGTGAAAAAATGGAGGAGTATTTTGGCAAGACCTCCATGCAAATACGTGAAGAGCTTCGCGAGACTATGCGTGATCGTATGATTGTGGAACGTACTCAGTATGCTCTTTTCGAAAATCTCAAGGTAACTCCTGCTGAGGTACGCCGCGAATACGCACAATTGAAAGATGAGGAAATCCCATTTGTTCCAACCCAAGTGGAGGTGCAAATCATCACATTGCAACCAGAAATTCCATTGGAGGAGATCGAACGAGTAAAGGCCGAACTGCGCGAATATACAGAACGCATCAATAGTGGTGACGCACAGTTCTCGACATTGGCCTTATTCTATTCACAGGATCCCGAGTCTGCACGCAGAGGTGGTGAACTTGATTTCTTCGGACGTGGAGAAATGGTTCCCGAGTTTTCGACCGTAGCGTTCAACCTTACCGACCCGAATAAAGTGTCAAAGATAGTGGAGACAGAATTTGGATTCCACATCATACAGCTTATCGAGAAACGGGGAGACCGAATAAAAGCGCGTCATATCTTACGCAAACCTGAAGTGCCTACAGAGAGTATCGAATTGGCTATAGAACAACTCGACTCCATAGCTAAGGAGATACGAGGAGGAAAACTCACATTCGAGGAGGCCGTAATGTTCTCAGCAGACAAGAATACGAGAAAAAACTACGGACTTATGAGCAATGAAATGACGCTATCATCCCGTTTTGAATTGCAAGAGCTCCCTCAGGAAGTTGCTAAGGCTGTATACACAATGAATATTGGAGAGATTTCCCAACCTTTTGTCATGACTGACAAGAAGGGCAAGGAGGTATGCGCCATCGTAAAACTTAAAAACCGCATCGAGGGACATAAGGCCACAGCTACCGACGACTTCCAAGTTGTTAAGGATGTCATCCTTAGCAAGATGAAAGAGAAAAAATTGGAGGAGTGGATTAGGGAAAAACAAAAGACAACTTACGTGCGCATCAATGGCAATTGGTGTGATTGTGAATTCCAATATCCGGGCTGGGTAAAGAATTAACCATGCGTAAGCATATAGCTATATTGATAGGAGCTTTTCTGATTTGCTCCACCCTTGTGTCGTGGGCCACGCCGTTACGAGCAGATTCGTTGCGCACACGCCAAGATTCCATATCTGCATCCATAATGGAGGAACCAGAAGATACAACCAATGAGCGATATGTGTATCTTTTGCATGCTGATGAAACCCGTTTTAATCAACGAATTAACCCTGATGCGCAAATACTTGTAGGTGATGTTGTGTTTCGCCACGATAGTATGTATATGTACTGCGACAGTGCGCTTTTCTACGAAGCGAGTAACTCACTTGATGCGTATGGTAACGTACGCATGAACCAAGGAGATACACTCTTCCTCTATGGAGATAGGTTACACTATAGTGGGGATGAGATGCTTGCCAAAGTACGTGAGAATGTGGTGATGATCGACAAGGAGATGAAACTCACGACCGATAGTCTCAACTATGACCGTACCATCAACTTGGGATATTATTTCAACTGGGGTACGGTGGAGGATACGCTCAATGTACTCACTTCGGAATGGGGAGAGTATGACACGCAGACGAATGATGCCATGTTCAACTATGAGGTAACACTTACCAACCCAAACTTTGTGATGACCTCGGATACATTGCTTTACAATACCAAAACTCAAGTGGCGACTATTGTGGGGCCGTCAGATATCAGGAGCGACCAGAATCATATCTACTCCACCCTGGGGCGTTACTTCACGGCTACGGAACAGGCTCATCTGCTCAACAGATCAATACTTACCAATGATGATAAGCGATTGACAGGAGATAGCATCTACTATGATCGTAATGCAGGCTATGGAGAGGCTTTCGACAATGTCGAGATGGATGACTTTGGAGGCAAGACACGGCTCACGGGTAACTATACCTACTACAACGAACTGACCGACTCGGCTTACGCCACACGTCGCGCCGTGGCGATAGACTACTCACAAGGCGACAGCATGTTCATCCATGGAGATACACTGCGACTGCTCACACGCTTCCCCGATACAGACTCCGTATATCGCATCATACAGGCCTATCGTAAAGTACGCATCTATCGTGAAGATGTACAAGCCGTGTGCGACTCGCTGGAGTTTAGTTCGCTTGATTCGTGCATGACGATGTACTTTGACCCTGTAATATGGAATGGGCCTCAACAAGTACTGGGAGAAGTAATACGCGTTTATCTCAATGACAGTACCGTAGAATGGGCACACGTAGAGAATCAAGCGCTTATCGTAGAGCGGGTAGATACAAATCAATATAACCAGATAAGTGGTCGCGAGGTGAAAGCTTATTTTGCAGACGGAAATATTGACAAAACGGATGTTGAGGGTAATGTTTTGGTCATATACTATTACACAGAAACAGGCGATAGCAGAGCATTTGGAATGAATACAACAGAATGCACCTATCTGACAGCCTATATGAAGGACAGGCAAGTAGACAAACTATTAATAAAAAATCAATCGAACGGAGTATTCTACCCCATCACACAAATACCGACAGGAAAAGACAGACTACCCAACTTCGCTTGGCTCAATAAATTGAGACCCCTAAGCAAGGAAGATATTATGATATGGCGAGGTAAGAGTAATGAGCAGAAATTGAAGGTGACAAAACGGCGTGAGGTTCCACTACCCTCATTAAAAGGATTAATAGATAAGGAATAGCAACACAAAAACATATGGGATTTTTCAATCAACGCAAGCCTAGAGGCTTTAACCATCAATATATCTACGTAGATGAGCGCAAGGAGAGACTGAAAGCTATGGAAGAGCGTGCCAAGCGCGAATTAGGGCTAATTCCTGAAGCAGAAAAAACTACTGAAGAGCGCATTCGTGGTAAATTTGTAGAACAAACGTCACATTTGAGAAGACAACAAGAAAAAGGGAAACCCTCCTCATCAAAATGGCTCATTATCATTGCGGCTCTGTTAGTGGCGTTGCTATTTGCCTTGCTTAACTAACCCATTCCCCTTAATCTCAATACGGTAGACATATATGGCTGAAGACTTGATACATTTGCTGCCAGACTCGGTAGCCAACCAAATTGCTGCAGGTGAGGTAATACAACGGCCCTCATCCGTGGTGAAGGAATTGGTGGAAAACTCCGTGGATGCTGGAGCCACAACAATACAAGTACGACTTACCGATGCAGGTCGGACTAACATTCAAGTGATAGACAATGGTAAGGGTATGTCGGAGACCGATGCTCGTATGTCCTTTGAGCGTCATGCCACGTCGAAGATTAGAGAATCAGCCGACTTGTTCTCACTCTACACTTTCGGATTCCGTGGCGAGGCATTACCCTCTATCGCGGCTGTAGCCCAGGTCGAACTACGCACACGACGAGAAGAGGATGAATTGGGCACAATTATTCATATTGCTGGTTCCAAATTAGAATCGCAAGAGGTAGATATATGCCCCATAGGTACTAACTTTCAAGTAAAGAATCTCTTCTTCAATGTACCCGCACGTCGTAAATTCCTGAAGTCCAATCAGACCGAGCTGAATAATGTAATAACCGAGATGGAACGCATCGCCTTGGTGAACCCTGGCATCGCTTTCTCATTATATCATAATGAGGTGGAGCTGATGAATGTTTCTCAGGCAACCATGCGACAGCGTATTCAGCATTTATTTGGAAAGAAACTCGGTCAGGAGCTACTTTCTGTAGATGTTGATACGACATTGGTTAAAATAAGCGGTTGCGTAGGTGTTCCAGAAAGTGCTCGTAAGAAGGGATCCCATTGTTTCTTCTTTGTCAATGGACGCTATATGCGCCACCCCTATTTCCACAAAGCGGTAATGGAGGCATATGCCCATCTAATCCCCCCAACAGAACAGGTTCCATACTTCTTATATCTTACCGTAGACCCCTCAAGGATAGATGTAAACATCCACCCTACAAAAACAGAGATAAAATTCGAAGACGAGCAAGCTATCTGGCAAATCCTTATGGCATCAGTACGTGAAGTATTGGGACGCAGTAACATGGCACCCACCATTGACTTTGACGTAGCAGACTGTCCAGAAATCCCCATATTCACCTCAGGAGGAGGATTGCCTACTCCACCAGAGCTCACAATAGATACCGAATATAATCCATTCAAACAAAGTGGAAGCAATGAATATAAACGCGCTTCGACACATTGGGATGAGTTCTACAAAGGAGTTGAAGGCTCTTCAGTAGGGCGCGAAGTAAAATTTACCCCTCCCACTGACGATGATTTGCCGTGGAACATTGCAAATAGTAAGATTAACGGTGATACAAACAAGCCTGAAGGACTTTTTGCAACAGAGGAGACACAAAGCAAATGCTCTGACTGCTATCAGTATAAAGGACAATATGTGATGACCTCCACGAAATCAGGACTAATGGTGGTGAATCAGCACCGAGCACACGTTCGTATTCTCTTTGAGCGATATCTCAAACAACTGAACGAGCAAGCTGGCGTATCGCAAGGTGTGCTTTTCCCTGAAATTTTGGAACTATCTATGACGCAAGCTGCTGCTATGGAGGCATTGCTCGACGATTTCTCGCATTTGGGCTTCGACATCAGCAATATGGGAGGAGGGTCATTTGCCATACAAGGCATACCTGAGAGTATAGCAGGTCTCAATCCTACTAAGTTAGTCTCCGACATGCTTGCAAGCACTATAGAGAAAGGGAATATGAGAAAAGAGGAGATACATCATGACATGGCGCTCACGATGGCACGTTCCTCTGCCCTCGTGGTAGGCGAAGTTCTCTCATCAGTAGAAATGAATGTGCTTGTTGATGAACTTTTTGCAACGGAAATGCCCAGTTACACTCCAGATGGGAAAAAGACCTTTATTGTCATTGAAGACCAAAATATTGAAGATATGTTCTCCAAATAAGCCACAGACGCCTTATATTTTGTGTTTTTTTCAGCATCAAGTTACATTTTTTTGGTAATTCTCGTTGCCACATAAAATAAAATATTTAATTTTGCATAAATTATCCTATCCTATAGGATATTGCAAATTGTAAAAGAGACTTTAACATTATTAAAAACATTTAAAAGTACAAGTATGAAAAAGATTTTATTGGCTCTTGTAGTAGCAGGTATGTCAATGGGCGTAATGGCTCAGACGGAGGATTACCCTGTGAAGAAGCACAGCGTTCAGACCAATGGTTTTTGGGAGAATTGGTTTGTTTCTGCAGGTTTGGGTGCTCAGGTAAAGGTTGCCACATTGGGTGAGACCGCTATGTTTGAGACTTTGACACCTGATTTCACCGTTTCACTCGGTAAGTGGTGGACTCCTGGTTTGGGTCTTCGTTTGCAGACTCACTTCCCCTCATTTAAGGATGTTGCTGACGTAAAGGAATCTGCTTTTGCCCTTTATGGTGACGCGATGTTCAATTTGACTAACATGTTCTGCGGTTACAAGCAGGATCGTCTTTACAATGCCATCCCCTACGTTGGCTTCGGTCGTCTCTGGGGTGATGTTGCTGGTTGGACTCCCTGGACCGTAGGTTACCTCAACACCTTCCGTTTGTCTAACTCTTGGACTCTCGATTTGGAGCTCTTCTTGAAGCAGTACAATGCCATCCATAACTACACCGCGAGAAACTGGCAGGCAGGTGCTACCATCGGCGCTACTTGGCATATCGGTGGCCGTGGCTTCGATGCTTCACCCGACATGGCAGCTATTACAGCTATGCACTCAGCTCAGCTCGCTGGCTTGAACGAGGCTCTCGCTGCTGAGCAGAACGAGAACAAGAACCTCAAGGAGCAGTTGGCTAAGAAGCCCAAAGAGGTTATCGTAGAGAAGGTTGTTAAGGAAGTGCTCGCTGCACCCCAGTCAGTATTCTTCTCTTTCAACTCTGCTAAGATTGCTTCTAAGAAGGAAATTCTCAACCTCGAGTCTTTGGCAAACATGGCAAAGAACAACGGTGCTAAGTTGAAGGTTACAGGTTATGCTGATAGCGCAACTGGCGTGCCCGCTTACAACCAGCAGCTTTCTGAGCGTCGTGCAAAGGCCGTTGCTAAGGAGCTCATCAAGATGGGCGTAGCTGAGGAGAATATCGTAGTTGAAGGCAAGGGTGGCGTTGCTGATGTTAAGCCCTCTTCTTACAACCGTCGTGTTATCATCGAGGCACTCTAATAAGTCAGAATATAAAATCTCTTGACAAGAGGGGGTCGCAGTTGCGACTCCCTCTTTCCTTGTATAGGATGAGTCCATTGCCGAACCAATAAAACAAAAGATAATCTTAGGTGTTATTTGAGTGTATTACATCTTTTATGGTAAACATAAACTAAAAACCTAACAGTATGAAAAAAGTATTTTACCTGATGGCTATGACTGGTATGCTCACCATTCCAGCTGCCAATGCTCAAGTAACGCGTGTAGTAGAAGTTGCAGAAGTTCCCGTATCAAAGTACAGTGTACAAACTAATGGATTCTGGGATAACTGGTTTGTATCATTAAACGCAGGAGCCCAATTTTCTTACCTCGCCCCTGCCGGATCACAAGACTTCAAAGACCGAATCACCTTCTCCGGATTGGCATATGCCGGTAAGTGGTTCACCCCAGGTGTCGGTATGCGATTGGCCTACAATGGCATGAAATTTCAGGGCTATGAAGAAAAGCTCGATTACATGAATCTTCACATGGA
>JAZOPX010000194.1:0-18131 GCA_045655845.1 Bacteroidaceae bacterium
CAGTTTTGGCTGTATTCGTACTCCTTTTTGTGTTGCCTGTAGGAATTGTTACAGCACAGACAGAGAATGCGAAAGCTCAAACGGAAGAATTGGAAGAGATTGTGGGTGAAGTTGTGGACGCTGCAACTAAAGAACCCCTCGCCGGTGTTCGTGTAGAGGCACTCGGCAACAATCGTTACACAGCAATGACCAAGGCTGATGGTACTTTCAGTATCAAATTGCCCAAGCATGTCGTTTCGCTCTATGTATCAACCCCTGGTTACGAGAGTGTTATCATTAAAGCACGTCAAAAGAGCGATATCTCAATAGCATTGTATGATGAAAAGTTCAGCTCATACGTGAAGAATGGTTTTGATGTAACTTCCATTGGTGAGGCTACCATTGATAGGTCAACATCTACAACGTTGGAAACTGAGGTTCAGAAACAGTTAGGTGCCCAGGTACGTACTATCACTCGCTCTGGTACAATGGGTATCGGTAGTTTGTTGATGGTTCAGGGTATCAATACACTTAACTCTTCAGTTCAGCCGCTTATCGTATTGGATGGTGTTATTCAGGATTTGCAAGATGGTTATTCAGCGATGCACGATGGCTTCTTCAATAACACCTTGGCTGCGATTGACGTGAATGATATTGAGAAGATCACTGTTCTTAATAACGCCACTGCAATCTATGGTGCTAAGGGAGCTAATGGTGTGATTTTGATCGATACTAAGCGTGGGCATAGCATGGCTACACGTATTGATGCACAGGCATTTGCCAGCTTTACTACCGCTCCCCGTTTGCCTCAGATGATGAACGCAGAGCAGTATCGTATCTATGCAAACGAATTGCTTAATGGCTCTAACGTAGATGCATCCAAGTTACCTTTCCTCTCTGCCGATCAAAGTCGATATAACTACAATGTGTTCCATAACGAAACCGATTGGAGTGATTACGTTTACCGTAATGCATGGGCACAGAACTATCGTGTGAACGTACAGGGTGGTGATGATGCGGCAATGTATAATTTCTCATTGGGATTCGCTGATGGAGCAAATACTATCAAGAGTAGCGATTTTAATCGTTTGAACATACGATTTAATACGGATGTGAATCTTGCAAAGATGCTCAAGACTCGCTTTGATATTACCTATAGCCGTGTCGTACGTGATTTGCGCGACGATGGAATTCGTCAGGATATGACAGCTGGACCGATGGTTTCTCCTGGGTTCTTGGCTCTCATCAAGTCTCCATTCCTTTCTCCTTATGCTCATAACAATAGTGGAATGTTGACTGAGGCTCTATCTGGGGCAGATGATTTTGCTAAAGGTATATATTCTTCTAACGATAGTTTTGCCAATCCTTTGGCTATCTTCAAGTATGGTGACGGAAATAACAAGAACAATCAGGAATATACTGTATTCAATGTTACTGTTGCTCCTGAACTTACCTTGGGTAAGGATTGGTCCATCTCTACGCTCTTCAACTATACCTTGCACCGTACAAGTGAGAAGTACTTCCGCCCGATGACTGGTACTCCAGTATTCTTTATCTCAGGGCTTGGCTCGTCTGCCAGTGAAGTACGCTCATTCTTCTCTAAAGAGGAGGAACTTTATAGTGACACTCGCATCAATTGGGGTAAGAACTTTGGTCATCATAACGTAAGTGCGTTCGGAGGTTTCCGTTATTCGAACTTTGCTTATGATTCAAGTTTTGCATCATCTCACAACTCTACTAATGATAAGTTGCCTGATGTGACTACTGGTACAGGTAAGTATGCAAAGACTGATGGCGCATACGATGTATGGCGTAATATGAGCTACTATGCTAACGTAGATTATAATTTCCGTCACAGATATTACCTGCAAGGAAGTTTGGCTGCTGAGACCTCTTCACGTTTTGGCCGTCAGACGGAGGGTGGTGTCAAGTTGGCTGGTGTTTGCTGGGGAATCTTCCCTTCATTGCAGGCAGGTTGGTTGGTATCGTCTGAACCCTTCTTCAATGTATCCTTTATTGATTATTTGAAGTTGACCACAGGTGTCGACTGGTCAGGTAACGACAATATCAGTAATAGTGCCGCATTCTGTTACCATGAGAATGTACAGTACTCAAGTGCTTCTATGGGTCTGATTATTGGTAACATCGAGAACCAATCTATCCAGTGGGAGACAACACGCCGCTTCAATGTGGGTCTTGATATGATTTCATTTAACAATCGCTTGCGCTTGACTGGAAACTTCTTCCATAACGTGACTAATGATTTGTTGACCTTGAAGAAATTGGATCCTTTGGCTGGTCTTGAGTACGCATGGTCAAATGGTGGCTCGTTGAGTAATACTGGAGCTTATGCAAGTGCTAACCTCAAGGCTGTTAATACTAAGAACTGGAAATGGGAGTTGGGCGCAAGTATCGGTACTTATAAGAACGTGATTACTGATTTGCCTGACCAAACGATTGTCAATGAAAGATGGACTAAAAAGGATGGCGAGCTCCGTGGTTTCACTACAGATATATATAATGGAACTATTCTTACTGCAGTAAATCATTCTGCTGGTGTATTCTTCGGTTATGAGACTGATGGAGTCTTCGCTACTACGGCTGAAGCATGGGATGCTGAAAAGGGCGATTGGCATTTGAAAACTCAGGATATGACTACTGGTGTAGAGACTCCGCTTGAGGCTGGTGACGTGAAGTTTGTTGACCAAAACAATGATGGCTTGATTAACTTGGATGACCGTGTGATTCTTGGTAATCCTAATCCTGACATCTATGGTAATATCAACAGCAACTTGATTTATAAGAACTTCTCGCTTAGTGCTACTTTGAACTACTCAGTAGGTAACGATGTCTACAACTATCAGCGTGCCTTGTTGGAGAGCGGTAGCAGCTTCTACAATCAGACCGTTGCTGTGACCAATCGCTGGAAAGTAGAGGGGCATGAAACTGATATTCCTAAGGCTACCTATGGTGACCCGAAGGGTAACAACCGTTTCTCTGATCGTTGGATTGAAGATGGCTCATATATCCGTTTGAAGGATGTAACACTCTCCTACAATGTGCCCCTATCGGCTTCATGGTGTCAGGGACTTACCGTTTGGACTTCGGCTACAAATTTGTTGACCTTCTCAAAGTATCTGGGTAGTGATCCTGAGTTCTCATTTAGCAACAATGTACTGTATCAGGGTATTGACAATGGATTGCTCGCACAGGGTCGTAGTTTCCATCTTGGTGTGAAGATTAACCTCTAATGAAAAACAGATAAAATGATAAAGACAATGAAAATCAAATCATGTATAGCGGCATTGCTTGCCGTCTTCACATTGGGAATGACTACCTCTTGTGAGGATATGTTTGATATCACATCGAATCGTGTGGTTTATGACCATGAGATTAACAGCACAGCTGACTCGGTTTATACCACTTTGGGTGTGTTGCAGTGTATGCGTAAAGTTGCTGATCGCTACATCATCCTTGGTGAGGTGCGCGGTGATATGGCTGAAATTACCGAATATACGAAGACTTCTCTTCGCAACTTGGCAAACTTCAACTTCGATGATGAGAATGAGTATCTCAACGTAAGAGACTACTACGCTATCATCAATAACTGTAACTATGCGTTGGCCAAGATGGACACGACGTTGGCCATCAATAACCAGCGTGTGATGCTTGATGAATATGCAGCATTGCAGGGTATCCGTGCCTGGACCTACTTGCAACTGGCTATCAACTATGGTGAGGTTCCATACTATACTTATCCTGTTGTTACGGAGGCAGATGTCGACAAAGCTTATGCTGAGGGCAAGAAGGATATCAAGGCTATCACAGAGGACCTCGCTCCTCGTTTGATTCCCTATCTGGATTATGACCTTCCCTCATTTGTGAATACAAAGGGTGGCTATCCTATCTTGCGTCTAGTACTGGCCGATATGTATCTTTGGAGTGGTGATTACGAGAACGCAACGAAATATTTGGAAGAGTATTTCATGAAGAATAAGAAGCGTTCATACTCTGCATCGGAAGGTGTATATACTGCGATGCAACCTGGATACTTCTCATTGGGAGGTAAATTCATGGAATGGATGTCTGGTTGGATAAATACTGAGGCATTGCAACTCGCAGACTTGGTTACAGGTGCAGAACTGTATACTTCCCCCGTCGGAAAGGAAAATTTGTCATACATTGAGATGTCGGTTTCAGCTGATGAGGGTATTGCTTCTGAGGTTTCTTCATTGTTCCTTCCAGTAGTGGATGGTAAGGTGTCTTTGAATCCTTCAGCAGCTTGGGAAGCTCTCAGTGACCAGCAAATGGTGTTCAAGTATGCTGAGTTGAAGGATAATAAGGATACGTTGTACCGCACAAACAAGTTAGGCGACATGCGTGCGGAGCTGTATATGTCTACCAGTTATGTTGTGAATGAGAATACGGGTGAGATGGAGAGAACTGACGTTTATCTCAAGCATTCTTCATTGTACATTCAGATTTATCGTCGTTCTATTGGTTACTTGCGTTGGGCTGAGGCGATGAATGCATTGGCTAGGGAACGTCATGAGGTCGCTGCAGACTCTGCTCAGTTGGCTGAGGCACGTAACTTGGCGGTTAACTCATTCTATTTGTTGAAAGATGCTTCTAAGGTGTTCTTCCCCGATAGCAGTGACGTCCAGAAGAAATTCAAGTTTGCTGAGTCAAAGTATAAGGCTGAGTTTACAGGTGTACACTCAAGGGGTGCTGGTGATGTGGAACGTGACTCGATCTACTATGTGTTGACTCCTGCAGTGGTAGCCAGTCGCTTGGGTAAGAGTGCAGACGAACTGACGTTCAACGATACCATCGAGTATATTGATAACCTCATCATTGACGAGTTGGCTTTGGAAAGCACCTTGGAGGGTAATCGTTTTGGTGATCTCGTCCGCTTTGCTAAGCGCCGCCAAGCTTGGGGCGATGGAGAGTATCGTGACTTCTTGGCTAAGCGTGTTGCAGAAAGAGGTGTTGATGAGGAAGAACCGATGCGTGATGAAGTGTTGTATAACAAACTGAATGACTCGGAAGAGTATTGGTATCTCCCCTTCAAATAATATTTGAATAATAGAAAAAGGCTGCTCCGAGCCCAGGTTCGGGAGCAGCCTTTTTTTTAGATTGTCAACGAGCATATCTAATATCCTATCATTCTCAGCTTATGAAACAACGTTTCCTATTCTCCTTCTTTCTGTTGCTAATGTCAATGGCTGCCATTGCTGGCGGTTTTACTGTTGTGATCGATGCCGGTCACGGAGGTAAGGATCCTGGTGCAGTCAGTGCTAATGGTAAGATATATGAAAAGGACGTGACACTGAAGGTTGCGCTTCTGGTTGGTGAGAGCATTAAGAAAAATCATCCGGAGGTGAAGGTGCTATACACACGTAAGACGGATGTGTTCGTAGGACTAAATGACCGCGCTCACATGGCTAATAAGGCCGATGCGGATCTTTTCATCTCTATTCATGTGAATGCCGCGGAGAACCGCTCAGCCAGGGGTGCCGAGACTTTCACATTGGGTGTAGAGGCCGATCGCACGAAACGAAACTTAGATATCGCTAAGCGTGAGAATGGTGTGATTCTCTACGAGGAGAATCACGAAAAGGTCTATGCTAACTTTAATCCGAATTCGCCAGAGAGTTATATTATCTTTGAGTATATGCAGAGTGAATATGTAAAAGAAAGTATACATATAGCTCAGTATGTGCAGGAGAATTTGGCGAATGATGCCAATAGGCAGGATCGTGGAGTGCGTCAGGCAGGATTTCTTGTCTTGAATGCGACCTCAATGCCGAGTATATTGGTTGAATTAGGATATATTAGTAATGCTGAAGAGGCTAAATACCTGGCTTCGAGCACAGCTCAGATGCGTTTGAGCGCTTGTATAAGTAAGGCTTTTGATTCATATTACGCTGATTTGAAAAAGATGAATAGCTATACGCAGGCCGATGTTATAACACCTGCTGATGGAAACCAGAACTCTGCCTCGGTTGTTGAAATAGACGATGTTCCGGTATTCAAGGTGCAATTTCTTTCTTCCTCAAAACAGTTGCCCTCGGGCAATCAGGCATTCAAGGGACTGAATCCTGTGGAATACTATTATGATAAGGGCATGTATAAATATACTTATGGTGCATCGACAAATTATAATGAGATATTGAGTGTGAAACGTAAGGTGAACGAAAAGTTCAAGGATGCTTTTGTCGTAGCTTTTATCAAGGGGGTGCGTGTAGACACGCAAAAGGCTATCGCCTTATTCCGAAAGAATAATCCATAAACGTAATCGTTGCATGAAGAGACTTAGTAGAGAGGTGAAAATCGGTGCTGCATTTATTGCTGCTCTTGCATTACTTTATTTTGGCGTTAATTTTTTGAAGGGTAGTAGTGTGTTTTCACGCTATAATACCTACTATACGATCTTGGGGAACTCCAGTGGACTTGGTTCATCGTCAGCGATTACCGTCAATGGTTATCGGGTGGGTACGGTGAACAGCGTGGTGTATGATTATGCTGAACCCAATCGGATTGTGGTGGCGTTGCGTGTCACCGAATCGTTGCGTGTACCTAAAGGTAGTCGCGCGGTCATTGTAAATTCGCTGATGGATGGTGCGAGCATTGACCTTAGGCTCGCGCAAGGTGATGATTGTTATGCTGACGGAGATACCCTTGTTAGTGTTGTATCTAATGGCTTGATGAGTGAGGTGGAGAATGTGATGTTGCCTCAAATCAATGCAATGGTACCTAAAGTGGATAGCCTCATTACCGCTTTGACAGCTCTTGTGTCGAATCCCGCTTTGGCCAATTCCTTGAATAATGTGGAATCCATTAGCCATAAACTTGATTACACGGTCGATGAACTGAATCGAATCTTTCATGATGAGCTGCCGCTATTGATGAGTAATCTCCAAGGTACGACTGATAACATGAACAGTATTACTTCGGATCTGGCAACCATTGATTTTGCACAGACTATGGCCCAAGTGGATAGCACGATTGTTAATCTGTTGGCATTGTCGGTGGCGCTGAGGAGTGACCAGAATAGTGTTGGGCGCCTGCTCAATGATACTTCATTCTATAGCAACCTTAATGGGGTGTGTGTCAATGCCAACGCTCTAATTGAGGATGTGAAGGCACATCCCTCGCGCTATATAAACATCTCAGTGTTTGGTAAAGGTAAATAGCATGGTCGGTGGCTATACTTGCCAACGATTTTGAATACACCCAGTATCAACGAGGTTTTGTGAATTGAGACTCCAGTTTCTCTTGGGAGAAATTGGAGTCTCGCTATAGAGAGATTGCAGTTTCTTTATAGAGAAACTGGAGTGACCGTGCAGCTGAAATTGGAAATCTCGTAGTTCCTTGCTTCTGTCTATTTGTATGGAACAATGTGTTTCACGTAAGTCTCGAAATTAGCCGATTTTTGACAACGAATATTAGGGGAGTTACCTATACGACATCGCGATGAAAATGGCTGAAAATCGTCGTAAAAGAGACGCGGAGCTCAACGGTTAGATTGGCCTGGTAGAGTGTAAATTAGACTTTGTCTAAAATATATGGTCGATATGGAAATGGCCCGGAAAGTGCGATAACTATCGGCTGGTTGGGGCAAATTAGGGCTGATGTGTAGAGTGGATTGAATATGTTTGTATTGAAAGTGGCTGGGAATCATTGAGTTGGATTTGTGCAAGAGGAAAATGCGGAGGAAAAATACGGAAAATGCAAATGGCTGAAATATAGTGCTTTTGGAAATAACAAAAAAATGAAGGATAAAAGTGGTTTGAAAATATAGAATAAGTGCCGTATCTTTGCATACGTAGAAGTAGAAGAAAAAGAATAAGAGTAATCATGACAGAAACGCAACTCGTAGAGCTATGGGGCAAGTGCCTGGATGTTATCGCGGATAACATCCCAGAACCTGCGTTCAAGACGTGGTTTGCTGCAACAAAGCCTGCATCTTATGCGAATAAGGTGTTGACCATATTTGTCCCCAGCCAATTTGTATACGAGCACATTGAAGAAAACTATGTGGACTTGTTGGGTGCCGTCATCTACCGTGTGTTTGGTGCAGGTACACAACTGAATTATCGCATATTGACTGACCGTCAAAACAGACTTACCGTAGACCAAGTATCGGATAAGACGCCCGCCAAACCTGCTGTAGAGCAGAAGAAGAGTGGTAATACGACTCCTGAACCCATTCCTGTTCCCGTGCAGGATCTTGACCCGATGCTGCGCAGCAACTATAGTTTCGAGAACTTTATCGAGGGCTTGAGCAATCGCTTGCCTCGTGCTGCAGCGGAGAGCATTGCGCAGAAGCCTGGCAAGACGGTCTTTAATCCCTTGTTCCTCTATGGAGCATCGGGTGTGGGTAAGACCCACTTGGCCAATGCCATCGGATTGAAGGTAAAGGAACTCTATCCCGAAAAACGTGTTCTCTACGTTTCGGCTCATCTTTTCAAGGTGCAGTATACTGATTCTGTGCGTAAGAATACAGTAAACGATTTCATTAACTTCTACCAGAGTATTGACGTGCTCATCATCGACGATATTCAGGAGTTTGTAGGTGTGGAGAAGACGCAGAATACCTTCTTCCATATTTTCAATCACTTGCATCAGAATGGCAAGCAACTCATCATGACCTGCGATCGTCCTCCGGTGATGCTGCAGGGTATTGAGGATCGTCTAATTACCCGTTTCAAATGGGGGCTCACGGCAGAGATTGAGCGTCCGAACCTGGAGTTGCGCCGTAGTATCCTAACTGATAGGGTGCGTAGAGAGGGTATCTCTTTGCAGGAAAATGTCTTGGAGTATATTGCAGAGCACGTTACTGACAGCGTGCGTGAATTGGAGGGAATCTTGATCTCGCTTCATGCTCACTCGGCTCTTTATGGTCGCGAGATTGATATGGCTCTTGCCGAGCGGGTTATCAGCAAGGCGGTACGTGTTGTCGAGAAGGAATTGACGATTGAGGATATCGTGCGCTCTACTTGCGAATACTATCATGTGAAGGATGATAGTATTTATACATCTTCGCGTAAGCGTGACATCGTTTTGGCTCGCCAGATATCAATGTATCTTGCTCACAAACATCTCCCTAATTTGTCTTTGGCGCGTATCGGTCAATGTATCGGTTCGAAGGATCACTCTACGGTGTTGCATGCTTGTCGTACCATTGAAGACCAACTCGAAGTGAACAAAGTGGTAGAGGTGGCCATTGATGAGATAGAGGCCAAGTTGAAAGCACGGTAAACATACCTTATTATATTTCTTGTGTTATTAGCCTCATGCAGATGATTTCTGTGTGGGGCTGATTGTTGTTTGTTGTCTATAGTTTTGTGCTGTGGTGTTTCCTTTGTTTTGCATTTTGGAAAACTTTTGTTCTTTTGATAAAATGTAACTGTCAGAAAATGAGGTTTTATTCTTTTTGTTTTGGAAAACTTTTATTTTTCTCTGATTTTCATTGTTGGAAAATTTGGTCAATACGGAAAGGTTACGTAACTTTGCAGTGCTTTTGTTCGAGAAAGTTTTACTTCTACATCCTTTGAACTTTTTTGACAACAATCATAACTTTAGAAATACAGTGGAACAGAAAACTTACACGTTTGAAGAAGCGCAGAACGCTACGCTCGAATATTTCGGTGGCGATGCGCTTGCGGCCAGAGTTTGGGCCAACAAGTATGCCATGAAAGACTCTGCGGGTAACATCTACGAGGAGACCCCGAGAGACATGCATTGGCGCATCGCCAATGAGATTGCCCGCGTAGAGGCCAAGTATCCTAACGCACTGTCTGCACGTCAGTTGTTTGACTTGCTTGACCACTTCAAGTACATCGTGCCGCAGGGCAGCCCCATGACCGGTATCGGTAACAACCATCAGATTGCTTCGCTCTCTAACTGCTTTGTTATCGGTATGGATGGTAATGCCGATTCATACGGTGCTATTATCCGTATTGATGAGGAGCAGGTGCAATTGATGAAGCGTCGCGGTGGTGTTGGTCACGACCTTTCGCACATTCGTCCCAAAGGCTCGCCTGTGAAGAACTCAGCGTTGACCTCGACAGGTCTCGTGCCCTTCATGGAGCGTTACTCAAACTCTACCCGTGAGGTGGCTCAGGATGGCCGTCGCGGTGCTTTGATGCTCAGTGTGTCTATCAAGCATCCCGACTCAGAATCATTCATCGATGCCAAGATGACCGAGGGCAAGGTAACGGGTGCCAACGTGTCTGTTAAGATGGACGATGACTTCATGCGTGCCGCTGTGGAGGGTAAGACCTATACCCAGAAATATCCCATTGATAGCGCTGAACCTCTCTACACTAAGGAGGTGAATGCCTCTGAGTTGTGGAAGAAGATTGTGCACAACGCTTGGAAGAGCGCTGAGCCTGGTGTACTCTTCTGGGATACCATCATCCGTGAATCTGTTCCTGACTGCTATGCTGACCTCGGCTTCAAGACTGTGTCGACCAACCCTTGTGGTGAGATTCCTCTTTGCCCTTACGACTCTTGCCGTCTGTTGGCATTGAACCTCTATTCATACGTAGTAAACCCCTTCACTCCTGAGGCTTACTTCGACTTCGAACTTTTCAAGAAGCATGTGGCCATTGCCCAGCGCATCATGGACGACATCATTGATCTCGAGATCGAGAAGATTGAGGCCATCATGGAGAAGATTGAGAGTGACCCTGAGAGCGAGGAGGTGAAGGGTGCCGAGCGTACTTTGTGGCAGAAGATTATGGACAAGAGTTGCATGGGTCGTCGTACTGGTGTGGGTATCACAGCCGAGGGCGATATGATTGCGGCTATGGGCTTGCGCTATGGTACCGACGAGGCAACTGATTTCTCTGAGAAGGTACATCGCACTATTGCCATTGAGGCTTACCGCTCATCGGTACAGATGGCTAAGGAGCGTGGTGCGTTCAAGGTATATGATAGCGAGCGCGAGAAGAACAACCCCTTCATCAATCGTTTGAAGGATGCCGATCCCGCTCTCTATGATGAGATGAAGCAGTATGGTCGTCGTAACATCGCATGTTTGACCATTGCTCCCACTGGTACTGTAAGTTTGATGACACAGACGACCTCTGGTATCGAACCTGTATTTATGCCCGTATACAAGCGTCGCCGTAAGGTGAACCCCAACGACCCCGATGTACGTGTCGACTTCACCGACGAGACAGGCGATGCTTTTGAGGAGTTCATCGTATATCATCCCAAGTTCATGACTTGGATGGAGGCTAAGGGTTACGACACTACCAAGCGTTACTCTCAGGAGGAGATTGATGCTATGGTGGCTGAGAGTCCCTATCATAAGGCTACAGCCAACGATATCGATTGGTTGAAGAAAGTACAGATGCAGGGCCGCATCCAGAAGTGGGTAGACCACAGCATCAGTGTGACCATCAACTTGCCGGCCGATGTGAGCGAGGAACTCGTCAACGACCTCTACGTAGAGGCATGGAAGTGTGGCTGTAAGGGCTGTACCGTATATCGTGATGGCTCACGCAGTGGTGTGCTCGTGTCTGCAGATAATAAGAAGAAGGGTGCCGATGGTAAGCCTGTGGAGGAGCCTTGTACCTGTAAGCCCCCTGTGGTCGTAGAGACACGTCCCCGTGTGCTTGAGGCTGAGGTGGTTCGTTTCCAGAACAACAAGGAGAAGTGGGTGGCATTCGTGGGCTTGCTCGAAGGTCGTCCCTATGAGATCTTTACTGGTTTGGCTGATGATGAGGAGGGTATCTTGTTGCCCAAGTCTGTGACCAATGGTTATATCATCAAGAATGTGGATGAGAATGGCGTGAAGCGCTACGACTTCCAGTTCAGCAACAAGCGTGGCTACAAGACCACCATTGAAGGCCTTTCTGAGAAGTTTGATAAGGAATATTGGAACTATGCCAAGTTGATTTCAGGTGTGCTCCGTTACCGTATGCCTATCGAGCAGGTAATCAAGTTGGTTAGTTCATTGCAACTCGATAGCGAGAGCATCAATACCTGGAAGGTCGGCGTAGAGCGTGCTTTGAAGAAGTATGTGATGGATGGCACTGCTGCCAAGGGTCAGACATGTCCTAACTGTGGACAAGAGACTCTCGTGTATCAAGAGGGCTGTCTCATCTGCACCAACTGTGGTACCAGCCGCTGCGGATAATAACTGAAAATCCTTTTCTTTTACATACGCGAGAAGGGGAGTCGCTCAAGGAGTTGAGGGGTTCCCTTTCCATTTTATTAGAGCGAACGATGAAGTATACACTATCTGAGGCCCAGATTGAACTGCGTGGGCTTACCTTTTTTGCCTATCATGGCGTACTCCCCGAGGAGCGCAGGGAGGGAAACACTTTTGTGGTGGATCTCACATTGGAGGCTGACATTCGACAAGCGGTCTTCTCCGATGATTTGGACGACACAATCAACTATGCTGCGGCGTATGATATTGTGAAGCGTGAGATGGATATTCCCTCTCAGTTACTTGAACATGTGTGTGGACGCATAGCCACGGCATTGCTGGACGAGTTCTCGGCTCTGCAGCGTGTCGTCGTGTGTGTGGTAAAAAGAA
Organism: Bacteroidaceae bacterium; assembly: GCA_045655845.1. GTDB lineage: Bacteria > Bacteroidota > Bacteroidia > Bacteroidales > Bacteroidaceae > UBA1189. Next base: position 12,539 of record JAZOPX010000194.1, read on the forward strand.
ACCCACCCATTGAAGGGGCGGGTGTGTGCGAATCAGCCGTAAGACTGGTTATGTCACGATAGAGTGGAATGGGGATTATTGCTCCTTCTCCAGTTCTTGCGGTATGCGGAAGGCTGTGTATAGTTCAAAGATGCATCCGACAAGCAAGCATAGGATCCATTCGTTGTGTTTGCAGGCAAACATCAGTACTCCTGCGAGCATCAGGGCTATAGCGCCCAGAATCTGCTGGCGGCGTAGGCGGAGCAGGATGAAGTTCTTGCCTGTGTAGCGGTCGAGCATCTGCATGGCGCCAAACAGGAAGGAGCCAATGACGTATATGTAGGGTGCCCAAGGCCATTGGGTGATATACAAGGCTGCACCCATTACCAGGAGAATGCCGCCACAGATATAGAGGATTTGTTGTACTTTCTTCATCATTCAATAATAAAAACTTCTTCGTTAGGGAGGTGCATGCTGTATTTTTCGCGGGCAATACGTTCCAGATTGTTGCTGTCGTTGCTTAACTCTTGCAGGCCTCGCACACATTCGTCTCTCATATCGGTGTACAGTTCAATCTCCCGATTCAGTTCTCGTATTTGGCGCTGATGACGAAGGCGTTTCAGTAGGCAATTCTGGTCGAACAGGCATATTATCAGTAAGAATACGATGATTGTAGCAGCGTATTTGTTGCGCTTAATCATGCTCCACATTTCTCTTATCTTGCCCATTTTACTTTCCCTGAATTGTTAATGCTATGCAAAGATAGGATATTTAATTGGAAAACTCGAATACTGACTGAGTTTTCTCTCGCTAAGTATGACCTTTCATTCTTGTTGCCGTTTCGTCTGTCAAAGAAAATTTATCAATTTCTTTACTTTCATTCATCGAGATTTGATATTTCGCTTGTCTTGCACTAATTTTGCATCATATCTGAAACATTTGCATTGATGGATAATTTCATAGTATCGGCTCGTAAATACCGCCCGTCGACATTTGATACGGTGGTAGGGCAGAAGTCGCTTATCGTGACGCTCAAGAATGCCATTCTTACGGGGAAGTTGGCGCATGCCTATCTTTTCTGTGGCCCGCGTGGTGTGGGTAAGACCACTTGTGCACGTATCTTTGCCAAGTCAATTAACTGCGAGCATCTGACTCCTGAGGGTGAGGCTTGCAACGAGTGTGAGTCGTGCCGTGCGTTTAATGAACAGCGTTCCTATAACATACATGAATTGGACGCTGCATCAAACAATTCAGTGGATGACATTCGTGAACTCATCGACCAGGTGCGCATACCGCCTCAGATTGGTCGCTACAAAGTGTTCATCATCGATGAGGTGCATATGCTCTCTACGGCGGCTTTCAATGCTTTTCTTAAAACCCTCGAGGAACCGCCTCGACACGCCATATTTATTCTTGCGACGACAGAACGTCACAAGGTGTTGCCTACCATTTTGTCGCGTTGCCAGACGTATGACTTCATGCGTATCGAGTTGAGTGACATCGTGGAGCACTTGGCCAAGGTGGCCAGCAAGGAGGGAGTCACAGCAGAAGAGACTGCGCTGCATGTCATTGCTCAAAAGGCTGATGGTGGTATGCGCGATGCGCTCTCGCTTTTCGATCAGATGGTGAGTTACACGCAGGGTAACGTGACCTATAAGGGAGTTATCGGCAGTCTCAATATCTTGGATTATGATTATTATTTCCGTTTTACGGACTTCTTCATCGAACACAAGATTAGTGAGACGATGTTGCTTTTTGATGAGGTGCTTCGTCGTGGTTTTGATGGAGGCAATTTCATGACCAACCTTACTGCTCACCTGCGTGACTTGCTCGTGAGTCGTGAGCCTGCTACGCTTCCTCTACTTGAGGTGAGCCATGATGTACGTGAACGTTATCGTGAGCAGGCGCAGAGATGCAACGAGCGTTTCCTCATCCATGCCATCAAGTTGTGCAATGATTGTGACCTCAATTATCGAGTGAGCAAGAATAAGCGTCTGCTCGTGGAACTTACGCTGATTCAATTGGCTCAGCTGACGGGCGAACCCGATGAGTTGGGCTCGGGGCGTAGCCCCAAGCGACTAAAACCCCTATTCCAAAAGGCGGTAGCCACCGCCTCCGTGAGCCAACCGAACAACAGTAAGTCGGCTCCGTCAGTTGTGCCTCAGCAAGCGGGCATGACTGTAAGTCATAGCTCTGTGTCTTCTATTTCGGTAGGGCCGAATGGCATAGGTGGACAGAGTGCTCAGAATACTCAGAGTGCTCGGAAAACCGCTGTGCTCAAACGTCCAGGCTTCTCTATCCGTTCTAAAGTGAGTGAATCGGAGGCGGCCGTGCAAGCCTCTAAGTCCTCAGCTTCAGTTGCGATTGTGGCACCTTCGGCTCCAGTGGAGGACCTCGCCGTATCTGAAGAGGGTGTGCGTATTTGCTGGAAACAGTTTGCTTCGACTCTCTCCAAGGAACAGGCTGCTATGGCCGGCCGTTTGCTCAACTTGCGGCCTTTGCTGAAGTCAGATCTTACTATAAGCGTCAGTGTCGATAATCATATGGTGGCATCTGAATTGTCTGGTATGCGTACTCATATAGAGGAATACCTGCGACAGCAGTTGCAGAATAGTCAGATTACCCTAAACGTCGTAGTTGATGAAGTGGAGACCGCTCATCGTATCTACAGCCGTATTGAGCAGTATCAGGCTCTGGAGTCACGTAATCCCGCACTCCGGAAATTGAAGGAGAGTCTCAATTTGGACCTTGATTAAGGTTGCTCCGTCAAACTCTTGTTTATCTGTTCGATATATCCCAGCACCTCGTCTCTGCCGAGGCCCTTCTCTGATGAGGTGACGAAATGGGGCGGCAGTTTTTCCCATTGCTCCGATAGGCGTGCGAGGTAGCGCTCCACGTTCTCGCGTTGGCGTTGCAGGCCCAGTTTGTCGGCCTTGGTGAAGATGATGGAAAAGGGCACACCATTCTCGCCCAGCCACTCGATGAATTCGAGGTCGATGGCCAGTGGCTCGTGACGGATGTCGATGAGGAGGAAGAGGTTGGTCATCTGCTCGCGCCCGAGGATGTAGCTCTCAATCATCTGTGTCAGTTTGTCCTTGGCTTTCTTGCCGCGCTGTGCATAGCCATAACCGGGAAGGTCGACGAGGTACCACGCCTTGTTTATCATGAAGTGGTTGATGAGCATCGTCTTGCCCGGTGTGGCCGATGTCATGGCCAGTTTGGGCTTGCGGGTGAGCATGTTGATGAGGCTCGATTTGCCCACGTTGGAGCGGCCGATGAAGGCATACTCGGGCAGTCCTGTCTGTGGGCAGCGGTCTATGCGGGTGTTGCTAATGACAAATTCGGCACTTTTGATTTCCATATCTTTGAGTCTTTCTTAAGCGTTCTTGAAACAGTTCTTTACAAATTCGGCAGCAGCCTCGGCACATCGTTCGCCATCGATGCCGGCCGACACGATGCCTCCAGCATAGCCGGCACCCTCACCGCAGGGGAAGAGTCCGCCGACGGTGACGTGCTGCAGTGTGTCGCGGTCGCGGATGATGCGCACGGGAGCCGAGGTGCGGGTCTCCATGCCTATCACTGTAGCCTCGTTGGTGAGGAATCCGCGCGAGGTGCGTCCGAAGTGCTCGAACCCCTTCTGTAGTCGGCTGCAGATGAACTCCGGCATCCAGAAGTGGAGTGGGGAGGAGATGAGTCCGGGCGAGTAGGATGATGCGGGAAGGTCATACGATAGTTTCTTCCTCGTGAAGTCCACCATACGCTGAGCCGGTGCCGTCTGTCGACGATTACCCTGCATCCAGCACTGGCGTTCCAGTTCTTCCTGGAAATGCATCACGGCGAGAGGACTTGGGGCTCCCTCTCCTTGGGCCGACGCGAAAGGAGCGTCGGTTGCGACGAAGAGAGGTTTATCTCTCCCGAGGAGTCTCGCTTGCGAGCCTTTGGTAGGGGTGAGGCCTTCGATATCCTCCACTCGTATCTCCACCACCATGCCCGAGTTGCTCCAGCGCGAGCCGCGGTGCGAGGCCGACATGCCGTTCACCACGATTTGCTCGGGGCCGCTGGCGGCAGGCACTACGGCACCTCCGGGACACATGCAGAAGCTATACACGCCGCGTCCGTCGACCTGTGTGACGAAACTATACTCGGCGGCAGGCAGATACTTTCCGCGTCCGTTCTTGTTGTGATATTGTATCTGGTCAATCAATTCCGAGGGGTGCTCTAAGCGTACTCCCACGGCGATACCCTTGGCTTCGATGTCGATGCCCGAGGCGTAGAGGTGTCGATATACGTCGCGTGCCGAGTGTCCTGTGGCGAGGATGACGGGTCCGCGGAAGGTGCGCCCCGTGTTCGTCTCGATGCCCACCACCTGGTTCTTCTCCACGATGAGGCGGTCCATGCGGGTCTCAAAGTGTACCTCGCCACCGCAGCGGCGTATGGTCTCGCGCATGTTCTCGATGACACGGGGCAGTTTGTCGGTACCGATATGGGGGTGTGCGTCGCTCAGGATGGTCGTCGATGCGCCATGCTGGCAGAAGACGTTGAGTATCTTCTCCACATTGCCGCGCTTCTTGCTACGAGTATATAGTTTTCCGTCCGAGTAGGCTCCTGCGCCACCCTCACCGAAACTGTAGTTGCTCTCGGGGTCTACGGCATGCTCGCGTGAGATACGTGCGATGTCGCGTTTGCGGGCATGCACATCCTTGCCTCGCTCCACCACGATGGGGCGGCATCCCAACTCGATGAGTCGCAGCGCGGCGAAGAGTCCGCCAGGGCCAGCCCCCACGACAATCACCTCGGGCCCCTCGTCCACCATCGGGTAGTAGGTCTCGGTGTATTCGTCATCGGTGGGGAGTTCGTTGATATAGAGGCGTATGGTGAGGTTGACGAGGATGGTGCGCTGGCGAGCATCAATGCTGCGCTTCAGTGTGCGCACGGCTTTGATGGTACGTGCGTCGAGCCCCTTCTCACGAGCCACATATTGCTTTATGCTCTGCTCGCTGGCTGCCTGTTCGGGCAGAAGGCGGAGTTGTAGTTCTTGAATCATGCTACTTCGTTGTGCTTATTACTGACAAAGGTAATAGATAAAGCAATAAAATTAAAGAGAAACGATAGGAAATAATATAAAATGTATATCTTTGAGGTTCCCTCGAAGATATTGGTAATAATATAGATGTTACCAAAAAAATTATTTTGTCATTCTGAACGCAGTGAAGAATCTCGCAAATGTCTCTTGCCATGTCCCTGCGCGGGATCCTTGCTTTTCCCCTTCGGGCCAGCGACCTAAAGGTTCGCGTTGCTCAGGATGACAGAGGCCTCTGGGTAAACTTCTATATTATCCCGAAGATATTTTGCACTCGTTTTGAAATATTCAAGCAAACTTGATATTATTTCGCTCGTTTTGTATATCTTTGCGACTCATAAACGGCATAAACTGATGTGCTGGTAGATAATAGGTATTAATTCTTAACACGACATAAACGACTATGTACACTGTAGTAAGCAAACAACAGTTTTCAGAGAAGGTATTCAAACTTGAGATTACCGCTCCCCTCATTGCGCGTTCACGCAAGGCGGGTCACTTCGTTATAGTACGCCTCGGCGAGAAGGGCGAGCG
>JAZOPX010000195.1:0-2074 GCA_045655845.1 Bacteroidaceae bacterium
CCGACGATGTTTGCTGCTATATTCCTGTCAATACCGCTCTGCACCATAGCATCAACGAATGCTTCACCATCGTAGCCTCCTATGGTGGCATCGTCATCAACCCCATAGCCCGTCAGTGGCATGGCCAGTTCATCGTAATCGTCTATCCCTGTCAGATGCACGGCAAGTAGGTCATAGGCAGGAGAAAGGCTGTAACCCTCGTGATTGTTTTCGATGAGGGAGAAATTCTTACAATGCATATCCGAGTTACCCACAATCCATGAGAAGATGACAATCTCCCAGAAGCGCTGCACGTCCAGCATAGGCGCCGAGGAGTAGCGTCTGATGACCTCGGCCAATTGGGTGTAGGCTCCACGGTATTTATGCTCGGTGAGTCGGTTGGTGAGCTGGCACATATCGAGCAGTGAGTGCTTGGTGCCATCATCATTGCGGTCGATGCGTCGGGTGATGTAAGCCAGTTCGCCATCGCTCATCCGTATCAGTCCATGGGGTACGGTAGCGATACCCGCTACTTCTGCCATCTGCATGGTCGTGTTCTCCAGTTCGGGCATGGCCTTATACCTTGGGCTCTGTGGCTTGAGGATATATCGACCCCATAGCCCAACGATGGTGAGCCTATCAACCTCGTTGCGTCCACCCTTGTTTAGGTCTAATGAGAGCTTGGCCTGTACACCAGTGACTGAGGAGTTCGACTTCAGCACATCGAGAGCCAGACTATCGATATTGTCCCGCGAATAGGGAAGTATGGGAGCCAGCTTGTTTCCAAACAGTCTCCGTGCACATGCCGCATGGTAATCAGTTTCTCCCCTGAGTAAGGGTTTGCAGCAGCACAGACATCTCTTCACGTCACTCTTGTTCATAGTTTCTCACACTTATATTACCGATACAATCCTTGCAGCAGGCCAGCAAGAGCGACATCCTGTCTCGTGGGTCTATCTTCCAGGTGTTGTGCACAATGGATAGCATCCACCCCTCTGGGATGAGCCCATCAAAGACCGGAAACATCACCTCCTTCTCGTAGGCTTCGGTCTGCAATGGCATCGTCGGGCTCAACGCCTTGGCCTCCGGCATGGCCAGATACTCCTTCGCGTATGCAAAGCGGAACCCATCGATGTCTTCGGTGAGTACACCGCAAAAGGTATCATTGATATAGATTCTCGCTCGTTTCATTACTGAATAATCTTGGCAGGCTGCAACTCCTCACCGAAGAGCTTCAACACCTGGTTCACCTTGTCCAACTGCACGGTGGCTTTCCCGCGCTCCAATTCTCTGACGAAGCGGATACCTACGCCCGACCTCTCAGCAAGTTCCACTTGCGTGAGGTTATACAACTTACGCTTAGCGCATATATATTCTCCTAAATTCATATCACTCATATTCACCCCTTACGGGTATAATCATAAGAGAAGAACAATAAAATCATCCCTTACGGGTACAAATGTACAATAAAATTCATTACATTGTACCCTTAAGGGATGATTTTTCATTCACAAACGACAATTCTCAGAACATTTTATATGAAAACAACTTCGTTAAAGAACTTTCCGCGATGCCAAGTCCTCCCCCTAGAGGGGGAGTTAGAGGGGGTCTTCATTCCTTATACAACGCCCCCACGGGATCCTCCTTCGCTGCACGGTAGGCACGGGCTACGACGATGGCCGAGGTCACGACCAGCACGATGGCGAGGGCGATGAGGAATACCCACCAGTAGAGCGGGATGTGATAGGCAAAGCCTTCGAGCCAGCGCGACATGATCAAGTAGCTCACGGGAGCGGCGAAGAGGAAAGCCACGAGCACCATCTTCACATATTGACCGACGAACATACCGAGCACCTGACTTATCTGCGCACCGTGTACGCGGCGCACGGCAATCTCGCGGCGGCGATACTGCGTCTCGAAGAAGACGAGGCCGAAGACTCCCATTAGGGCAATGAGGATGGAGATGAGAGAGAACACGGTGATGAGGCGTGTGAGCTCCTTTTCCTTCTCATACTCGCGGCCCAGCTGCTCGTCGAAGAACTCTACCTTGATGTCCTCGGGCTTTGCCTTGGGCGCAAGCTTCAATATGCACTCC
>JAZOPX010000196.1:0-5499 GCA_045655845.1 Bacteroidaceae bacterium
TAGCCCTCAAAGTTCTGCCAATAACCTTTATAGCCAGATCTCTAACCTTGGGAAGCGTAACTCACGCATGAGTAATATGAAGCTTTTCTGGGGTCTGACGGAGGAGTATAAGGTAGCGATGGAGTGCAATATCCCCGAGGCACGATTGCTAATAGATGGGCAGGAGGTCCCCACAAGGAAGTTTGATGGAACTTTGTTTGGCCCTGTTTCGATAGCTACAAAAGCACCGGCGGGTTATGTGTTTAAAGGTTGGAATTTGGTGTCAAATTCTTTTGCACAGGTCGATATCGTCCCCTTTGGCTGCTCGTGGATGTACAATGACCAGGGTTCTTTGGATGGTACGTCATGGAAGATGTCAGAGTGCAACGATGTCGTTTGGTATGAAGGTGTCTCTCCCTTTGGCTATGGTACCGTGGGTACTGTGGCCGATGCGGCAAACTACAATACGGTATTGGACTATGGTGGTGATGCGAGCAACAAGCGTCCGACCTATTATTTCCGCAAGGAATTTGTGCTATCCGAATTGCCGGCTACGGGAGAATTCTTCTCGTTACACTATTACATTGATGATGGGGTTATCTTCTATGTCAATGGTGTAGAGGTGGGTAACTACCATTGCATAAGCGGAAGTACATACAAGGACTACTCGACGGCCTATGAGAGCAACGTGGCCTACTATGGTACAATAGATATCCCCACTCAGCTCTTGAAGAAGGGTAAGAATGTCATAACGGCCGAGGCGCACAATACCAGTGCCTCAAGCAGCGATATGTTCTTTGATGCTCGTTTGACCAAGTCTGTGTCGGAGAGTTCCATGATCAGTACCCAAGAGGAGCTTGTTCTCAATGAAGACATAATCAGTGGTAGTTGCCAACTTGTGGCAATGTATGAAAAACTGGACGAACCGTCGAAAGTGTTGGAGAGCGGTGCTACGCCAGTTCGTATCAACGAGGTTAGTGCAGGAAACAGCATCTTTATTAATGATCATTACAAGAAGAATGACTGGGTAGAGTTGTACAACACAACCGATAAGGATATTGATGTCAGCGGTATGTATCTGAGTGATAATCGGAACAATCCTCAAAAGTACCAGATAAATGCTGATGGTAGCATGGCAAGCACGATAATACCAGCTTATGGTAGGTTGATTGTATGGTGCGACAAACTGGCTCCTATCAGTCAATTGCATGCTCCCTTCAAGCTTGATAATGCAGATGGTGCTTATGTCATCTTACAGGCTGAGGACGGGACTTGGTGTGATGAACTGGAATATTTGGAACAGGACGATTGGCAGACATATGGCCGTTATCCTGATGGGGGACGGCACGTATCTTATCAAAGTATACCCAGTATCGCATTGCCTAATATGATGGGAGTATATGATTTCTCTTCAGAAAATGCTACGTATTGGGGAGATTCTTTGATGGCTATTACATTGGGGTTAGAAAAGGGTTGGAACTGGATTTCACATAACCTGGACTCCAAAGTTCACATTAGTCGCTTCACGGGTTATGCACAGCATGTCGTGGGACAATATGAGTCGTATGTGAAAGCAAAAGAGAATCTTTGGAATGGAAATCTCAAAGTCCTTGATCTTGCAACTGGCTACAAGGTACGAATGACCGACGCTACTGATATTACACTGAGAGGAAACTTGTTCGACGTGGAAACACCAGTTAGTGTGAAACAGGGTTGGAACTGGTTAGGATGTCCTCTGTATAACACGACAACGATTGATGTTGCGTTGGAGCAGTATCATCCGACCGAGGGGGACGCTATTGTCGGAATGAATGGATTTGCTACCTACGAGGAGGGTCGCTGGGTCGGTACCCTGTCTTCTCTCTCGGCTGGACAAGCTTACTTGCTCAAGTGTAATAAAGAACAGACCTTCTGCTGGAATTCTTTATCTATCCCAACCGTACGCAAAGCTAAACGCTATAGAATGCCGGAGAAGGATTTGATGGAGTTTATCCCTTGGCAAGTCGATGTACACGCCTATCCTAATGTGACAAACGTTATTGCTACAATGGCAGAACCTGCTTCTGACAACTGTGTTGTTGCCGCTTTTTGTGGTGAGGAATGTCGTGGAATATCACAGCAGGTAGAAGGGTTGCTCTATATGAATATTCATGGTGAAGGTGGAGAGACCTTACACTTGAAATTCATGGACGAGCAAGGAGGAGTTTCTGACATTGAGCAAACGATTGTCCTCACTCCCGAGAATATAATAGGCAGTCGCAAGATGCCATTCCAGCTAACTATGAAGGGCAGCGATGTTGTTGAACTCTTATCGGCTACACGTGTGATATCAACGACATATTATACTCCCAATGGAGTGCAAGTGAACAAGCCGGCGTCTGGAGTGTTTGTAGAGAAGATTGTCTATGAGAATGGTAAAGTCGTTACCCGTAAGGTTGTGAGATAGGAATGCTTGTCAAGAGCTTCTCTGTCAGTATATATATAAGAATAGGGGGTACATCATCGATGTACCCCCTATTCTCATTATACTCAGTTAGTGATTACGCCAAGTTGGGGTTCAAGGTAGCCCACTCGCTTACGGGAGGAATGATGCCGAGAGAGATGATCTCGTCGCGCATCACCTGAAGGTGTGCGTATGAAGCATCAAGTGCGGCCATCTCTTCTGCTGTACCAGTAACCTCACCGAAGTGTACACCAGTAGCGTCGATAACGGTAGGCATAGCCATGAGCACGTGCTGATACTTCTCGTTGTTCACGTAGCAGCCTGCGGGCCAGTGGAACTCAGCGCCACCCATAGCAGCCTCGATCATCTTCACTGACTGGTAAGCGGGGCTCTGGAATGATGAACGGCCACGGAGCTTGATGATGCGTGAACCACCCTGGATGGTGTTGTGCTTGATCTCGGCCCACTTCTCGTCAGAGATCTCATACTCAGAGAGGGGCTTGCCATCAACAGTAATCTTAGATGCGAATACGGCCATAGCCTCACCGTGACCACCATAGGTGCGGGCATTCTCAACCTTGTACTGGGGAGCACCTACAGCCTCGGCGATAGCCTGCTGGAGGCGGGTAGAGTCGAGCGCAGCGAGTGAGGTGAGCTGGTTGGGCTTCAAACCTGAACGGATAAGAGCGGTCAAAGCAGTTACGTCAGCGGGGTTGAAGATAACCACTACGTGCTTCACGTCGGGGCAGTACTTCTTGATGTTGTCACCGAACTCAGCAGCGATCTGGCAGTTGCCCTTGAGCAGGTCCTCACGGGTCATACCCTCCTTACGGGGAGCACCACCTGAAGAGATGATGTACTTAGCACCGGTGAAAGCCTCTTCGGGGTCGATAGTCCATGTTACGTTGGCACCCTCGAAAGCGCAGTGAGCCATCTCCTCGGCTACACCGTTCACACCGGGACCATAGATGTCGTAAAGGCAGATGTTGGGAGTAAGACCAAGCATCAAGGCTGTCTGAGCCATGTTAGAACCGATCATGCCGCCGGCACCTACAATCACGAGTTTCTCGTCTGTCAGAAATTTCATAATCTTTTTCTTTTTATTGGGGTTAAACAATTGTATTCAAATTTACCGCAAAGATAACAACAAACTTCTATGTTGCAAAATAAATGGCAATAATATAGAAGTTTACTCAGATGCCCTTTTATCGCGATGGTGTCATCCTGAGCATCGCTAAGGATCTCACAGAATGCTTAGCAGCGTCTCTGCGCGGAATCCTTCACTGCGTTCAGGATGACACGAATGTACGAACTTTTAATTTTTCATTTTCAATTCTTCACAGGCTTTGCATGTCGTTGAGGCGCTTGTAGTAGCCTCCCTTGGCGAGGAGCGACTCGTGTGTGCCACGCTCTACGATTTCTCCTTCGAGCATCACGCATATCTCGTCGGCATGCTTGATGGTGCTCAGACGGTGGGCGATGGCAATGGTGGTGCGCGACTTCATCAGGCGCTCCAAGGCCTCCTGCACGAGACGTTCGCTCTCCGTGTCGAGAGCCGAGGTGGCTTCGTCGAGGATGAGAATCGGGGGATTTTTTAGAATGGCACGGGCGATGCTCAGGCGTTGGCGCTGACCTCCCGAGAGACGGCAGCCACGGTCGCCTATCACGGTGTCGTAGCCCTGCTCACTCTCCATGATGAATTCGTGGGCATTGGCAATCTTGGCGGCCTCGATGACCTGCTCCATGGTAGCTCCCTCGACACCGAAACTGATGTTGTTGAAGATGGTATCGTTGAAGAGAATGGCCTCCTGGTTGACGTTGCCGATGAGCGAACGCAGGTCGCGAATGGAGATATCGCGGATGTCCTTTCCGTCCAAAGTGATGCTGCCGCCCGTGACGTCGTGGAAACGGGGCACGAGGTCTACAAGCGTAGACTTGCCCGAGCCTGACTGCCCCACGAGGGCGATGGTCTTGCCTTTCTCGACACGGAGGTTGATGCCACGCAGTACGGGAGTACCAGGGGCATAATGGAAGTCCACATCCCTGAACTCGATACCCTGCTCGAAGGAGGGTAGGGGAACAGGAACCTGTGATTCCTTGATGGGATTCTCAGCACTGAGTATCTTGTCGACACGCTCCCAACATCCCATGCCGATGGGGATGTTGTAGAAGGCTTTCGAGAGGTCCTTGATGGGGTTGAGGATGTTGTAGAGCATCACCAGATAGTAGATGAAGGTGGCACCCTCCATGCCCGACATACCGTCGAGGATGATGTATCCGCCAGCCCACATGACGATGACGATGATACAGGTACCCATAAACTCGCTGGCGGGGTGGGCGGCACTCTGGCGGATGGTCATGCGCATCACGGCGGAGCGGTAGGTGTCGTTGATGTGGGCGAAGCGCTCCTTCATCTTGCCCTCGGCAAGAAAAGCCTTGATGATGCGCAGTCCGCCCAGGGTCTCGTCGAGTTGGGCGAGCAACGTGCCCCAATAGTTCTGGGCCTCTTTGGAGGTACGCTTCAGCTTGCGACTGATGGCCCCCATGGCCCAAGCGAGCACGGGCATGGCGATGAGCACGAAGAGGGTGAGTTGCCAACTGAGGAAGAAGAGCGTGCCGAGCGTGACCACGATGGCGATGGGGTTCTTGATGAGCATCTCCAATGAGTTGGACAGTGCCGTCTCGAGACCGCTTACATCGCTACTCATGCGGGAGATGATGTCGCCCTTGCGCTCCTCTGAGAAGAAACTCAAGGGGAGGCCCATCACCTTATTATATACCTTGATGCGGATATCACGCACTACGCCTGTGCGTAGGGGAATGAGCGTGGCTGACGAACCAAAGTAACAAGCGGTTTTCAAGAGAGTCATCACCACCAGTATCACACCAGACATGATGAGCACCCATAGAGCACCTTTCACCTCGATGAAGTGGTTCATGTAGTAGTAGAAGTTGTTCTTGATAACCTCGGCAACATTCCCATCTGCCAGCGTCATGTATTCAAACCGTGTGTCGCTCACCTGGAATAGAATCTGCAGGATGGGGATGAGCAGCGCAAAGGAGAATACGTTGAGCAC
>JAZOPX010000197.1:0-13849 GCA_045655845.1 Bacteroidaceae bacterium
TAACAATGTGGAGATTCCCACAGCCCTCAAGTCGAGCCTCACTACCAAGGGTAAGGAAGACCGTTCACATCGTCTCCAGCAGCTTGTTGCTGAGCAGCTCGTGGGATGTGGCTTCAACGAGATACTCAACAACTCGCTTACCAAGGCAGCCTACTATGATGGCAACGAGACCTATCGTCCTGAGAACTTGGTAAACCTCATGAATCCTTTGAGTAACGATCTCAATGTAATGCGTCAGACCCTCCTCTTCGGTGGTCTTGAGAGCATCGCACACAATGCCAACCGCAAGAGTGCCGACCTGCGCTTCTTCGAGTATGGCAACTGCTACTATTATAATAAGGAGAAGAAGGATGCCGAGAAGGTGCTCGCATGCTATAGCGAGGACTACCACCTCGGCCTCTGGCTCGCCGGCAAGCGAGTAAGCGGCTCATGGGCACATGCAGATGAGGAGTCGTCGGTATATGAGCTCAAGGCATACGTGGAGAACATCTTCGCTCGTCTCGGTCTCAACCTGCGTAGCATTGTGGTGGGCAACCTCACCGACGGCATCTACTCGACAGCACTCAGCTATCATACTCGTGGTGGCAAGTTGTTGGCTGCCGTAGGTATCGTGAGTAAGAAACTCACCAAGGCGTTCGATATCGATAATGAGGTGTACTATGCTGATATCAACTGGAAGAATGTACTACAAGCTATCAAGTCGGTGAAGGTGAGCTATACTGAGCTCTCTAAGTTCCCCTCTGTGAAGCGCGACCTTGCCCTCTTGCTCGACAAGAACGTGCAGTTTGCTGATATTGAGCGCATCGCCTACGAATGCGAACGCAAACTCCTCAAAGCAGTAGAGTTGTTCGACGTATACGAAGGTAAGAACCTTGAGCCAGGCAAGAAGAGCTACGCCATCAGCTTCATCCTACAAGATGAGGAGAAGACCCTCAACGACAAGCAGATTGACAAGATTATGAGCAAGCTCATCGCCTCTTACGAGAAGCAGCTGGGTGCGAAGTTGAGATAAAAAGCCTCCCTCAACCCCCTCTCGAAGAGGGGGCTTGCGGGCATCGCTGATAGTTTTGGAGGACTCTGAGTTCTCCGAGTACTCCGAAAAAAAGTATAGAATAATCACTAAAATAAAACTAATAAGACAAAATGGGAAGAGCGTTTGAATTTCGCAAAGCGAGAAAATTGAAGAGATGGGGCAACATGGCCCGTACATTTACACGTATCGGTAAGCAGATTGCCATTGCCGTAAAGGCTGGCGGTCCCGACCCCGACAACAACTCTGCACTCCGTGCTATCATCGCCACAGCGCGTCACGAGAACATGCCGAAGGACAACATCGAGCGTGCCATCAAGAACGCCTGCGGTAAGGATCAGAAGGACTATAAGGAGATGAACTATGAGGGTTACGGTCCCCACGGTGTAGCCATCTACGTAGAGACCTTGACCGACAACACCACACGTACCGTGGCTAACGTACGTAGCGTGTTTACCAAGTTCGGTGGTACCCTCGGCACCTCAGGTTCGCTCGACTTCATCTTCACTCACAAGTCAATGTTCACCTTTGCCAAGAAGGACGATGTAGACATGGACGAACTGATCCTCGAACTCATCGACTTCGGCGTAGAGGATGAGTACGATGAGGAGGAGAAGGAAGAGGGTGGTTCTGAGATTACCATCTACGGTGATCCCAAGTCATTCTCACAAATCCAGAAGCACCTTGAGGAGTGCGGTTTCGAGGTACGTAGTGCCGAGTTTACCCGCATCCCCAACGACCTGAAGGACGTTACAGAGGAGCAGCGTGCTACCATCGACAAGATCGTAGAGCGCCTCGAAGAGGATGAGGACGTACAGAACGTATACACCAACATGAAGCCCGAGGAGTAATCTTTGGAAGCGAAGACCTAGAAGGGGCTGACTAAGAAAGGTAGTCAGCCCCTTCTATTTCCTTTTCTTTGTAATTTTTATGCAATGCCGAATATTTCTTGTATTTTTGCAAGGATTATTATCCACAAACCCAAACAGGCTCTTAGTAAGATATGTATAGCGTAATCATAGTAGAAGATGTCAAGTTGGAACTCAAGGGTACGGAAGAGATTTTCCGCAACGAGATTCCCGAAGCTCAAGTCATCGGTACAGCCATGACCGAGGAGGAGTTTTGGCCACTTATGGAGCAGCAGTTGCCCGATATGGTACTTCTCGACCTTGGCCTGGGAGGTTCTACCACGATTGGCGTATCTATCTGCCGCACCATCAAGCAGCGCTATCCTGCAGTGAAGGTGCTCATCTTTACAGGTGAAATCCTCAACGAGAAGCTATGGGTCGATGTGCTCGATGCTGGTGCCTGTGGCATCGTACTCAAGACGGGCGAACTTCTCACACGCACAGAGATACAAGGCGTGATGGAAGGTAAGCAACTGGTGTTCAATCAGCCCATATTGGAAAAGATTGTGTCACGGTTCCGCCAGGCCGTTAATGCAGAGACACTACGCCAACGTGCGGTCATCGCCTATGACATTGACGAATATGACGAACGTTTCTTACGCCATCTAGCGCTTGGATACACTAAAGATATGATTTCGTCATTGCGCACTATGCCCTTCAGCCCTAAGTCACTCGAGAAGCGGCAGGCCGATCTCATCTTCCGCCTCTTCCCCGAGGGAGAGCAGCGAGGAGTCAATGTCACCCGCCTCGTAGTACGTGCCATCGAATTACATATCATAGATCCAGAAAAACTTATTGCCGACGAGTAGGGAACCTTCACTTTGCGTGCAAACTCACTCCAAGAATAACTCCTGACATGTTTACCATCACGTACCTCCTACTTATAGTTTTCCTTGTACTGTTCTCATGGGCAGGAAATATCTATGGGGTGACATTGAGCGATGGTACCCTACTCCCTAATCTATTGAGCCAGGAGGGCATACGTTGGTTAGTACGCCATAGCATCGACAACATATCAGCAGCACCACTAGCCGAAGTCTTATTGGCACTTATCCTAATAGGAGCACTCCGCAGTTCGGGATTGTGGTCCTCGTTGGTTCATCGCGAATCACGAAGCATACAACGTACTCGTCATGCCTTACATATGGCACTCATCCTCTTTGCGGCATGTATACTTGCAGTGCTGATTGGCATAACCCCCAGTGGAAACCTGCTGAGTGTGACGGGACATATCGCAGGAGGTCCATTTGCTTCGGGATGGCTCTTTCTACTCACCTTGACAGGAATTGCGCCCTGCATCCTCTTTGGATATATGAGTGATCAATGGCATACAAGAGAGGAATTATTCATAGGAATCACCTCAGAGATAACCTCTTGCACCTGCTACCTTGTCACTCTCATTGTCGCCTCACAACTGATAGCTATGGCACGATACATCCATCTGTTCGAACTGCTCAAGGCATCATCCATCACACAAGACATCATAGAGACATTAGTATATATCACTCCCTTAATCGCTCTGTACATAAAAAAACACTTCACACATGACACATCTTCAGCTGAATGAATATCAACGCCAAGCGCTTGAGAAGCTCTCCATAGTATCACTCACCCCGATGCAAGAGGATGCTTTACAGACCGCTCGCCAAACCAATGACGTAATACTCCTCTCACCTACGGGCACAGGAAAAACCCTAGCCTATCTACTTCCTCTTATCGAGCGTTTGCGTCAGGGAGCAACATACGTACAGGCCATGGTGATAGTACCTTCACGTGAGTTGGCGCTACAGATTGAGTCGGTATTGAAGACAATGAGCCTACCATGGAGAGCGATGAGCGTCTACGGAGGACGAGCCACGATGGACGAGCACCGCACAATGAAGGGAGTACAGCCTACAATTATCATTGGTACGCCAGGACGTCTGAACGACCACTTGAACAAGGGGAACATCGACGCCAGCACCATCACGTCCCTCGTCATTGATGAGTTTGACAAATGTCTGGAACTGGGTTTCCAAGGCGAGATGCAGGAGGTGGTCGACAAACTCCCTGCCGTAAAGCACCATTACCTCACTTCGGCCACTGACATGGATGAGCTCCCTACTTTTACAGCCATGAAGCGGGCTACAAAGCTCAACTATCTGGGAACCCCAGAAAGCGAAAGTAAGGTGCACACTTATATTGTACATTCTGAGAGCAAGGATAAACTACACACGCTATACAAACTACTCTGCACTCTTGAGGAGGGACAAGCCATCGTGTTCCTCAACCATCGCGAGGCGGTAGACCGTGTGGCAGCCTACCTACACGAACAGAAGTTCTTCTTTGAAGCCTATCATGGAGGTATGGAACAGGAGATGCGTGAGCGTGCTCTCTACAAGTTCCGCTGCGGCAGTAGTAATGTGCTCATCAGCACGGACCTCGCAGCACGCGGACTCGACATCCCCGAAGTACGACACATCATCCACTACCACCTGCCCAATAGCGAAGAGGGATATATACACCGTACGGGCCGCACGGCCCGATGGAATACCGAGGGAAGCTCATATCTCATACTGCATAGTGAGGAACATATTCCCGAATATCTCCCTCATGATGCGACCGACTACAACTTGCCCGAGCGTGTCGGACGCCCTTCCCCTCCCCTATGGACGACGCTATACATTGGCAAGGGTAAAAAGGACAAGATAAATAAGGTAGACATTGCAGGGTTCCTCTACAAGAAGGGAGGATTGACGCGTGAAGATGTGGGCACCATCGATGTGCACGACTACCATGCCTATGTTTCCGTTTCGCGCAACAAGGTGCGTCAGCTACTCACCCTTATCTCCAATGAGAAAATAAAAGGCATGAAGACCCGCATCGAGATTGCAAAATAAGCATGATTATTTCAGAAGTTCCGTCTGGACGTACTGGAATAGAGATGAGTCGTTATCATTCTCTAAAGGTACAAAATAGCCCATCTCAAAGCTTCATCATCGTGAATCGATTGCCCGCACACGAAGGACAGGGAGTGAGACTATAGGCATATAAGACCTCCCCCCCATGATCTGTATCGTGCATGGCCCATGTCAACTGAGTGAGTGAGATGGTCTTTCCCTCCAAGTCAGCACGATGACTGAGAAGAATCGGGGTATCCAGATAAATTGTCGAGTGCACCTCACCAACAAAGGGGTAGTATGTGGTAACCATACCATCGACCTCGACTACAAAATTATCGAGGCGGCTCTCATCTGGAAGGATGACAGTATGTGAACAATAACGTGCCATATAAATTCTTCATTAGTTTCGATAGCGCATTAGCGAGGGAGATAGTATGAACAAACGTTCATCGGTCTCGCGACTCTTCATGTAGACCGTTCCGTCAATACTCTTAAGCATGGCCGAATCGCTCACTTCAAGAGAGAACTCACCAGAGGAATACAACAAGGTGTCTGCATTGACAATTGAGTCATTCATATAGGACACTCGAAGGTTTAGATGCAGATACTTATGCAGCGAGTCGACGCTCTCGTTCAAGAAAAGCACTCTACCCTCCCACACAATGCGGTCGAGCGATTTAAAGTTTGTATCGGTAGGAACGGAAAACATATAGATATTCCCATCCAATGGAGAAGGATTCATCTCCAAAAAGATCACATCGTACCACAAATTAGCCGAATCGCCTACGACAACAATAGGCTCACGTACCTTGAGGGGTTGTTCCTCATCAGCCAAACGCTTAATGTCGGACTCTATACGTCCCGATAGTCGCACATAAATCTCAGACAGTTCTTTGGGATAGCGGGCGTAATACGCCAACGAAGAGTCAACCTCGGCTTTTGTCACCCCATGCTTGCCATAGACATGCTCAAAATAAAGGTCTTTCTTATAGCGTTGACTTGAGGGAAGGTCATTTACCATCACCTGTGCCAAATGATAGTCATAGAGTACAGCTTCAAGCTTTACCGTGGGTAATACCTGTTCATTACGCTTGTCAGCACAAGCACAAAACAGGAGCAGCACCACCGCTGCTACGAGCAAGAGACTATTTGTCTGATTTCTTTTCATTCTCTGTAGCCTTTTCGGGACCTTCGATTCCCCAATTGAGACAACGGCTATAGAATAGCAATATCGCTATCACACCACAGCTGATACATGCATCGGCAAAGTTAAAAATGGGACTGAAGAAGATAAAGTGATTACCCCCGATGAAGGGAAGCCAATCGGGCCAGTTCCACTCTACCAGGGGAAAATAGAACATATCTACAACCTTACCCTTAAGCAGAGGAGCATAACCTTCTCCCCATGGAACAAGTTGTGCCACCGAGAATGGAGTACTCTCCGAGAAAATCTGCCCATAAAGAATACAGTCAATAACATTACCCATAGCGCCGGCTATAATGAATGCTACGCACACAACATATCCTCTGGGGAATCCCTTACCTCGTATCTTACCGACATAGTAAGCCAAGAAGCAGATGGCAACAATGCGGAAGAGGGTTAGGAACAATTTACCAAAAATCTCCATGCCGAATGCCATGCCAGGATTTTCAGTAAAATAGATATAAAACCAATCGGTGATGTGGATGCTTTCGTAAAGATGCATACCTAACTTCACCGACAATTTTATTGCTTGATCGATAATAAGAGCTATGGCTACGATAATCGCAACCACAAGCCCTTCATTCTGTTTCTTCTTCATTCAAATTATTTCTTTTGCGCCTGCTTAGCCTCGATGCTCAATGTTGCATGAGGTACGGCACGAAGACGGCCTGCGGGAATAAGCTTACCCGTCTCGCGGCAAATGCCATAGGTCTTGTTCTCGATACGTACGAGAGCGGCTTGCAGGCTCTGTATAAACTTCATCTGACGCTGTGCCAAGCGCATGGTTTCTTCTTTAGAAAGTGTATTGGCACCCTCTTCCAAAATTTTATACGTAGGAGCAGTATCATGATCTGTATTGTTGTCACGATTGCTCAGCGAGCCTTTCAGGTTGTCGTAGTCGCGTTGAGCCAACTCCAGTTTCTCTAAAATGATGGCGCGGAATTCTTCCAATTCCTCGTCGGTGTAACGTGTTTTTTCTGACATAGTTTTTTAGTTTTTAGGGGGTTAGGGCCGAAGCCCTAACCTATATGTAAATAATAAATTAAACTTTCTCAACAGTTGCCTGTAAGGTGAATCCATCAAACTCAAGTGCGGAACCTTCGGCCACCTCGCCAATGGTGAGGCTGTCGGCCAGCACCTGATTACAGATGTATGCCTTATGCTCTTCGATGGCCGCGTCTGTATTCTCGTTGCTTGAGATAGTCACGGCGATACGGTCAGAGATTTCGAAGCCGCTCGACTTGCGGATGTTCTGAATCTTGCTCACCAGTTCACGAGCGATACCCTCACGACGCAGTTCCTCGGTCACGGTCACGTCGAGTGCCACGGTGAGCACGCCCTCGTTGGCTACTACCCATCCGGGGATGTCCTCGCTGTAGATCTCTACCTCACCAGCCTCAATCTCGGCAGGTGTACCTGCGAGGTCTAGGGTGAGGTGTCCGTTGCTCTCGAGTTCAGCGATCTGCTCCTGACTCATCAGGGCCACAGCAGCAGCCACCTGTTTCATCAAGGGGCCGAACTTCTTACCCATGATCTTGAAGTTGCACTTCACCTTCTTGACGAGGATGTCCGAGGCGCCCTCCACGAAGTCAATCTCCTTCACGTTCACCTCATTCATGATGAGGGGCTTCACAGCCTCAAGGCGTGCCTTCATCTCGGCATCAACGGGAATCATGAGCTTCTGCAGGGGCTGCTTCACGATGATGTTCACCTTCTTGCGCAATGCCAATCCCATAGACGAGATCTTCTGTGCCATCTCCATACGCATCTCGAGTTCTTTGTCCACGAGCGCGTCGTCACATACGGGGAACTGAGCCAAGTGCACTGAGCATACGTTATCGCGACCTGTAGCGCGTACGAGGTCCATGTAGAGCTTGTCGGCATAGAAGGGGGCGATGGGTGCCATCAGTTTCACTACGGTCTCGAGACATACGTAGAGAGTCTGATAAGCAGCCAGTTTATCCTCTGTGTATCCTGCACCCCAGAAGCGCTTGCGGCAGAGACGCACGTACCAGTTAGAGAGGTTATCGTTGACGAAGTCGTTAATCAAGCGTCCGGCACGCGTAGGCTCGTAGTCAGCATAGCAAGCATCGACATTCTTCACCAAGGTGTTGAGCTCTGAGATGATCCAGCGGTCGATCTCGGGACGCTCGCTTACGGGAATCTCCTGCTCGCCATAGCAGAAACCGTCGAGGTTGGCATAGGGAGCGAAGAACTTGTAGGTGTTGTGCAATGTACCGAAGAACTTGCGCATCACCTCCACGACGCCCTCCTCGTCGAACTTGAGGTTATCCCAAGGCGATGAGTTGGTGATCATGTACCAGCGCAAGGGGTCGCTACCATACTTCTCGATAGCGCCGAAGGGGTCTACGGCATTGCCAAGACGCTTCGACATCTTGTTGCCGTTCTTGTCGAGCACGAGACCGTTAGAGATGACGTTCTTGTAGGCCACGCTGTCAAATACCATGGTAGCAATGGCATGGAGTGTGAAGAACCATCCGCGTGTCTGGTCCACACCCTCGGCGATGAAGTCGGCCGGATAGTATGAACGGTCGTCCACGATCTCCTTGTTCTCGAACGGATAGTGGAGTTGTGCATAGGGCATAGCACCTGAGTCGAACCATACATCGATGAGGTCGAGTTCGCGGTGCATGGGCTTGCCACTCTCCGATACGAGGACAATATCGTCCACATAGGGACGATGGAGGTCTATCTTGTCGTAGTTCTCCTTATTATATACGCCTGGTTCGAAGCCCAATTCCTTGTAAGGGTTGCTGGTCATGAAGCCTGCAGCGATAGACTTCTCGATCTCGTTATAGAGTTCCTCTACCGAGCCGATGCAGATCTCCTCGCCTGCCTCGCTGCGCCAGATGGGCAGCGGCGTGCCCCAGTAGCGTGAGCGGCTGAGGTTCCAGTCGTTGAGGTTCTCGAGCCACTTGCCGAAGCGACCTGTACCTGTTGACTCGGGCTTCCAGTTAATGGTCTTGTTGAGTTCCATCATGCGCTCCTTCACTGCGGTAGAGCGGATAAACCATGAGTCGAGCGGATAGTAGAGCACAGGCTTATCGGTACGCCAGCAGTGGGGATAGTTGTGCACATGCTTCTCGATCTTGAAGGCCTTGTTCTCGCCCTTCATCGAGAGACAGATGAACACGTCGAGCGACTCGGCCGCAGCAGCAGCCTTCTCATCGTAGCGTCCATCGACGGTAAACTGCGGGTCATAGGCATTCTTCACCCAGCGACCCTCGTAGTTCTTGTAGAGGTCTTGGTTTACACACTCAGCGAGGAACTGCTCGTCGAGTTCCTCCATGAGGTAGAACTTACCGGTGAGGTCCACCATGGGGCGTGTCTCACCCTTCTTGTTGATCATGAAGAGCGAGGGGATGCCTGCGGCACGTGCCACGAAGGCGTCGTCGGCACCGAAGGTGGGAGCAATGTGTACGATACCCGTACCATCCTCAGTAGTCACATAATCACCAGGGATCACGCGGAACGCCTTGTCCGAAGCGTCGTGCCACTGTCCCTCCTCATCCATGCTCACGGGCTTCACCCAGGGGAGCAGCTGCTCATATTCCATGCCCACGAGGTCGGCACCCTTGTACTCGCCCACCACCTTGAAGGGCACGAGCTTGTCGCCGGGCTTATAGTCCTCGAGTGCAAGTTCGGCAGCCTTGGGGTTGAAATGCATGTTCATGAGCGCCTTGGCCAACACCACGGTCATCTTCTCACCCGAGTAGGCGTTGTAGGTCTGCACAGCCACATAGTCAATCTTGGGGCCTACGCAGAGCGCGGTGTTCGAGGGCAAGGTCCAAGGTGTAGTGGTCCACGCAATGAAGTAAGGTGTACCCCACTCTGCCATCTCGGGCTTGGGGTTCTTCATACGGAACTGTCCGATGACGGTCGTATCCTTCACGTCGCGGTAACAGCCAGGTTGGTTGAGTTCGTGCGAGCTGAGTCCCGTACCAGCAGCAGGCGAATAGGGCTGTATGGTATATCCTTTGTAGAGGAGGTTCTTGTCGTAGAGTTGCTTGAGGAGCCACCAGAGGGTCTCGATGTAGCGATTGTCGTAGGTGATGTAGGGGTTCTCGAGGTCTACCCAGTAACCCATCTGATGGGTCAGGTCGGCCCACTCCTTGGTAAACTTCATCACATCCTTGCGGCAGGCAGCGTTATAGTCGGCCACGGAGATGGTCTTGCCGATATCCTCCTTGGTAATACCCATCGCCTTCTCCACGCCCAGCTCTACAGGCAAGCCGTGGGTGTCCCATCCGGCCTTACGCTTCACATGGAATCCCTTCATCGTCTTGTAGCGGCAGAACACGTCCTTGATCGTACGCGCCATCACGTGGTGGATACCGGGCATACCGTTTGCCGAGGGAGGACCCTCATAGAACACAAACGAAGGGCATCCCTCACGCTCGGTCATACTCTTGCTGAACACATCCTTCTCATCCCAGGCCTTGAGCACCTCTTTGTTCACTTCAGAGAGGTTAAGCTGGCCATATTCGGTAAATTTCTTGCTCATATATTGTACGTGTATTATATACCTATTTTAAATAAAACGCAAAAATACATCAAACTAAACGATTAGCAAAATTTATCGGACAAGAATTTCACCCACGCGTTCTATTAGCAGATAAAAAAGAGAAAGCTTTTGTTTTCTTAAAAAGAATCTTTACCTTTGCGTGCAAGATACTAATTTTACCAACATAATATCTAAACAAAATGAAAATCTTATTGACTGGTGGTGCAGGTTTCATCGGAAGCCACACCTTGATTGAGCTCACCGAAGCTGGTCACGAGGCTGTAGTAGTTGACAACCTTGACAACTCATCTCCCATTTCACTGAAGCGTGTTGCAAAAATCATTGGCAAGGAGGTTCCCTTCTACAAGGTAGACATCCGCGATCGCGAAGGTTTGCAGAAGGTGTTCGATGAGCACAAATTCGATGCATGTATTCATTTCGCAGGTCTCAAGGCTGTGGGTGAAAGCTGCGCTAAACCTCTCGAGTACTATGAGAATAACATGAATGGCACTTTCGTACTCTGCGACGTAATGCGCAAGAACGGCTGCAAGAACATGATTTTCTCATCAAGCGCTACCGTATATGGTGATCCTGCTATCATTCCTATCACCGAGCAGTGCCCCAAGGGTCAGTGTACCAATCCCTATGGTCAGACCAAGTCAATGCTTGAGGAGGTATTGATGGACATCCAGAAGGCTGACAACGAGTGGAACATCGTGTTGCTCCGCTACTTCAACCCCATCGGCGCACACAAGAGCGGTACCATCGGTGAGAATCCCAATGGTATCCCCAACAACCTTATGCCCTATATCACACAGACCGCAGTAGGTAAGCGTGCTGAGCTCGGCGTGTTCGGTGATGACTATGACACACACGACGGTACTGGCGTACGCGACTACATCCACGTAGTAGATCTCGCTCGCGCTCACGTAGCAGCATTGAAGGCTATCGTCGAGAAGAAGGGTATTGCCATCTACAACATCGGTACAGGTCACGGCTACTCTGTGCTCGACGTAGTGAAGGCATTCGAGAAGGCTAATGGTGTCCCCGTACCCTATGCTATCAAGCCCCGTCGTCCGGGAGACATCGCTACTTGCTACTGCAACCCTGCTAAGGCTGAGGCAGAGCTCGGCTGGAAGGCCCAGTTCGGTATCGAGGAGATGTGCCGCGACAGCTGGAATTGGCAGAAGAACAATCCTAATGGCTTTGAGGAGTAATCCATAGAGCTCAACACAAAAAAGAAGAGAGAAGACCGTGGTCTTCTCTCTTCTTTTTTGCGCTTTCAGAACTTAAAATCAGAACATCACCTACGTGATTCAATCAAATAAGTTTATTCCTTTGATTCGGGGATTCTTTTTCATCATGATGAGCATCTCGATAAGTAACAGCACGAAGGCTATCCATGCCATAACAGCAAACTGCTCGTCATATTCTGAATAGGTCGTGGTCTCTATCTCCGCCTTAGCCAACTTGTCAATCTCTTTCTGCAATATTCGCTGTGCGTTGTTCGTATTGTCTATACGAATATACATACCATTACCTGCCGCTGCAATTTCCTGACACATCTGCTCGTTAAGTCGGGTTACAATCACGTTACCCTTCTTGTCGCGTCGGTACTCGCCCGACCCTACGGGAATGGGAGCACCTTCAGGTGAGCCCACTCCCATAACATATACCATCATGCCTTTCTCAGCTGCCGATTTGGCAGCCTCCATGGCCCCACCCTCGTGATTTTCGCCATCGGTAATAATTATAATAGCCTTGCCCACCCCCTCTTTAGGTGTAAAACTACGCGTAGCCATATCTATGGCCGCCTTGATGTTCGTACCTTGCCGTGCGATGAGTCCCGGGTCAATCGATTCCAGAAATATCTTGGCCGAGATGAAGTCACTAGTGATAGGCAGCTGTATGAAGGCATCACCCGCAAACACGATGAGTCCCACATTATCGTCTGCAAAACCCTCCACAAGTTTCGAAATAATGTTCTTCGACTTCTCCAGCCGGTTAGGCGCCACATCCTCGGCCAGCATCGAGTTCGAGATATCCAGTGCAATCACCGTCTCTATGCCTTGTCGTGTCACCGTCTCCATCTTTGTACCAAACTGCGGACGAGCAAGCAGCAGCACCATAAAACACAACGCCGTGAAGGTAAGCCAAAACTTCAACGCCGGACGTGAGGTAGACACCTCGGGCATCATCTCGCTCAGCAACTCGGGGTTACCATACCTGCTCAGCGCCTTTTTTCGACGGCTGCAAGCCACAAAATAGACTACTGCCACCATGAGGAGCAGAATATATAGGAACAGAGCGTTAGGGTGTGCAAACTTAAACATGGGGATCAATCTTATTTCTTAAGGCGCAAAAATAACACTTTTCTTTCACATACCGTTATACGCCTCCATTTTTTTCTTTTTTTAAGGTTTGCATAGCGACAATTAAGTCGTCAGTCCCCCCATCAAAGCATCAAAGCTCCACTATAGCCAAACGAATTTCACCATCAACAGAGGTATCAAAGGCGAGCAACAACGACTTTAAAGATGGTGGTGGATTGCCCAGATGGTTCCCGTAAGATTCGAGTTTAGAATAACAAAACCAAAAAAGGCTTATGAACCTTATGGTCATAAGCCTTTTTCTTATTGTACGATATACCGATTAGAACCAGCGAACGTAGCAGAAGTCCTGACGGTGAGGCAGGTCTGCGTTCTTGGGATACATACGGTAAGCTACCTTGAAGGTACCAGCGTGGTTCACGTTGTGGATGCCCTCGAAGGTGTGGATGTTGTTGTCCTTCTTCACGAGCTCCAAGGTGTCGACGCAGTTGATGTGCTCCTTACCCTCTGAGTCGGTCTCGATGGTAACAACCTCTACGCCTACTGCGTTGTCGAGGCCCTTCTCGTCGAGTACTACGGTGAGCTTCACGTCGGTACCGCTAGTAACATCGAGCTCAGCTACGTTGGTAGCAGATACTACCTCGATAGCATCCCAACGCTCTGCAACGGTCTCCTTCCATGCTGCGATCTCCTTAGCCTTGGCATTGTCGTTGGCTGAGAGTACAGCGAAACGGCTACCGAGCTTGTTGTAGAACTTGGTGTAGTAGTCGTCGAGCTGACGCTTCATGGTGTAGTGAGGTGCGATCTGTGCGATTGAGTTCTTAACAACCTGGATCCAACCCTCTGAGTAGCCCTTAGCGTTCTTGTTGTAGTAGAGGGGCACGATCTCGTTCTCGAGGATGCTGTAGATGGTAGCAGCGTCGAGCTGGTCTTGGTAATCCTGGTTCTGATAGGTGCGCTTCTCAGTGAG
>JAZOPX010000198.1:0-4080 GCA_045655845.1 Bacteroidaceae bacterium
GGGTATGGCCGATGCCTTTGCCATCACCATCCGTGAGGTGTTGATACATAAGGTGAAGGCGGGTGTGTTCTACTCCTATCTCGTATGTGAGCAGTATGGGCAGACGGTCAACGTCGATGCCCGCACCTCCGATGCCTTGGCTATCGCTCTGCACCGTCGCTGTCCCATCTATATCGATGAGGAGCTGCTCAATGCCCAGTGCATGCGCGACGAGGGTGGGGGAGCCTACTCCATGCCCATCACGGTGATGAACACCGAAGTGTTGCGTGGGGTGTTGCAAACAGCCATCGAACGCGAAGACTATGAACTTGCCGCGCACCTGCGCGATGTGATACGTGAGAGGGAGGAGGAGAAAGACGAGCTGACCCACCCTATCCCTCCCTGTGAGGGAGGGGACTCAACCAAATGAAAAGTATATTACTATAATAGATAGGGTAAAAAGAATTATTAACCGTTAAAATCAAAGGACTACCGAGTTGTCTGAATTCCCTCCCTCACAGGGAGGGCAAGGGTGGGTCCTCTCCTTTGCTTACTATGCACCTATTCTACACCCCCGATATTGCTACTACGCTTGAGTTGCCTCAGGAAGAGGCTGCTCACGCTCTCCGTGTGCTCCGCCTTACAGAAGGCGATGAGGTGATGCTCACCGATGGTAAGGGCTCGTTCTATCGTGCCCAGATTGATATGATCAGTGGCAAGCGCTGCTACGTACGCATCGTGGAGACTACCACGCCCGAGCCCTTGTGGCAGGGACATCTGCATCTCGCCATGGCACCGACGAAGAATATGGACCGCATCGAGTGGTTTGCCGAGAAGGCTACCGAGATAGGTTTCGACGAACTCACCTTCCTCGACTGCCGCTTCTCGGAGCGTCGTGTGGTGAAGACCGAGCGCGTGGAGAAGATTCTTGTGTCGGCCATGAAGCAATCGCTCAAGCCTACACTGCCCGTCTTGAATGGTATGACTCCCTTCAATAAGTTCGTTGCCCAGCCCTTCGCCGGGCAGAAGTTCATCGCCCACTGCTACGAGGGCGATAAGGAACCCTTGATGCAAGCCCTCACGCCTGGTGAAGATGCACTCGTGCTCATCGGTCCCGAGGGTGACTTCAGCCCTGAGGAGGTACAACTGGCCATCCAGCACGGATTCCGTCCCATCACGCTGGGTAAGTCGCGCTTGCGCACCGAGACAGCAGCCTTAGTGGCGGTACACGTTATGAACTTGGTGGCCTCCCCCTGCCCCTCCCGAGGAGGGGTGACTTGTGAGGCAAACCAATAACCTATTCATCTTCTTTTAAAAAAAGTCCTTATCCTCCGCGATGTTCGAGTCACCCCACCTCGGCAGGGGCAGGGGGGAGGCCTCCTATCATGCGTTACTTCATCACCCTCTCCTACGACGGCACAGCCTATCACGGCTGGCAGATACAGCCCAATGGCATCTCCGTGCAGCAGTGCCTGGAGCAAGCCCTCACCACGCTCTTGCGTGAAGAGACTCCAGTGGTCGGTGCTGGGCGCACCGATGCCGGTGTGCATGCCCAGAAGATGATTGCCCACTTCGATACCGAACAGGAGGTCGACTGTGCTCATCTCATCGACAAACTCAACCGCTTGCTCCCGCAGGATATCGCCGTGCAGCAGGTGCAGCCCGTCACGGGCGATGCCCATGCCCGCTTCAGTGCCACCTCGCGTACCTACCACTACTACGTGTCTACGGCCAAGGACCCCTTCAGCCGTCATCGTGCCATGCGTCTTTTCCATGCACCCGACTTTGAGCGGATGAACGAGGCGGCCAGCCGTCTTTTCGATTATATCGACTTCACCAGTTTCAGCAAACTCCACACCGATGTGGCCACCAACAATTGCCGCATCATGCAGGCCCGATGGGAGCAGGTGGGCGAGCACGAGTGGCGCTTCGTCATCCAGGCCGACCGCTTCCTGCGCAATATGGTGCGTGCTGTCGTGGGTACCCTGCTCGAGGTGGGGCGCGGCAAGATGACTGTCGACGAGTTCTGTCAGGTCATCGAGAAGAAGGACCGCTGCAGCGCCGGCACCTCTGTGCCAGGCCATGCGCTCTTCCTGGTCGATGTCACCTATCCTGATGTCATTTGGGATTGTTAGCGTGTGGCATGTTTTGTAAGTAAAAAAGCGGCAGGGGTATCATGTGATGCCCCTGCCGTCTTATCATATAGGTGGTGCCGTTATGCCAACCACACCGTGATACCCATGTAGATGAGCATGCCTATCACGTCGTTCGTGATAGAGATAAAGGGACCCGTTGCGATGGCGGGATCTATCTTGAGTTTCTCCAGTGTCATGGGGACAAAGGTGCCGAACAGGGCGGCAAACATCACTACGCAGAAGAGCGAGAGGCTCACTGAGTAGGTAGCGGGTGACCCCATGCCATAGCGCCACCAGTTGTAGCCGAACACGGCGAGCGAGATGATGGCGGCGTTGATGAACGATACCATAGACTCCTTCAATATCTGACGTCCGGTGTTGCTGATGTCAAGCGAATTGTTGGCCAAGCCTTGCACCACGATAGCCGAAGCTTGTGTACCTACGTTACCTCCCGTAGCACCGATGAGGGGGATGAAGAGTGCCATCTCGGGGTAGTCGGCGAATACGCCGTCGAAGAGACCCAGGATGGCCGATGTGCCCAGTCCGCCCACCATGCCGATGAGCAGCCAGGGGAGTCGGGCGCGGGTCTGCTTGATGATGCTGTCGTCGCTCTCTACGTCTTGCGAAAGACCTGATGCCAACTGGTAGTCGCGCTCGGCCAGTTCGCGCATCTCGTCCATGACGTCGTCAACGGTAATCTGACCCACCAGGCGGCCTATACTGTCGATGACGGGCACCGACACGAGGTTATACTTCTCGATGAGTTGCACCACCTCCTCCACGGGAGTGTCTACGTGGATAGAGATGAGGTCCTTGTCCATCACGTGCTTCACCTTCGATACGGATGGGTTGGTGATCATCTTCTTCAGCGGGAAGGTGCCTTGCAGTCTGTCCTCATCGTCGACCACATAGACGTTGTATATCTCGTCGCGGTCCTCGGCCTGGAGGCGCATCTCGCGCAGACAGTCAGGCATCGACCAGTTCTCGTTCACGATGACCATCTCCGTACCCATGATACCACCGGCGGTGTCCTCATCATACTTCAAGAGGTCTACGATGTCGCCTGCCTGCTCGATGTCCTCGATGTGTGCAAGGATCTCCTCCTGCTTGTCCTCGTCCATGTCACGGATGATGTCTACGGCATCGTCGGTGTCCATGTAGTCGATGAACTTGCGGGCGATGGTCTCTGAGGGAACCTCTTCGAGCAGTTCGTTACGGGCATCCTCGTCCATCTCGATGAGCACATCGGCCGCCTCCTCGCCATCGAGCAGGTGGTAGATGTATCGTGCGTCCTCAATAGACATGTCGTCGCACATCTCGGCGATGTCTGCCGGGTGCATCTCGGCAAGGCGCAGCTTCAACTCGTCGGCATTCTTCTCCGCAACGAGTTGGTCTATCATCTCGATATATTCGCGTGTCAGGATTACGGAATCTTTCATACTAAATCGGGGAGCCTCCCCTAACCCCTCCCAAGGAGGGGAATTTTAGAGAAGGGATCTTTTTATGGTTAGTCTTCAGTGGCTTCCGAGGCACCCCTCCTTGGGAGGGGCTGGGGGAGGCTTTCTATCATCTTCGTCAGCTCCACAAAGTCGGCCACGGAGAGCTGCTCGGGGCGTTTGTTGAATATCTCGTCGGCCAGTATGGGATGTCCGCCAGGCACGAGAGGCTTGATGGAGTTGCGCAAGGTCTTGCGGCGTTGGTTGAAGGTAGTCTTCACTACACGCTTGAACAAGGCCTCGTCGCATCCCAAGTCGGTGACCTCATTGCGGCGCATCGAGATGACGGCACTCTTCACCTTGGGTGGTGGGTTGAATACGCCCTCGCTCACGGTGAAGAGGTACTCCACGTCGTACCACGCCTGTACCAATACGCTCAGTATACCGTAGGTCTTGCTACCCGGAGGCGCTGCCAGTCGCTGGGCCACCTCGCGCTGTATCATGCCGGTGCAGAGGGGGATGCGCTCCTT
>JAZOPX010000199.1:0-4163 GCA_045655845.1 Bacteroidaceae bacterium
CTCCCCCTCTGTTTATAGAGGGAGTGCCCACAGGGCGGGGGCGTTACAAGCATAGCGCGTAGAGAAAACAAATAAGAAAATATTACTCCGCACTTCGTTTGGAAACGTGTTCGCCGGCCGAAGGGAAAGGCAACTCCCTCCAGAGACGACTTTGGGGAACTAAAGTTCCCGTCGTCGCAAGCAACGCTCATCTCGCGTTGCCCCTCTATAAACAGAGGGACAGTTAGTTAGACGTTTTCATTAAATAATTTCTTATATCGAACTCACGTTAAAACAAGTTTAATTGTTGCCCAATTGCTTATTCGCTCGCTTATTCGCACTTTACGCAAAGCGTTTAGATACTCACGCTCGCTGAGAATAAGCATTGAGGCAACTCCTTAAAACAAGTTTTAATTGTTGCCCAATTGCTTATTCGCTCGCTTATCGCTACCTTTGTACTGAATTATGGATAAGACGTTGGATACATTCTTCGAATCGCAAATGCAAGAGTGGCCCATGGCTCGCGAGAGCCATGAAGCCTTGGCCAAGGTGTGGAGCCACGAACTACCCTCACCCAAGCTGCCCACTCCCCTACGCGTGCAGTGCAATCCTGCCCGCCTGGTATCGACAGGCGCGAAGATAGACAAGGCAAGCATAGCCGCTCGCCCCTGCTTCCTATGCGCGACAAATCGCCCCAAGGAGCAGCAGAGCCTTGCACTGAACGAGGAGTTCGAGTGGTTGGCAAACCCCTTCCCCATACTCTCCCATCACTACACCATAGCCTCCAAGCAGCATCGCCCGCAGCGCTTCCTCGATGCCTACGACGCCATGATACAGGCCGCAAAGGTGCTCCCCGAGGGATATATCGTGTTCTATAATGGCCCCAAGTGCGGAGCTTCGGCTCCCGACCACCTGCATCTGCAGGCAGGTATCGCAGAAGACATTCCCTTGGTGACATACGCCAAAAGTCTGAAAGCAAAGGACGGCATACAGGAGGTAGCACCCTTCGGATACTTGGCCTACCTCATTCACAATGCCGAGGACAGCAATACATTCCATCAGCTGTACGAGGGGCTGCCCATCCCCGAAGAGGACTATGAGCCACGCATGAACGTGATAGCCTATCGCAAAGACGGCCAGGTGACCCTCATCGTTATTCCTCGCCGTGCACACCGCCCCATCTGTTATAACAAAGAGGGCGATGCCAAATACCTTATCAGTCCGGGGGCATTGGATATGTGTGGACTCCTCATCACTCCACGCCTCGAAGACTATGAGCGCCTCACCGCGCCCAAAGCCATTGATATCCTCTGCGAAGTGGGCGTACGCACAGAACCCACCATCGACGTGGGCATCATGCAGGGGAAAGAGATAAGATTTACACTCAACGAAGGCCCCCTCAACTCCCCCCGAGGGGGAGCTTACAGACATCGCGAAACAAGTTTCCTCGAAGATCATAAGCGCCAACAGTTTACACTTCCTCCAGGTACATACTGTGCTTCATTGCAGAAGAACAAAGCAAGTGGAAAGTCCTACATTATAATAAAAGGAGACAATACCGAGCATGCTATGGAGGGAGATTCAATTATGCTAACCACGATGACGGAGCCCCCCCCCTCGGGGGGCCGACGCGAAATGAGCGTCGGTTGCGACGACGGGAACTTTAGTTCCCCCAAGGAGATCAGCAAAGCAGGTTTCGAGGGGGCTTCATTCTCTCTCCACGGCGTGACCATCGGCAAGGAGTTTCACTGGCAACAGCAAGAGACACAGACCTTTCAGGGCGCACTCATCTTGCGCATCATTGACGGCGAGCTGCATGCCATCAACCGCATCGCCATCGAAGATTATCTCACCAGCGTCATCGCCTCAGAGATGAGCGGGACCTCATCGGTAGAACTCCTCAAGGCACACGCGGTCATCTCCAGAAGTTGGCTGCTGGCGCAGATAAAGGCCCCCTCAACTCCCCCCGAAGGGGAGCTTACAGGCATCGCTGACAACAACACTACACTTTTGGACAGATATCAAACAGCCCATCCTGACATCTATAGATTATTGAAAGATAAAGCCAAAAGCAAAAAACGATTCCCAACTGAAGCGGAACGATGCTTATGGGAAATACTACGCGCCAAACAACTCGGAAAGAAATTCCGAAGACAACATATCATTGGAGACTTCATCGCTGACTTTGTCTGCCTGGATTCACAACTTATAATAGAGGTCGACGGTAAGTATCACGACACAGAAGAGCAAAAGAAAGCCGATGAATTGCGCAGTGACATATTAAACAAACTTGGATATAGAATATTACGATTCACTAACGAAGAGGTTATATCCTCCCCTGACACTGTAGCCAATAAAATCAAATCCGAGATGTCTGTAAGCTCCCCCTCGGGGGGAGTTGAGGGGGCCTCAGAGGCCATCCGTTGGTACGACCGCGAGGCGCATACGCACTTTGACGTGTGTGCCGACGACCATTGCCAGCGCTATCAGGGCGTGAGCCGCAAGGTGACACCGCAGGTATATGAGGCTATCCGTGCTACACGGGGCATCGTGCTCTCGTATGAGGGCGAGGTGTGCGATGCACGCTTCAGCAAGTGCTGCGGTGGACGAACCGAGTTGTATGAGAGTTGCTGGGACGACACGCCCCACCCCTACCTCAGCGTGGTGAACGACCCCTTCTGCAACACCGACGACCCGAAGATACTCTCCGAAGTGCTGAACCACTACGACCAGTCGACCGACTTCTACCGCTGGACGGTACAGTACACCCAGGCGGAGCTGTCGGACCTCGTGCGCCGACGTGGCGGGTTCGACTACGGTGACATCATAGACCTTATCCCCATCGAGCGAGGTCCTTCGGGACGTATCGTGCGCCTGCAGATTGTAGGTACCAAGGCCACACGCATCATAGGCAAGGAACTGGAGATACGACGCACCCTGTCGGAGACACATCTGTATAGCAGTGCGTTTGAGGTAGAGAAGAAAGGCGGCCTCTCCCCATCCCTCTCCCAAGGAGAGGGGGCTTCAGACATCGCGGGGCCACAGTCACCCCTCCTTGGGAGGGGCAAGGGGGAGGCGTTTATTTTGCATGGTCGTGGCTGGGGCCATGGCGTAGGTCTGTGCCAGATAGGAGCCGCAGTGATGGGAGCCAAAGGATATAACTACAAAGAGATACTGCACCACTACTACCCCGAAGCGGAGCTCACGGAGTGGTATACCCCAAGTCCACAATGCCCTTCCCGAGATGACTGTTAGTACATGAAAAACACTATGGGCCATCAGGGAGGCTTGTGGATCTTGGCCTCCCCCAGCCCCTCCCAAGGAGGGGTGACTCTGACATCGTGAGAAAGCAAATTAAAAAGTAGGGAACGAGAAACGAGCATCACATTTATCTCAACTCCTGAGCAAAGCGAACACTCCTTCACTTCTAAACTCCTAAAAAAAATAAAAACTAAAAAACAACATAAAAAGACATGATTTCAGTAGACGGATTGGCCGTAGAGTTTGGCGGCACTACATTGTTTAAGGACATATCGTTCCAAATCAACGAAAAGGACCGCATCGCCCTGATGGGTAAGAACGGAGCCGGCAAGAGCACCCTATTGAAGATTCTCGCCGGTGTGCGCCAGCCCACCCGAGGCAAGGTATCAGCGCCGAAGGATTGCGTCATCGCCTACCTCCCCCAGCACCTCATGACCGAGGATGGGCGCACGGTGTTTGAGGAGACCTCACAGGCCTTTGCCCATCTGCACGAGGCGGAGGCTGAGATCGAGCGCATAAACAACGAACTCGCCACACGCACCGACTACGAAAGCGACGAGTATATGGCGCTCATCGAGGAGGTGGCAGCGCTGAGCGAGAAGTTCTATGCCATCGACATGACCCACTTCGAAGAGGATGTGGAGAAGACGCTCCTCGGCCTCGGCTTCGAGCGCAGCGACTTTGGCAAGCCCACCTCGGAGTTTTCGGGCGGATGGCGCATGCGTATTGAACTTGCCAAACTATTGCTCAAAGACCCCGACGTGCTGCTGCTCGACGAGCCTACCAACCACCTCGACATCGAGAGTATACAGTGGCTCGAGGAGTTCATCAAGACCTCATCGAAGGCCGTCGTGGTCATCAGCCACGACCGCAAGTTTGTGGACTCCATCACCACTCGCACCATCGAGGTCACCATGGGACGC
>JAZOPX010000200.1:0-4397 GCA_045655845.1 Bacteroidaceae bacterium
TTCGTCATCATGGCGTTGGGATATGCAGCGGGTAAGCGCGGTGTGTTTACTGCTGCCAATGCACAGATCTTCAATAAACTGGTGCTCACCTATGCCTTGCCGGCGGCATTGTTCGTCTCCATCGTCAAGGCCGACCGCACGATGCTGTTTGATGACGGCAAGTTGCTCATCATCAGCCTCGTCGTGCTCGTGGGACTATTCCTCTTGTCGTACCTCTCTACCTACAAGATTTTCAAGCACACCAAGAGCGAGGCGGCCGTGAGCGCCCTCATCACCGGTTCGCCCACCATCGGCTTCCTCGGCTTTGCCGTGCTCGAGCCCATCTATGGCAGCACGGCTGCTACGGGACTTGTCGTGGCCATCGTCTCCATTGTGGTCAACGCCATCAGTATCCCTATTGGCATGGCTCTGCTCAATGCGGGCTCCAGTGGTGCAGGCAAGTCGCAAGATGGTGCCAAGAAGGGCAACCCTGTGCTCGAAGCCCTCAAGGCCCCCGTCTGCTGGGCTCCCATCCTGGCCGTGATACTGGTACTGTGTGGCATTAAGTTCCCCACGATCCTCGACCCCAACTTTGAACTCATCGCCAAGGCCAACTCCGGTGTCGCCGTGTTTGCCGCAGGCCTCACCCTCTCGGGCATGAAGTTCCAACTCGACAAGGAGGTCATCTACAACACCTGTTTTAAGCTCTTGCTCATGCCCGCCGTACTGCTCATCGTCGGCCTCATCTTCAAGATGGACCCCACGAAGTTACAGATGATGGTGCTTGCCGGTGCTCTGCCTCCCGCCTTCTCGGGTATCATCATCGGCAGTCGCTACCAACAGTATGTGCGCACAGGCACCTCCACACTGGCCTTCAGCATCTTCATGTTCGTGCTTGCCGCCCCCTTGTGGATATGGATCACCCGAATGGTAGCGTGAGTGATATGCTCGGTGTCAAATCTTCCGGCACACGATATATGCGTGATGGCGTGTGTGGGAATGTATCGGTGTCAGGGGATAATACCCTGACACTATTTTTTCTGCTTGGAAGAGGGGAGGGAACTGCTCTATGTGTTCCTGGTAGAATCGTTGCGCTGCCTCTTCGGTGGGGAAGGCGGTGACATGGAAGGTGCCTTCTGTGCCAGGGGCAAGCAGCGCGCGGCGCACCTCGTGGGCGATGATACCCATATTGAGGCGGAGGTTGATCTCGACGCAGGGATACAGTTTGAATTCTGAATTTTGAATTTTGAGTTCTGAAGTAAACTTCGTTTTTAGTTCGGCTGCACTCGCTGGGGGATTTGTATGCAAGTTTACATAGCACTCGCAGGCACTAACTCTGTCTGTTGTCTGTTGTCCGTTAATAACTTCGTTGTTGAGCTTTGGCTGCACTCGCTGTGAGAATTCAAGCGAACTTGATTCTCGCTCATTGGCACAAACCTTGTCTGTCGTCTGTTGTCTGTCGTCTGTTGTCCGTTGTCTGTTGTCCGTTGTCTTAACCACCATCATATCAATGCCAAAGTATAGGGGATGATGGGGGGTGTCCCACTCGGCAGGAATGATGTGGGTGAAGTGGCTGATGACCCAGTCGCGCACCTCGTGTAGGGCAGAGTGGGGGATATACTGGGCGAGTAGGGTCTCTATCTTCTCGTCTTCCATGAGTAGGTTGCTCTCGTAGCGGCCGTGGGCGTTGGTGTTGAAGAGTGAGTAACCGATGAAGCGGCACTGCCCCTCGCGGACGCAGTACTCCATGGCAAAGTCTTGTACCTTATTGTAATAGGGCTCTGCTGTGAGGTAGCCGTGGCGACGGATGAGGGCATTGGCCCAGTTCTCGATTTTGCCTAAGGGGGACGAAGATGAGTACATACCCCCTCCGCTCTGCTCCATTTCATTACGCTCCGCTCGTCCCCCTACCTTAGAGGGACAGTGCTTTTTAGAATGTTCCAATGAACCCTGCAGTGGTTCTTTGGGAATAGTTTTCGAGTTGTCTGGAGTGCCCCCTCCTCGGGAGGGGGATAGGGGGAGGCCTCCTTTATTCACGTGCCTTAACCCCTTGCCACTACTCGATAAAGGGTCTTTCAGGATGATATGTCCGTGTCGTGAGGCGTAGGCTGCAACATCATTGAGGCTGTGTGCGAGGATGCTCTCGCCAATGTAGGGCCCGTCGGGGTGGTCGGCATGGAAGGCATGGAGGAGTCGGTGGGCTGAAGCACGCTCCGAGCATTGGCGCAGCGCTGTCAGTGCCCCATCGGTGGGGAGTGTCTCTGCCGCAACGCCCATGCGTAGCAACTGGCTCTTGATGGCGTGGTCCCAGCCCCATACGAGGACTCCATCCTCCTCGACGAACTCCAAGAGCGGCGCGAGGTCATGGGCCATCTCACGGATATTCCTTGGGGCTATGAAGTGCTTGTCTCCATTGGCCAACGCCATATCGTGCTCGGGATTGAAGACCTTTGTTGAAATCATGGTGCGAAGATAATGAAAAATTTTGGTGTGTGGGTTATGCCTACAAGAAAAGAAAAGCACGTGCCTTTACGTGCACGTGCTTTTCTGCGTATGTGAATGAATTACTCAGCCTTGGGTTATTCGGCCTTCTTTGCCTTCTTGGCAGCGGGCTTCTTGGCTGCAGCCTTCTTGGGCTTCTCCTCGGTAGTAGGAACGACTACGCCCTTGATCTTCTCCAACTCCTTACCCAGCGCCTCAATCTCCTTGTCTTGGTTCTTGATAGTGGTGAGCAGTGCGTTGAGTTCCTCATTGTCGATGTCTACAGGGTAGAGGGAATTGACACGGCTGATGAAGTCGCCGAGGATATTCATATAGTTAGTGAAGGCATCGTAGGGTGAGTCATAGATACCGCGATCCATGCCGACCTTGTTCTGCTTGGTGGTCATGAAGCGGAAGTTGTCGCTCGCCTGCAGATAATCCCAGTCTTGCTTGATGCGCTTGTCGAGACCGATGATAACACGCTCGGCTACGCTGTAGAGTTTGTTGAAGGCCTCGCGCTGCATGGTGTTACCGAGCCATGAACTGATGTCACGCTCCTCATCCACCCATGACATGGGGTAGGGTACATCAACTGAACCTACAGACTTGTAGTTCTTGATGACCTCGCTTGGAGTAGAGAATGAGATGCCACGCTCACGAGCACACTCGGGCAATGCCTTGAAGAACTCGAGGATGTTTGAACTCAAAGGCTGGTAGATACCGAGGGCAGACAACTCCATGAAGATGTTGATTACCTCCTCCTCAGCAGGAGTCTGAGCAATCCAATCTGCGTAGGTACCGGCCATCAAGGGATAAGCATCCCATGAGGGGTTAGAGAAACGCAGTGAGATGTCATCAGAGAGTTTATAGTCGCGGAGCAATACCTTGAGGTTGGGGTTGGTATTAGCGTGGTAGAGGTAGTGGGGACTCTTCCAACCGAGGATGTGCTTGGCACCTTCGGTGAGCACGCCCTTGAAGCCCATAGCAGCCACCTGAGCAGCGATATCGTCGCTATAGATAAGGCTTGAGTTGCGGAATACCTTGGGGGTCTTACCGAATACCTGCTTGATCTTCTTGCACATGCGATCCACATCGTTGCGGAAACTCTCCTCGTTGGCAAGTGATGAGAGACCGTGTGAGTAGGGCTCAGCGAGGAACTCGCAGCAACCGGTCTTGTTGATCTCCTGCAACAACTCCACTACTTGGGGAGCATAGAGCTCGAGTTGCTCGAGACCTACACCAGAGAGCGAGAAGGCTACCTTGAAGTATCCGTTGCTGCTCTTGATCATGTCGAGCAAAGTGGTGAGAGCGGGAACATAAGAGCGCTCTGCAATGTCGCTGATGCTACTCTCGTTGGCGTAGTCATCGTAGTAGTAGTGGTCGGTACCTATATCGAAGAAGCGGTACCTTCTCAGATGAACAATCTGATGTATCTCAAAATAAAGACAAATGGTTTTCATAACTTGAATATTTAATCTTTTGATTTCTTTTATTTTCAGCGTAACCGCCTCTTTTACTTTATATCTTTTACTGCATCAAGGTAGTCGTCGTTGTTGAAATAACCACGGCCACAGAGTTGGTTATAGCACTCACGTATGCGCAAACCTACCTTTTCCCATGTGATGCGGTCCACTTCCTTGATACCCTCCTCAGAGAGGTAGTTGTATAGGGCCTCGTTCGTACATACGCTATACATGGCATCTGCTAAAGCGTCGATGTCCCAATAGTCTACCTTGATTACGTTGTCCAGGATCTCGCCACAACCGGATTGCTTTGAGATGATGGAGGGACAACCACACTGCATAGCCTCCAACGGGGCGATACCGAAAGGCTCAGACACAGAGGGCATCACAAAGACATCGGAGTTCTTGTAGGCCTCGTATACCTGGCGTCCCTTCTGGAATCCGGGGAAGTGGAAACGGTCTGCAATACCGCGC